>JAACPL010000010.1 GCA_009995495.1 Candidatus Falkowiibacteriota bacterium
AGATAGTCACTATAATCGTGATTACAAGAATCCAAGAGATAATTATTGGAGCTATTTATATACTGATCGCTCTTTATATCGCCCAGATGATAAAATAAATTTTTGGGGCTTTGCTAAGCCAAGAGCTCAAGCAACTAGCACTGCTAATCAAACTTTAGTTATTAGTATCATTGATCACAGAACATTTGATTACCGATTAGAGCCAATGGTCCTAGCGCAGACAGAAGTTAGGACTGATAGCCAGGGCTTTTTCTTAGGAGAACTTGATTTGACAGGGGTTGGCCCGGGCTATCATTTGTTTCAAGCAACTTTAAATGGTGAAGATTTATATGGCGCTCGTTATATTACGGTTGAGAATTATCAGAAACCGCCTTATCAAATAATTATTAAATCAGAAAGAGATGCAGTTTTTGTGGCTGAAAAAATTAATTATAATGTTGAGGTAAAATTTTTTGATGGCACGCCTCTGGCTAAAACAGGCTTTTCTCTAAAGCGTGATTTTAGTAGTGATAGTGAAAATTCAACTGCTACGACTGACATGAAAGGTAGGATTAATTTAGAGTACGATTCTACTAAGAGTTGTCTTAACACGAATAGTTTAACCAGTCCGTATTGTTATGACAGTATTAGTATCGCCCCCGAATCATCAGAAATAGGTGATGTCACTGCTAGTGATAGTGTTCAGGTTTTTAGAAGCAGAGTTAATTTTGGCACATCATCAGCTGAACGTATAGCTACAGAAAATAAGGTTCTAGTTAGCGCTAATCTTTATAACGTTGATTTAAGTAAGCGGGGAAATAATTGGGAAGGAGCTCCAGTAGCTAACCAGACAATTAAAGCAGAAATTATAGCGACCGAATATATTTCTAGACAAACTGGTAGCTACTATGATTTTATTAATAAAGTATCTTATCCGACTTATAGCTATGACAAAAAAGAGAGCGTTTTGCCGGAACAAACTTTTGTAACTAACGCTAACGGTTTTGGCTCTTTTGAATTAGCAGTTGACTCAAGGTATTCTTATGAGATTACTTTGTCGGCAACGGATAACTTAGGAGCAGTAATCAAGAGGAATCTATATGTTAGCGCCTATAATTTACAGGCAAATGATCCACGCTTTAAGTATTATTATTTAGCTGAAGAAGAGGAGCATTCAAATGGGTATCAGATTAAGGAGGAGGTAAAATTATTGCTAAAAGATAATGACGGTTTACCGGTACCTCCTAAGGGTCGCTATCTTTTTCTTACTCTACAATCCGGTCTGCGCAATTATCAGGTCACTACTGATTCTCGTTTTAATTTTAATTTTTCCGAGCAAGATATTCCTAATGTTTTTATAAATGCAGCTTGGTTTGATGGTGAGGCTTATCGTGAATTAGGCGGGCTCCATATTGATTATGCTCAAGATGAAAGAAGTTTGTCTATTTTTACAGAAACAGATAAGGCAATTTATAAACCTGGCGAAGAAGTAAACCTTAAATTAATAGTTAATGATAAAGATGGGCGTGGTATTAAGGCACGAGTTAATTTAAGCGCGGTTGATGAAGCTATGGGGGCGCTTGATGGTATTTCAGAGATGTCTCCACTTAGTAATATTTATGCATCGGTTGGTGCCGGACTTAATTTTACTTCTTTTACCCACGCTAATCTTACTTTTGGAGGCGGGGCTGAAAAGGGCGGTGGCGGTGGTGGCGGTGATCGTTCAGATTTTCCCGACATTGCCTTGTTTAGTCAAGTAGAAACTAATAATAACGGCGAGGCCACAGCTAAATTTAAATTACCTGATAACATAACTTCTTGGCGTTTAGGTGTTCAGGCAATTTCCGATGACTTAAAGGCCGGCGCAACCACGACAAATATTATTGCAACTTTACCATTTTTTGTAGAAAGCAATTTAATTAATGAATTCTTAGTGGGTGATGAACCGATTGCTAAAGCGCGAGTTTTTGGTAGTAATTTATTAGCAAATGAAAAGGCTATTATTTCCTTAGAATCATCTTCCCTTAACTTAGAAAAATCAAGTCGTGAAGTGCTTGCCTTTACTCCCGTTCATTTCTCGCTTGGTGAACTTAAGTTAGGCACATTTGAGCTTAGGGTTAGTGCTGAGACTGAAAATAAAAAAGACGCAGTTGTTAAGAAATTTTCTGTTATTAATTCACGTCTTAAGGAGCGCAAGCAACAATCTCAGGAAGTTACAACCAGCACTAAATTAGCTGGCGGAGAAGATGGATTTACCCAAGTAGTTTTACTTGATGCTAATCGCGGTCGTTATTACCCAGAAGTTAGCAATTTAAGTTATGGTGGTGGCGCACGACTTGATCAAAAATTATCGGCCGTTATTGCTTTAGATATTTTATCAAGCTTATATGGTCTTGACGGAGAAGTGCCATTTTCAGACTTAAAAGTTTATCAGACGGATGAAGGTGGAGTTTCGCTCTTACCATATTCTAGTGCCGATCCGCGCCTATCTGCTTTAGCAGCGATGGTGGCTCCGGATATGTTTGATCGCAGTGGTCTAAAAAAATATTTTTATCAGATTTATAATTCTGAAAAAGTTTCTCAGGAAGAATTAGTATTAGTCCTGGCTGGGTTAGCGGCTTTAGAGGAGCCGGTCCTTATTTCTTTGCGCGAATTTAGCCGTTTAGAAACATTAACTGCTTCAGAAAAATTATATTTAGCTTTAGGAGCACAAGCGATTGGTGACGAGACTTTAGCGAGGTATTTATATTCTGAACTTTTAGTAAAACATGCTGAGCAATTTGATGATTATGCGCGTTTGAAAGTAGATGAGCAAGATAATGATAAGAATTCAAGTGCTACTGCTTTAATGGCTGTTTTATCAGCTAGCTTAAAAGATGTGCAGGCAGAAAAATTTTGGAAGTATGCCGCTAATAATGCGCCTAAAGATAATTTGGTGGTTTTAGAGCGGGCCTTATATTTACGAGCAGTTGTAGTAAGCGCCCCTTCTGATCGTACTGGTTTTGTTATTGAGCTTGATGGTGAAAAAAAAGAAAAGGAATTAGGCTTGGGAGAGAGCTATGTTTTTAGCGTTAGCTCCGAGCAACTTAAGCACCTCACCGTGACCAGAAGCTCTGGTAAATTATTGGCCACAACTTATTATGATATACCGACAGAATCATTAACAAATGATAGCTCAATTAGTATTCAAAAAAAATATTTTGTGAAGGGGCGAGAATCTCAAGAATTTGCTGAGTCTGATATTATTGAAATTAGATTAACACCAAATTTCTCCGAAACAGCTTTAACGGGCTGGTATGAGGTCTCTGATATTTTACCTAGCGGTTTGGAGATTTTAACCTCGACATATCACCCGGGTCTAAAGGCTGATTGTCACTTGCGTTATCCATATAGTATAAATGGTCAGGAGCTTAAATTCTTTATTAGTAAGGATTGGCAAAAGAATGACTTGTGTGCTGGTAATACGGATGCTTATTTTAGTTATTTTGCGAGAGTTAAGCAGCCTGGAAAATATGTTGTTGAGCCGGTTTTATTACAGTCCTCTTTAGCGCCTAGCGTTAAAAGTTTTTCTACACTAAGCGGCAAGATTAATATTAAGCCAACAGAATAGCTATATAATGATGCAAGGAAAACTAAAAAACAAAGATAAACTCTTAATACCGACACTACTTGTTGTCGGTATTTTGGCTTATTTCTTTTTAGATGGTAGCTTTTCTGATAATTTTTCTAATAACTTTTCTAGGCAAGTGAAAAATATTAGCAAGCAATTAGAGGTAAGACAGGGTCAAAATTTAACTATTCCCGTGCCTTATAATTGGCCTTTATTTTATACTGCTTTAGAGAAGCAAGCGGCGAAGGAAGGGGCGATAGGCAATAATGATAGTAAAATCAATGGACAAATTATTGCCGCGATTGCGCCTCATCATGATTTAGCAGCTGAGTATAGCGCCGAATTATTTTCTGAAATTAGTCGGCCAGGGATTAAGACTGTGATTATTATTGGTCCTAACCATGAAAATAGTGGTAGTGCCGACGCTATTACTGGCGCCATAGATTATCGCTTACATTTAGGAGCGGTAGAGACGGACAAAGATTGGATTAATTGGCTTGTTAAGGAAAAGCTAGCTTCTTTAGAGTCGGAAAGTTTTTTAAATGAGCATTCTATTTATGCTCTTGTCCCTTTTGTTAAACATTATTTTCCAGATGCTAAAATTGTGCCAATTATTTTAAAGAGCAATTTACGACAAGAACAGGCTCTCTTATTAGGCGATTCTTTAGCCGATAGAATTAAAGCGAATGATTTGACTGGCAGCACTTTAATTATTGGCTCAATTGATTTTTCTCATTATCTTTCAACTGAACAAGCTAATTTAAAAGATATAAAAACTAAAGAGGCTATTTTAGATCGCGACTATAGTCGCTTATATTCTTTCAATGATGACCATCTCGATTCACCGATGACTGCCGTGGCCGTTTTGGCGGCGGCGACGCGCCTAGGAGCCGATAAGACGGAGATAGTAGCTAATGTTAATCAGGCTGAAGCAACTGGGTTAATTTCTGTTCCTAGCTCAACTAGTTATTTTACGATTATGTTTATAAAAGGTGATAATTAAATCCTTTAATTGCTTAATATTAATAAAAAGTTTAAAATTAAGACATAATTAATTTCTAAAATTTTATGTTTAGTCTTAAAAAAATTAGATTCCTGGAAGTTTTTTTAATTTTCATTTTTAGCTTCTTGTTATTCGCTAATCAATCCTCGGCGCGGGATTATGTTTATGATTGGTATGTTAAAGATTTTAGTACGGAAATAAAAGTAAATCTTGATTCAAGTTTAGATATTACTGAGATTATTATTGCTGACTGTGGCGATCTTGAGAATAAGCATGGAATTTTTCGTACGCTTCCGACTAAATATAAAACTGAAGAAGGGGAATATATTTTGCCAACAACTTTAAAATCAATTACCGATGAAAATAATAAAGCTTATGAATATTCTAAGGAAAGAGATTTAGATACAATAACATATAAAATTGGTGATGAGGATGTTGAGGTTAAGGGAGAAAATACTTATGTTATCAAATATAAAGTTGAAAATGCTGTAAGAACCGAAAGAAACTCCTTTGATGAATTATATTGGAATATTTTAGGTAATTTCTGGAATATGGAAATTGATAATTTTCGGGCTAAAATTATATTTCCTCAAGAGATAAAGAAGGAAGATATAGATATTGATTATTATGCCGGGATGTTAGGAAGTAAAAGCAAAGACGGCTTTGATTATATTTGGTTAAATGATAATGAATTAGAATTTAGATCAAATAATGTTATAAGAATGCGAGCTGGCTTAACCTTATCCGCTACTTTCCCTAAAGATATAGTTAGCCCTTATCAATATAATCTTTGGCAAAAATTTATTATAGCAATTGATAAAACGATGCTTAAGTATATTATTGCTTTAATAATTTTAATCCTAGCTTTCTCTGTTTGGTTTAAATTTGGCCGAGACCCGAGAATAAATAAGCCCTTAATCGCCGAGTATGAGCCGCCAGAAGGCTTGAGTCCAATAGAAATTGGCTCTTTATTAAATAGAGGTCGGCGGAGTAAAAATTCAATACCGGCGACAATAATTAACCTAGCGGTTAAAGGTTATTTGAAGATAGAAAAAATTGAGAAAGAAGGAATTTTCTCTAAAACCGATTATAAATTTATTAACGCAAATAAAGAAACTCAAGATTTATATAAAGCCGAAGAAAAATTATTTGAAAATATTTTTTCTTACGATGATGAAATTAAGCTGAGTAAATTAAAGAAGGAAAGTAGAATAGAATTAGACGAAATATTTTACTCCGTCTCAGAGGACTTACGCGCTAGAAAAATTATAAATAAAAAAAGTTTTTTTATTGGGATGGCGATGGGTATTATTGGCATCGTTCTCTTTTTTGTCTTGATGGATATTAGTATTATAGTCGGTCTTTCCTCTTTTAGTTTTTTCATCTTTGGTGCTTTAACGCTTCATACTTTAACTCTCAAGGGAGCGGAATTAAGACATAAAATAGAAGGTTTTAAATTGTATATGACAACGGCCGAGAAATACCGCTCTCGTTTTTATGAAAAAGAGGGAATAATGGAAAAATATCTGCCCTACGCTATTCAATTTGGTATTACTAAGGAGTGGTTAAATAATATAAAAAATATTTACGGCGAAGATTATTTAAATAATCATCACCTTAGCTTCATGGCCGGCGCGATAATGATTAGTGATTTTAACGCCCTAAATTCTGTTATCGGCGGCCTCTCAAGTGATATCTCAAGTCATATTAGTAGCACCTCAAGCGGTGCCGGCGGTTTTGGCTCCTCTGGAGGCGGTGGCGGCGGTGGTGGCGGCGGGGGTTGGTAGAAGATTGTTGGTTGGGTGCGGAATTGATTAAATTTACTAAATACAAAAAGCGCGATTATTGAAAAAGTCGCGCTTTTTCTTTTCTTTATTTATTTTTTGTTTATTTTCTATTTAAAATTTTTTCATATACTATTTGTTAAAATGATTAAATTAAAGTTCTAAACCCATTGAATTCGAAGGGTTTAAAAAAGAGGGTTAGTTTAATCATTATTGACTTAATATCATATATGATATATAATAAAGAATATAAAATTAAGTTTTACTGTAATAGTAAAACTTATAAAAGTGAGGTTTTTGAATTTATAGAATCTCTTGACCTTAAAATTCAAGCTAAGATTTATAAATATTTAGATTATTTAAGAGAAAATAAAGGTTATTTAGATGAACCCTATGCTCGTCATATAAAGGGCAAGATTAGAGAGCTAAGAGTTGATTTCTCTAATAACCATTATCGCTTATTCTATTTTTTGGTTTTAAATAAGGTGATTATCATTCTTAGCGGATATTTGAAAAAAAGCAATAAAACACCGAAAAGAGAAATAAGAAAAGCAGAGTTAAATTATTATGATTGTTTAAATAATTTGCAAATATATGAAAAATAAAAATATTAAAGCGATTGACCTGGATTCAGTTTTAGAAAAAAAGCTTAAGAATAAAAAGTTTAAAGAAGATTTTGATGAATACGGTTTAAAGCTTTCTGTTTCTTATGAAATAATAAAACTTAGAAAAGCGAGAAAAATGAGCCAGGCTTTACTCGCAGAAAAAATCGGGACAACTCAAAGTAATATTGCTCGCTTTGAGGCTGGTCATCAAAACTTTAGCTTAAATTTTTTAGGAAAAGTCGCTAAGGCTCTTGAAAGTGAATTAATTGTTTCTTTTAAGAGTTAAAACGAATTTTTATAAAGCAAAAACATCGGTGATTAAAGACTTTATCTTTATTTTATAACTCTTTTAAGTTTTCTTGAGGGAATTTATGCTATCTTTTGATAGCTTTTTTTAATAAAAAAACGGAACTCTTTTTGGGAAAAAAGAGTTCCTCGGGGTTTAGGCGCTAGGCGACTAAACATTGTCTATCGGACCAGTAAAACTAATCCTCAGGGTTATATTTCTATAACATGTAAAGTTATTATAGCAAAATTATTTTAAAAAATCAAGTGAATAATTTATGGAAAAAATAAATCAAAAAAATAGAAAAAATTTGGATATAATAGAATGGTCTAAGAAGAAAATTGAAATAAATAACTCTAATAAATATCCAAGATTTTTTAAAGAAAGGGAGATTTGGTGGGCTAGTATCGGCTCTAATGTTGGAAGTGAGGAGGATGGGAAAAATAATGATTTTGAAAGACCAGTTTTAATTTTAAAAAAGTTTAATAAAGATTTAATAATTACTATCCCTTTAACTTCTAAAATTAAAGAGAGTGTCTTTTACTATGATTTAAAAACTCCTAATTTTGGATCGGTTATTTTATCTCAACTCAGGGTTTTCAGTAGTAAAAGACTAAGGCGTAAAATTATAAGAATTAATAAATTAGAATATTTAGAGATATTAAAATTGATTATTCGATGTTTGGGCTAGTTCACTTAATAAAAAAAGGAACTTCTTTCAAGCTAAAACTAAAAATTTGTCCTAATTCTGTCAAAATGATAGGATTAAAATGTAAATGATAGAAAATAAAAACTAAAACTATGAACATTGAATACTTACCTGGTGCCCGACCTGGAGTGAAAATTGATTTAGATAAATTTAAAAAGCCGGAACGACCGGAAACTTTTGTTGATTATTTAAAAAGCCGTCTTGCTCGTCGTTCAGAAAAAATAAATGATATCTATAATAAGAATTTTTTAGATCCCGAGGGTCGCATTTTAATTTCCGGAGAAGAAGCGGAGAAAGATAATAATTTAGTATTGAAATTGGAAAATAATTGGGCCCAGGAAAAGGGAATGAATATTGAGGCTTGGCGGATCGGAAAGGAAAAAGCCTCGGGAAGCGTGGCGGAGTTAGCTTTAACTTTAATGCTTGATAAAATTTTAGGTGAGCGTTTTATTGTCGCCCGAGCTTCGGAATATGATGATTATTGCAACGGTATTGATAATGTTATTATTGATAAAGAGAGTGGAGCGGTTATTTGTGGTTTTGATGAAGTTGTTGATGATATGCAGGGTTATTATTCTGAGGCAAAGAAAAAAGAAAAGATGAAAAAAGTTAGCGCTTCGGGCGGAGCAGAGATAAAATATGGCGCAACTTTTATTGATGGAGAATTAAAATTGGCCTCTTTTGAGAATGTTCCGACTTTCTATCTCTCTTTAAGTAGTTTGGATCTATCTCATTTAGCAACTGAACTTAAAAAAGAAAATAATGAGGTTAGTGATTTGGAAAATAAAATTTATGGCCGTTTACTTAATTCTTTAAAAGCACAGGCTTTAAAATTAAAAGGGAGTAAGGCTTTAAGCCAGGAAGCAGAAGAAGCGATTAAGAGTTTAGAGGGAATAGGTTTATAATTTAAAAAATTTAAACAAGAAGCTAGTTGTCTTTTTAAGTTCAAATATGGAAAGACATTTTCTGAACGATTGTTGGTTTCCGTAGGAAATCCAACTAGTAAAGAAATGTCTTTCCATATTTGAACCAAGGAAGATAAGCTTCTTTTTTAGTTATCCACAGCCTAGGCCTTGCCTTTCGGTTTAGTTTCGGTTATAATAATATTATCAATAAATTATTAAGTAAATATGGCGATATTAACTAAAAAACAAAAAGAAGTATTTGACTTTATTTCTGAATATGAAAGAGATTTTAGCTACGCTCCTTCGCTTAATGAAATAAAAGATGCTTTAGGAATTTCTGCTGTTTCAACTATCCACGAACATATTTCCAATTTAATTACTAAAGGCTTTCTTAAAAGAGTTAAGGGCTCGGCTCGAAGCTTGGAACTTATAAAAGCGAAATTTGGCGCTTCTATGTCCGTGCCTTTAGTCGGAACTATTGCTTGCGGAGAACCTTTAGAAGCCTTAGAAGAAACTGGTCGGGAAATTGAGATTACTCAAGATAAAAGATTTAATATCTCTGATCTCTATGCTCTTCGGGCCAAAGGAGATTCTATGATTGAGGAGGGAATACTGGAGAATGATTTATTAATTATAAAAAAACAGTCCTGGGCGAGTAATGGTGATACTGTTGTCGCGATTATTGATGATAACGAGGCGACTTTAAAAAGATTTTATAAAGAAAAGGATAAAATTAGACTGCAACCGGCTAACCCTAATTATGAACCGATTTTTAGAAGAGAAGTTGAGGTTAGAGGAATTGTTGTTAAAGTAGTTCGTGATTTAGTGAGAATTTAAAAAAATTTAATTTATTAATTATTTAATTTAAAAACATATGTTAAACTTAATCTTCCCAAGCCAGAAAAAACAAATCCAAATCGCTAGCCGCGACTCTTCCCGTGACCGTCGTGCTTTAAGACTAAAGTACGATAAATTAATGCGCTCTCGTCAAATTTTAATCTGGGCTAGATAAAAAAATAATTAAAAGTCTTTTTATTTAAAGCTATTCAAAGCTCAGAAATTAAAACTGAGCTTTTTTTATTTTTAAATACAGTCTTGTTTTTTCGTTATAAAAATGTTATAATCTAGATGTTCATTTTAATAAAATTTATATTTACTATATTATGAAAAAAGCAAAAAAAAGGCTTTTATATTTTGGTTTACCAATTTTAGCAATAATTATTATTGTTGTTTTAATAAGTTCCAAAAAACCAGCGCCAGTATATACAACTGTGACTGCGACTTACGGCCCTTTAACTCAAACTGTTAGTGAAACGGGAACAATTAAACCGATTGAAGAAATTTCTTTGGATTTTTTAAGTGTCGGCAAGATTGAAAGTGTCGCCGTTAAAGTTGGTGACGAAGTTAAAGCCGGACAAGTTCTTGCTAGTCTTGATTCAAGCTCCTTAGTTCTAAGGCGCCAAGAAGCGGTAGCGGCTTTAAGTATTGCTCAAGCTAATTATTCTAAAACCTCAAGCGGAGCGAGCTTTGAAACAGTTAGTGTGGCTAAACGATCTTTGGAACAGGCTCAATCAGCTGAAGCTTCAGCTCGTCTTGATTTAGAAAAAACAATTAAAACCGTTAATGAAAATATTCGCCAAGCCGAAAAAACTTATGCAGATTTAATTGCTGCTAATCCTAGTTCTATGCCAGCCGCTCGTCAAGCGGTTTTAACGGCAGAAACATCTTTATCTAATTCGGAAAAAACTTATTTAAAAACGATTGATAATTCTAAGGGGTCTTTGGTTTTGGTTTTAAGTGATAAACTTTTAACGGTTAGAGTCGCGATGGATAATATTAATAAAATTTTTGAAGATGATGATGTAAAAAACATTTTAAGTGTTAAAAATTCAACTTATAAAAGTCAAACGGAAAATGCAAAAAATAGAATTATTGATTCTTTGCCGGCTTTTGAAACTTTACTTTTAAAAGCAAGAACTTCAGAAACGAAAGCTGATTTAATTCCTGCGGCTGAATCATTAGCAAGTATTTTATTTAATTCTTCGGCCGCTTTAGATTTATCTTATTTAATGCTTGAAAATACAATTACCAGCTCTTCTTTTTCTCAAGCCGAGCTTGATGCTTATAAATCCTTGATAATTTCTCAAAGCGCTCAAATTAGCGCTGCTTCCAGTGCTCTTGAAGGCGCGACTCAAGCCTATAAAAACGCTTATTTAAATTATGAAACGGGGATGGCTGCCGCTCAAAGTTCGCTTGACCAGGCCAAGAGCTCTTTAAGTAATGCTATTTTAGCGGCTCAAAATAATGTTAGTAATGTAAAACTTAGCGCTGAACAACAACATCTGGCCGCTGCTGCTAGACTTGAAAATGCCATTAAAAATGTTAGTTTAGCTCAAGCCCAATACAATAATACCGTTGCCCCGGCTCGTTCCCAGGATTTACAATTAGTTAATGCGCAAATTAGCCAAGCCCAAGCCGCTTTAGAAAATATTGATAAGCAAATTAGTGATGCAAATTTAGTGGCAACAATGGACGGAATTATTACTGAAGTAAATTTTAAAGCCGGGGAACAATTTTCTGGTGGGGCTTTAGCAATGGTAAAAATGTTGGTTGATAATAGTTTTGAAGTTGAGGTTGATATTTCTGAATCAAATATTTCTAAAGTTAAAGTGGGAAACCCAGTCGCAATTACGCTTGACGCTTTTTCTGATGACCTAACTTTAGAGGGAACTGTTAGTTTTATTGAACCAGCCCAAACTTTAATTGCTGGCGTTGTTTATTATAAAGTAAAAATTATTTTTTCTGATTTAGAGAAAACTTCTGCTTTACTTGAGGCTCGTGGCTTATCTCTGAAATCAGGGATGACAGCTAATACCGTGATTACAACTGATAGTAAGGATAATGTTTTAAGCGTTCCGTCTCGAGCAATAATTGAAAAAGAAGGCAAAAAAATTGTTAGAGTTTTACGTGGCGATGTTTATGATGAAGTTAAAATAGAAGAAGGCTTGCGTGGCGATAATGGCTTAACGGAAATTCAAGGAGTAATTAATACAGATGATTTAATAATTACCTTCATTAAAGAAAACGGTAAATAATATGAAAAAAGCCTTAATTGAAATAAAAAATCTTGGTAAGACTTATGTTTTAGGTGAACTTAAAACAGAGGTTTTAAGGGGCATAAATTTAACGATTCACGAGGGCGAATTTGTTTCTATTATGGGACCTTCTGGTTCAGGAAAATCTACTTTAATGCATATCCTCGGTTTACTTGATCGGCCGAGTGTGGGAAATTATTATTTTGAAGCTAAAGATATAACTAAAATTAACGATGATGATTTAGCCGCTTTAAGGAATGCTGAGATTGGTTTTGTTTTTCAAGCCTTTAATTTACTTGCAAGAACAACGGTTTTAGATAATGTCAAACTGCCATTAATTTATTCTAAGGATAAAAAAAATATGGAAGAGAAGGCGACTAAGGTTTTAACTAGCGTCGGACTCTCTCATCGTTTAAATTATTTTACTAATCAAATTTCTGGTGGAGAAAAACAGCGAGTAGCAATTGCTCGTGCCCTTGTTAATAGTCCTTCAGTTATTTTTGCCGACGAACCGACGGGCAATCTTGATTCAAAATCAGGAACTCAAGTAATGGAAATTTTACAGGAATTAAATAATGAAGGCGTAACTATTATTTTAGTCACTCACGAAACTTTTACCGCTGAACATGCGAAAAGAATTGTTCGGGTTAAAGATGGAGAAATTTTAAGTGATGAACTAGTCAAAAATCGTCGCTTCGCTAAAGAAGGCGAACTCGTTAAATAAAGCGAGTTTGTTAAATAGAGGGAAGTCTTCTTAAATAAAATGTTGGAAGAATTTAAACAACTATTACATATTGTCGCTCGCGCTTTGCTTAGTAATAAGACTAGGAGTTTTTTGACTATGCTCGGGATTATGATTGGGGTTGGCGCTGTTGTTTTAATTATGTCTCTTGGTGCTGGGGCTCAATCATTAATTTTAGGTCAACTCGATTCTTTTGGTTCCGATTTAATTGGAATTTTACCAGGCGCTTCGGATGAAAAAGGTCCACCCGCTTCAGTTTTTGGTGTTAAAGTAACAAGTTTAAAAAAATCGGATGTTGATGCTTTAAGAGAAAAACGAAATGTTTTAAATTTACAATATGCGATGGCTTATTATGATATTAACGCCCCGCTTTATTGGCGCGACCAAGTTTATGACGCTAGTATTAGCGGTGTTTCTGGTGATTATTTTGAAATTGAAAAAGGAGAAATTGATCAAGGTCGTTTTTTAAGTCAGGATGAAATGGATTCTGTTTCTCGTCTAGCAGTTATCGGTCCGACTGTGGCCCAAGAATTATTTGGCGATAATAATCCTCTTGGTCAAAAAATGAAAATAAAAAATCAAACGGTTGAAGTAATTGGAGTTTTAAAAGAAAAAGGTAAGAGTGGTTTTTCTGATCCTAATAATTTAGTTTTAGTTCCACTTGAATTTGCTCAAAAAGTTTTAGCTGGCGTTAATTATTTAAGCATGGCTCGAGTTAAAGTTGATGATGTCGCTAATATCGATTTTGCAATGGAAGACATTAGAGCTACTTTAAGAGAGCGCCACAATATCGATAACCCGGCTGATGATGATTTTTCAGTTCGTAGTATTCGCGATGCTTTAAATTTAGTAACTACTATTACCGATGCTTTAAAATATTTTCTAGCAGCGATGGCCGCTTTATCACTTTTAGTTGGTGGCGTTGGCATTATGAATATTATGTTAGTTAGCGTTAAAGAAAGAACAAGGGAAATTGGTTTACGCAAAGCAATTGGAGCGAAAAATTATCAAATTCGTCAGCAATTTCTTTTTGAGTCCGTTGCTTTAACTTTAATCGGTGGCTTAATTGGTTTATTTTTTGGAGTTTTATTTGCCTTTTTAATCGCCACTGTTGTTCAGTCTTTAGGTTATGATTGGGATTTTTTGGTTTCAGCCCTTTCTTTTATTATTGCTATTGGACTATCTTCTTTAATTGGTATTATTTTTGGTCTTTATCCAGCGGCGAAAGCTAGTCGTTTAGATCCGATAGACGCGTTAAGATATGAATAAATTATGAAATTTTTAATCGCCTTCCAACTTGCTCTACGCTCTTTAAAGCTTAATATCATGCGCACAAGCTTGACGGTTTTAGGCGTTGTTATTGGCGCCGCTTCAATTGTGATTGTTTTTTCAGCTGGCGAGGCCCTAAGTTCTTTGATAAATGGCGAAATTGATTCTTATGGCAGCGATATTATTCAAACAGAAATAAAAGTCCCCTCTACTAATGGTCCGAGCTCGGGAGAGGTTACAAGTTTGAAAATTTCTGATATGGAGGAGATTAATAAGCTAGCAAATATTAAAGAAAGTTATGCCGCCTCGATTGGTCAAAGTCGAGTTAGTTATGGACAGGAAGGGAAAACAACTATGATTTTCGGGGTTGGCCCAGCTTATCAAAGAATAGATAAGAAAACTAAGTTAGCAGAAGGTCGTTTTTTTGATGATAATGAAGATAAGTCTCAGGCCACCGTCGTGGTTTTAGGAGGAGCTCTAAAAGAAAGTCTGTTTGGTGATCAGTCAGCAGTTGGTAAGTCGGTTAGAATTGGCACGACTAATTTTCGAGTCATTGGTGTTTTAGAAAAAATTGAAGGCGGTTTTGGTTTTATTGATTTTGACGACATTGTTTATCTTCCGGTTACAACTTTACAAAAAAGAATTTTAGGGGTTGATTATTCAATGTATTTTACCCATCAACTTAATGACGTTAGCCTTGGTGATGACACCGCCGAAGAGATAAGACTTATTTTAAGGGACCGTCACGAAATTACTGATCCAGAAAGAGACGACTTTCGCGTCTCAACGATGGAGGAGATTATTAATACTTTAGGCACTGTTACTAGTGCTGTTACCTATTTACTTTTAGCCATTGTTTTAATTTCTTTAGCAGTTGGCGGGGTGGGTATTATGAATATTATGTATGTCACCGTGACTGAGAGAACACCGGAAATTGGCCTAAGAAAGGCTCTAGGAGCCACGGGTAGCGATATTACTTGGCAATTCTTAATTGAGTCAGTTCTAATTACTTTTTGGGGTTGGTTTTTAGGGGTTATAATTGGAATTGCTGGCGCTTATGGCTTAGCTTTAGTGGCTGCTTCTTTTGGTATTAATTTTGATTTTATTTTCCCCTTAGAAGGGATTATAATTTCCTTTATTTTTTCCTTGCTTTGTGGCTTCTTATTCGGTTTTCAACCGGCGAGAAGAGCCTCAAAACTTGACCCGGTTGAAGCTTTAAGGGCGGAATAAATTGCTTTTTAGCAAAGATAATGATATTTTAATTTTAGTATTATAAATTGTTTAGCAAAACCTTGGTTTTAAAATTTTTAAATTATGAATAACAGAACTTATATTAAAGACTTGCCAACCAAGAAAGGGGGGGAAGTTGTTGTTAAGGCTTGGGTTAATTCTTGTCGCAATCAAGGGAAGATGATTTTCTTAGATTTTCGTGATATCAGTGGTGTTGTTCAAGGTATTATTTTACCAGGTAGCGCGGCAATTGAAATTGGCGGGACTTTGAGGGACGAGTTTGTGGTTGAGGTTGAAGCTAAAGTTAATGAAAGGCCAGAAAAACAAAGAAAGCCAGATATTTTAAATGGTGATATTGAATTAGAAGTTTTAGCTTTAAAAGTTTTAAACGAATGTTCAGTTCTTCCTTTTCCTTTAAGCGAAGATACAATTTTAATCAATGAGCCCTTGCGTCTTAAATATCGCTATCTTGATTTGCGTAATGCGAGAATGCAAAAAAATCTAAAAAATAGATTTAAAGTTCAGAACTTTGTTCGTAATTATTTAGCCGACGAAAATTTTATTGAAGTTGAAACTCCACTACTTTCAGCCCCGACTTTAGAAGGCTCTCGTTCTTATGTTGTTCCGAGTCGCTTAATGCCTGGTAATTTTTTCTCATTACCGCAATCCCCTCAGCAATACAAGCAATTATTAATGGTTGCTGGTTTAGAAAAATATTTTCAATTTGCTCGCTGTATGCGCGATGAGGATGCTCGCGGGGATCGTCAACCAGAATTTACCCAACTTGATTTGGAAATGTCTTTTGTTAGTGAGGAGGAGGTTATTAATTTAAATGAAAAACTTTTAATCGCTATAGTTCAAAAATTTTATCCGGAGAAAAAAATTCAAACTATTCCTTTCCCGAGAATTACTTATAAAGAGGCGCTGGAAAAATATGGGACTGATAGACCAGATATTAGAGGGGATAAAAATGACCCTAATTTATTAGCTTTTCTTTGGATTGTTGATTTTCCAATGTTTGAAAAGCCAGAAGAGGAAAATGTTGATGAAGTAGCTGAATGGACTTTTACCCATAATCCTTTTTCTAAACCGAAAGATGAGTATATGGAAAAGTTTATGAACAAAGAAGATATCGCTCTTATTTTAACTACTCAATACGATGTGGTTTTAAATGGTTTTGAAATTGGTGGTGGAAGTTTGAGGAATTATAAACCAGAAGCTCTTAAAAAAACTTTTGAGATTATGGGTTATAACGACGAGCGAATAGAGCAAAATTTTGGTCATATGATAGAGGCTCTAAAGTTTGGCGCTCCGCCTCATGGGGGAATTGCTTGGGGCTTTGATCGTTTAATGATGATTTTAGAGAATGAACCAAGTATTCGTGAAGTTATTCCTTTTTCTAAAACTAGTGATGGTAAAGATTTAACGATGAACGCGCCTTCGGTTATTTCTGAAAAACAGAAGAATGAGTTAGGGATAAATTTTACAAAAAAATAATTAATTAGATTCTACAAAACATATGAATGAAAAGACTTATTTGCGTTTAATTCAGTTTGGTTTAATTGCCTCCTTATTTATTGTTTTCTTTGTTTTTAAAGCCTTGCTTTTTCCTTACATAACTTCTAAACAATTTGCTTTTAATATTTTAATTGAATTATTATTTGCTCTTTGGTTGGTTTTTATTTTGAAATTTCCTAAATATCGGCCGAAGAAAAATTTGATAACTTATGGTTTAGTTGCTTATTTTGTGGCAATTTTGATGTCGGTCGTCGTTAGTGTTGATCCGGCTTTAAGTCTTTGGGGCGACGCCGAACGAATGCTTGGCTTTTTTCATGTTTTTCATTTCTTTCTATTCTTCTTGATGCTTATTTCAACTTTCCGCTCTTGGAAAGATTATAAAATTTTGCTTTTAACTTCAGTTATAGTAGCGACGGTTGTTAGTTTAAATGGAATTTTTGGTGAACAACGTTTTAGTACAATTGGTAACACGGCTTATGTTAGTGGTTATTTAATTTTTAACATTTTTTTTGCCATAATTTTATTTTTCCGCGAGCAACATAAACTTTGGCGTCTTGCTTATATTGTTCCGATTTTAATTATGCTTTGGGAATTCTGGATTTGTCGAACTTCAGGGGCGATTATTGGTTTGTTTTTAAGCTTGATGCTTTTAATTTTTCTCTTTGGCGTTTTACATGAGAGAAAAAAAATTAGACGCCTTTCTTTAATTACTTTTATTATTGCCGTTATTACTGTGGTTGGACTTTTTTCTCAATATCAAGCCGATTGGTTTCAAAAGAGTTTTCTAAGAAATTTAACTCCGCAAAAAGTTACTTTTCAAACTCGCTTAATTTCTTGGGAAGGCGCAGCTAAGGATTTTAAAAATCATCCGATTTTTGGTACCGGCTTTGGAAATTATGCGATAATTTTTGATCGTCATTTTGATTCAAGATTTTTTAATTATACGACTTCTGAAACTTATTTTGATAGAGCCCATAATAATTTAATTGATATTGCCTCTACTACCGGAACGGTTGGTTTATTGGCTTATCTTAGTATTTTTGTGGCCGCCTTATTTTATTTATTTTCGGAACTAAAAGCTAATGGTTATAGAGTTGCTTTAAGAGAATTGAAACAAAGAAGAAATTTAGAAATAATTATCATAATCTCACTTTTAGCGGCTTACTTTATCCAAAATTTAGCAATTTTTGATTCTTTTGTTACCTATCTTGGGATGATGATTATTTTAGGGTTTATCTATTATTTACGAAGTGAAAGAGAGGATCGAGGTGTTATTGAGGGGGTTTCCGAAATTAAGACTGTTGCTAGTTCTAAGATTTATCTAAAAAAACAATCAACTGAAGTTTTCTTGTTAATAATTTTATTATTATCTGCTTATATTTTTACGGCTAACTTTAATTTGAAACCAAAGCGAACTTTAGAGGGCGCCATTCAAGCCTACTCTTTAGGTTTAAGCGGGCAAGCTGAGGCGAGTTATAAAATGTTTCAAGAAGTCCTTAAAGACCATCCCCTGGAAAGAGACGCGCGGGTTGTGGTTATTAATTTATTTACTTCAAATTGGGAACAACTTAAAACTTTAGAGCCCGCTCGTGCCGATGAAATTATTGAATTTGTTATTGGCTTGGCACAGAAGAATGTTGAGTATAATCCTTATGATAGTTTAATGCAGATGCAACTTTCGCAAGTGGCTGATGTTGCTGCTCGTTTTTATGGGAATGATAATTTAGAAAAGGCTAATTTTTATTCAAGCTTAGCGATGCAGGCGATTGAGTATGCGATTGAGGCGAGTCCAGGAAGGGCACCGGTTTATTTAGTTAAGGCACAGATGCTTTTAACTAGAGGAGAGAATGATGCGGCAATTGAGACTGTAGAATATGCAATTAGTTTAAATGACAAGTATTATGAAGGTTATTGTCGCTTGGCTCAGTTTTATATGTATTTACAAGTTCAAGACGGCTTAAAGGAAGCGCTTAATAGTTGTATTGATTTAAATGGAGCCTCTAGTATTAGTTCTTCTCAATTTCTTACTTCTTCAATTGGTTATTTAGTTGATGAGGGTGATTTTGAGAGAGCTATAACATTTGCTTTAAGATTAACCGTCCTTTATCCAAATGATGCTGAGACTTTTCTTAATGTCGCCAAGATTTATTTGATTATGGGCGAGAATGATTTGTCGGCGCAGTATTTGCGCCAAGCTTACGCCTTTGATCCAAAAATTGCTGATGATTGGGAGATGTTTTTAGATTTCTGGCTCGGGGAAGAAGGGGATGGAAATGGAGATGAGACTGGAGCACAACTCTAATTTTATTTAATTGGAAAACCACCATATGTGTGTACATATTAGCGCACCTATTGACTTTTTGTATAAAGCATGGTATAATTATTACATGTTAAGATTAATATTGTAAGAGAGAACATTGACAAATAAGGTTAAATTTGGTTAATTGCTGATTTTATCTAAAACTAGGTAAATTTAGCAATTAATCAAATTATAAACTTAAAAAAATAGGAGGGAAAAAATGGAAACAACTATTAGTTATTTGGTGATTGTATTTGTCGTTGGCATGGTGTTTTACGTAGAAATGTTTATGTATAAACAACCATTGACGGAAAAAGAAATCTCTGATTATCAGAGGGAATTAGATAAAGTTAGGGATGCTCTCGAAGGTGTTAATCACAGACTTAAGTTAAGTACTGATGCTAAGACAGAATTACTTGACAGACGGAATATGAAAAAAGCCTTCGCGCTTATTTTTTCCGGGATAGGAATCACACTGGTTTTTGTTGCTGTGTTAATTTTTAGCGATGTTTTATCACTTACTAATATAATAATTATTTGCATCAGCGCTATAATTATGATATTTTACGGCATCATAAAAATGTCAGAATCTAAAACATTAGCTGTTGGACTTTTGATCTTTATCTTAATTTTCGGAACATTAGCAAAAATTGCTTTTGATAAAATCATAGAGATGTCTCCGTATGCGTATCTTTATTTATGCGGAGTGATATTTTTGATAGGCATATTTAGCCTATTTAGCCTATTTAGCCAAAAAATTTAAAAAGCCGCTTTAAAATTATATAAGGAAGTCTACTAAGACTTCCTTTTTAATTTGTCTAACAAGTCTTTTTCATCCCCAGCCTTAAAAAGTAAATCGTTTTTTTTAACAATTTCTGGGATGCCGCCAATATTTGCGGCGATGACTTTCAAATTTAAATCATTAGCCTCATAAATCACCGTGGGCGAATTTTCGTAACATAAAGACGGAACAATTAAAGCTCCTGCTTTTTTCATTTCCGCCTTTACTTCTTCCGAATTTAAGCGACCAAGAAAAATAAAACGTTTATCATCACCGGCAATCTTTTTCGCTTCTTTTAAGTCGTCGCCATTACCAACTATTCTCAAGCTAGCCGAGTTATCTTCTAAAAGTTTAAAAGTTTTAATTAAAAAGATAATGCCTTTATGTTTTTCAATTTGCCCGACGAAGAGAAAGTTATTTTTGGAGGCGGGGGTTTGATCTTGAATTTCGCCTTTATCTTGAGCTTTATTCATAATTTCCGTTTCAAGTTTTTCAATTTCCAATTCTCTCAAAGGCCTTATTTCCGTGTCTTTATTCTCAAAAAATCCTCGTTTTAGATGTTCATCTAAAAGCCAGGACGAAGGAGAAATAATTTTTTCCGAATTTAAAAAATATTTTTTTGTTAAGTTTTGATATAACTTGGCAATAAGAGAATCTACTTTTTCTTCTTTACCACTTATCATTAAGCCAGAGGGATGAAGTAATTGAATATCGTGGAGAAAATGCTCGTGGGTTATTTTTAATTTTTCGGCTACTTTTGTCATAAAAAACCCAATACCAATTAAATTGTGAGTTATTATTAAATCTGGTTTTTCGTTACCTAATATGGTTTCTATAGCTTTTTCTTTTTTAGGATTATAAAAATTATTTAGATGCCAAAAAAGACGAAGAGCTTTGGGAATATCACTAAGATTATAATATGAAGAGGGGAGATAGTATTTTTTAAAATTATTTTTGGTGTCTAAATTTATTGAGGCAGCGTCTTTTTCTGTCGCAAACTTTATTAATCTTTTTTTCTTTGGTTCGGTAGTAATTATAAAAATATCATTGCCAAGTGATGATAGTTTTTCCGCCATTTCTTTAACAACTTTTTCCGCTCCACCCTTAGCGTAGGGCTCGTATAAATTGTGAACTAAAGCTATTTTCATAATTAAGATTTAAATAATCCTTCTAATCTACTTTTCATCTTTTCTTCGGAATACTTTTTAGTTGCTAATTCTCGAGCCGCTAAAGACATTGATTTTCTTAGAGACCTATCATTAATAATTTTTTCTAAAGCTTCTTTTAAAGAAAGTACATCGCCCGGCTTAACTAATAAACCCTCTCTTTCATTTGTAAAAACACTTCTAACACCTGGTAAATCTGAGGCAATTAAAGTTAAGCCACAGGCCATCGCCTCAATTAAAACAATACCAAAAGCCTCATTATTATTAACCGAAGGAAGAATTAAGCAGTCAGCGTCTTGATAGGCGCGAATTAATTCGGAATCACTTAGCTTTCCTTTAAAAAATATTTTTTTCTCTAATCCAACTTTATAAACATCTTCTTCGTATTTTTTTCTTAAGTCGCCATCGCCAATAATATTTAAAGACCAGTTACCAGGAGTAAAGCTTAAGGCTTTAATTAAATTTTCTAAGCCCTTAAAATAATGAGCGGCATCAAGACCGCCAACAAAAATAAACTCTATTTTATCTTTTTTAATAAATTGATTGTTAACAAAATTAACAAAGGATTTAGCCTTAGCAATTAAGCCAGCTCCACCGGCTTTTTTTATTTCCTTGGGCTTGAATTTTTCTAAATTAATGGCAAAAGGGATTTCTTTAAATTTATCAGGTCTTAAATTGTAATAGTTTTTTATTTTACTATTTTTTACATAATCAAAACTAGCACTGACAATTAATTCGGCTTGTTTTAATAACGATTTTAAAATTAAACGACTCGGAAAACTTAAAAGTTTTTCGGCAAATTTAAGATTTTTTACATCCATATGATAGTGGATGATTAGTCTCGGTTTTTTGTAAAATAATTTAAAAAACCAAACAACCTCAGCGCTGCCAAAGAAAGGGTAGTGGAGATAAATATAATCAAAGTTTCTTAGTTTAAAAAATAGCCCAGGAGCAAAGGCGCCGTGACCGCGTCTAAGTAAAGGTTTTAAATTGTTGGGATGAAAATTTTCTACTTCAAATTTATCGCTTAAAAGTTCGGCGACTTGTTTAGCGCTATTAGGAATTCCTCCTTTATAGGGCGGGAAGGCGCAAACGATATTAGCAATTTTTAATTTTTTAAATTCAGGCTGGCTATTCATAAAAGCTTTATTATCAATATTAGCAATCAGGGATTTCTTTATTTTTGATTTTTATTTTTGATATTTCTTTTCCGCTTCTTTAATTGCTACATGTCTGGTTAAATCAGTTAATTGACGGTCAAGTTTCGCTATGATTAAGCGTAAACGGAAGATAAAATAAAAGAGAATTAAAACACCAATATAAAATAAGAAATTTATACCACTGGCGCTAACGCCGAGTTCAGCTAAAAAGCCATCAATATTTTTAATGAAAATTATAGCAAGGCCGGCAATGAACCAAAAAATTAACCAAGAAAAAAATTCTGTTTGATTTATTATTTCTTTCTTTTTTTGTGTAAAGAGTTTTATGACAAAAATTAAAATGATAAGAAGGGCAATTATTTGTTGTGGCAACATATTTTTATTTACTTAATTTATAGATAAAAAGATCTTTAATTATTTTAAAACCACCGCTTAGTTTTTGTCCAAAGTGGTGATAGATTACGGTAATCGGTACTTCGGCCACTCGCAGTTTATAGCTAAAGGCTTTAGTTTGGATTTCACTATTATGAGCCATTTCTCTATTCATTATTCTAATTTTTTCCGCTGTTTGACGAGTCATAGCTCTGAAACCGTTTTGAGGGTCACTTAATTTTATTCCTAAAATTAGGCGAGTAAAAGCTTGAGCTAGTGGATAAATTATTAGCCGTTTAAATAAAGGTAGATTTGCTTTTTTTTCTAAAAAACGCGATCCAAAAACAATATCAGCTTCGTTTTTTATAATTGGGGCAATCATATCTTTAATTTCTTCAGCTAAGAATTGATTATCGCCGTCGAAGTGAACAATAATATCGATCCCGAGATTTAAAGCGTAATCATTACCGGTTTGCAGTGCTGCTCCTTGGCCGCGATTGATTAGATGTCTTATTACATAAGCGCCAGCTTCTTCCGCTAGTTTAGAAGTCGCGTCTTTTGAGGCGTCATCTATGACAATAATTTTATCAACAAAAGGACGGACATTTTTTATAACCTGAGCAATATTTTTTTCTTCATTCCAGGCGGGAATAACACAAGCAATCTTTAGCATGGTATTAGAGTGTTTATGGGCTATTGTTTGAAAGTCAAAAATTTAAAGCGGGCAATCTCTTGGCGTTTATCTTTTTTATTATTTATCAAGCGACGAAGTTTGGCAAGTTTTTGAAAACTTATTATTTTAATTAATTTAATTTTTTCCAAATCCGACCGAGAAACAGCTTTTATTTTTTTAGCTAAAAGTTTAAGATTTTCTGCCTCAATTGTTATGATTATTAATTTTCCATAAGTAGCAAGGCGAAAAACTTCGCTTAAATCTGCTGTATTTCTTATCTCGTCAACAGCGATGACATCAACATTAGCTTTTTGAGCTAGTTCAAAAGCATTATTATTTAACTCCATTCTCATTAAACCGTCAGCTTCCTTAGTCCCACCAATTAAGCAGATTGATTTATCAGCCTCTTTTAACTCGTTGAAGAGGGCTAATAAAGTTGAAGTTTTCCCAGAAGATTTTGGCCCAGAAAGAATAATTAAACCTCGTTCTTTTCTTATTAAAGTCATTAAATTTTTACGATCTTCTTTCTTCATTCCGGTTTCTGAGAGGCGCCAAGTTTTTGAATTTTCTCTTTTTTTAAAATCAAAAATTATTTTTTCAGTCTTTCCAATTTGAACGACTGATAAAAGGAATTCGGAAATAAGTTTTTTGTTTTGGTAATAAACGGTTTGCTTCTTTATTTTAGTCAGTTCGAAATCATTACCTTCAATTAAATTTAAAATATCAGCCTTGATTGTTTTGGCGTATTTTTTATCTAAAACAAAATCTTTGCGGCTTGAGTCAGATAAATAATAGCTAATTTTTAGCTCTTTTTCATCTTCGGTGATAATTAAATTTTCTGCATCTATTTGCTTGGCGTAAACAAAGAGATTATGGGTTATTTTTTGGCTCATATAAGTATATTATAGCATGGTTTTATATTATCTTAAAATATGATAAGATGAAAGTGTTTAATATGAGTTATAATTATGCCTTATTTCAATTTTTACGCCGGGGCTTATGAATTCTTCGGTCATTTAGATTTAGCTTTTAAATCACTTTGGCGTTATTTGCCAAATAGATATTATTTAATAATATCTTTTGTTCTACAGGTTTTAGCTTGGATTCAGGTCTTTTCTATTAAAAATAATTTAAGTGGAGAACTATTAGTTTTAAGATATAAAATTGATTTTGGGGCTAACCTTGTCGGTAATCCAAACTTGATTTTTATTTACCCCCTCTTTTCTTTACTTATCATTTTATTTAATATTTTATTGGTTCTTATTTTAAGTCGTCATAAAAATTTTCGCCTTTTTTCCCAATTGTTATTAGGAGGCGCCCTAGCTTTTACTATTTTAACAATTCTATATCTTTTATCAGTTTATCTAGTTAATTTTCGTTAGACATTATTTATATTTTTAATTTTGTTAAATTTTATGATGGAGGTTTATATTATCAAGGTTTTATTTTTTTCTGCCTTCGCTTTTATTTTAGGTTTTTTTTTGACTCCACTTTTAACTAACTTCCTTTATAAATATAAACTAGGTAAAAAGATTAGAAATAGCGGCTCCACCCCTGTTTTTAGTCAATTACATGCCCATAAAGAGGGGACGCCGACGATGGGAGGGATTTTAATTTGGGGAACTTTATTTATTTTAATTCTAATATTTTATTGGTTGTCCTTAATTTTTCCCGATAGTATTTTGACTCAACTTAATTTCCTATCAAGAGCGGAAACTCTTCTGCCCCTTGGAGCTTTATTGGCTAGTGCTTTAATCGGTTTAGTTGATGATTGGCTTGATGTTAGAACTAAGGGCGTCCTTGGTGGTGGCGGCTTAAAACTTCGTCATCGTCTATTAATTTATACTTTAATTGCTTTTATTGGCGCTCTATGGTTTTATTTTAAGCTCGATTGGACAATATTTCATGTGCCTTTTTTGGGTAATTTTGAAATTGGTGCTTGGTATATTCCGATTTTTATTTTCATTATCGTCGCCACTTCTTTTTCAGTTAATGAGACCGACGGCCTTGATGGCTTAGCTGGGGGGACACTTTTGATTGCCTTTGCCGCTTACGGAGTAATCGCTTTTACTATGGGTCGTTATGATTTAGCAACTTTTTGTGCCGTTATAAGTGGAACTTTATTAGCTTTTCTTTGGTTCAATATTCCGCCCGCTCGTTTTTATATGGGCGACACCGGCTCAATGAGTTTGGGTATTACTTTAGGTATTATTGCCTTATTAACCAATAATTCTTTATTACTTATTTTTTTCGGTTTAATATTTTTAATTGAATCACTTTCAGTTATTATTCAAGTTACCTCTAAAAAGCTAAGAGGGAAGAAAGTTTTTCTTTCCGCTCCCGTTCATCATCATTTTCAAGCTCTTGGTTGGCCTGAATCTAAGGTGGTAATGCGTTTTTGGGTTATATCTATTATTGGGGCGGCGATTGGTTTGATGATTTTTTTACTTGATAGAAATTTTTAATCTTTTATGGCTTTACGGAAAATAATGAATAAACTCAATATTTTTGCTAGCAATGAGGATGGCCATAAACCTGATAAAAGTTTAATCACGGCGATTTTAATATTATTATTTTTTGGTTTGGTGGCTCTTTTTAGCGCCTCCTCAGTTATTGCTTATCAAGACTTTGGTAAAACTTATCATTATGTTGGTCGTCAACTTTTATTTGTTTTGTTTTCTTTAGGTTTATTTTTTTTGGTATCAAAAATAAATTATCTTTGGTGGAAAAAATTTGCCTCTTTTTTTCTTTTCTTTTCAATTTTTCTCCTAATTTTAGTTTTTGTTCCTGGCTTGAAATCGGATTACGGCACGGCGCATAGTTGGATTAATGTTTTTGGCTTATCTTTACAGCCATCGGAGCTGGTTAAGCTTTCTTTTTTAATTTACTTATCGACTTGGATGGAAGCGAAAAAAGCCCATGTTGGTAGTTTAAGTGGCGGAGTTTTACCTTTTATTTTTATTTTAGGGCTTATTAGTTTTTTGATGATTTCTCAGCCTGACATGGGGACACTCTTTATTATTATTTCTTCTTCTATTGCCTCTTTTTTTGTTGGCGGCGGTAAGATGACACATATTTTTGCGGCTGGTTTTTTAGGTATAGTTTTAATTTATCTGATGGTTAGTTTTGGCTCATCTTATCAAAGCGAGCGCTTTGCCTGTTTAAAGGACCCTTCTTATAGTTCACAAGATAAATGTTATCAAATTAATCAAGCGTTAATTGCGGTTGGTTCTGGTGGTTTATTCGGACGAGGTTTAGGCGAAAGTCGCCAGAAGTTTATGTATTTGCCTGAGGTTTGGGGGGACGCAATTTTTCCAGTTATTGCTGAAGAACTTGGCTTTGTCTTTAGCTCCTTACTTATCTTCCTTTACCTCTTTATTTTTTGGCGAGGCCTGCTTATTGCTAAAAATTCTCCAAACCTTTATAGTGGAGCTTTAGCGACAGGAATTATTACTTGGCTTGCAGTTCAGACATTTTTAAATATTGGTGGGATGATAAATTTAATTCCTATGACCGGAGTCCCCTTACCACTTATTTCTTCTGGCGGATCATCAATTTTATCAAGCCTGCTTGCCCTAGGAATTTTAATTAACATTAGTAAATATACTAAAGAATATGGACAAAGACGATAAAAAGGAAACGGATAAAATCATGCTTTCCGGTGGTGGGAGTGGTGGTCCAGTGATTCCCTTACTTGAAATAACGAAAGAGCTTCGTCATTTAAAACCAGAGCTTGATTTTGTTTTTGTTGGTACTGAAGACGGACCAGAAAAAGAAATGGTGGAAAATTTTGGTAATTTACGCTTTTTATCTTTGCCAGCCGGCAAGTTTCGTCGTTACTTTAGTTTAAAAAATTTTTCCGATATTTTTCTAATTTTTTCTGCTTTTTTTAAAGCCTTTCCTTTACTTAGAAAAGAAAAACCTAGTTTAGTTATTTCAGTTGGTAGTTTTGCTAGCGTGCCTTTAATTTATGCGGCGTTTTTTTTAAGAATTCCTATTATAATTCACCAACAAGATGTCAGACCGGGTTTAGCTAACAGATTAATGGCGCCTTGTGCTAAAATAATTACCGCGGTTTTTGAAAAAACTTTAGTTGATTATGGACCCAAAGCTGTTCTTACGGGCAATCCGATTAGCATTTCGGAAAAATTTGCTGAATTTGATGATGCTCTAAAGCCAATATTAGAAGGAGATAAGCCTTTAATCTTAATTTTAGGAGGAGGAACCGGCGCGGTTGCTATTAATAAACTCGTACAAGATGCAAAATCTGAATTATTAAATTTTTGTAATATCATTCATATAACTGGTAAGAATAAAGGTGATTTAAAAAGCACGATTGATTCTGAAAAAACTGTAAAAGAAGAAGATAAGTATGAGGATGTATCCAAGGGGATTTATTTAGCCTGGGAGCTGATAAATCACAATCAATTATTAGCTATCATGGATAGATCTAAACTCGTTGTTTCTCGTTGTGGCTTAGCAACTTTAACTGAAATATCGGCTCTTAAGAAAGCTTCAATTTTAATTCCTATGCCTCATAGTCATCAGGAAGATAATGCTAATATTTTTTCTAGGGCTGAGGCAGCGCTAGTTTTGTCACAAAATAGTTTAAAAGCAGAAAGTTTTAGTCAGGAAATAAAAAAACTTTTGAATGATCAAGAAGCTTTGAGAACTTATGCTAATAACGCCTATAATATTATGGAAAAAGGAGCGGCTGAAAAAATTTCTAAGATAATTTTAGAACTGATTAAAAAAGATGATAAACAACTACTCTAATTGCTAATACTTTTATGATAAAAAATTCTTTAAAAATTAAAAAACAAAAGGTATATTTTATTGGCATCAAAGGTGTTGGCATGACGATGCTTGCTCAATTTTTAAAAGCGAAAGGGATTGATATTTCGGGTTCAGATATTTCCGAATCCTTTTTAACTGATAAGGTTTTGCGTGATGCTAAAATTAAAGTTTATCCTGGTTTTAATCCAAAAAATATTGCCAGGGATGCGGATTTAATTGTCTATTCAAGTGCTTATAATGATAAAACCAATCTTGAGCTCAACTATATTAAAAATAATCCAGAACTTTTTTCGAAAGTTAAAATTTTTAGTTACGCCGAGTCTTTAGGAGCGGTCTTTAATACTTATCAAGGAATTTCTGTTTGCGGTAGTCACGGAAAAACGACAACTTCGGCTTGGCTTGGTTATGTTTTAGCTGCGGCTGGTAAGAGTCCGAATGTTTTAGTTGGTTCAAGAGTTCCTCAATTTAAGGGCAGCATGCTTCTTGGCTCTTCTAAAATTTTTGTAGCAGAAACTGATGAGTATCAGAATAAGCTCCAATTTTTTAAACCATTTGGCGTTTTATTAAATAATATTGAGTTTGATCATCCTGACTTCTTTAAAGACGAGGCTGCTTATATTAAGGTTTTTCGCGATTTTGTTAAGAAGATTCCTGAAGAAGGTTTTTTAGTAGTAGATAATAGTGACAAAAAAGTTAAACGAGTAGCTCAAGCTTCTAAATCTAAAGTTATTAGTTATGATTTAAAAAATGAAAATGTTGTTAATTATTTTGCTTACGATTTGAAAATTAAAGGAGCTAATCAAGTGTTTAAAGTAAATAATTTAGGTGAATTTAAAATTAAACTTTTTGGTCGCCATAATGTTAAAAATGCTTTAGCAGTAATCGCAGCGGCTCGTGAATTGGGAGTTTCTTTAGTTAAGATAAAAACCGCTCTCGCTTCTTTTAAAGGAACGGAAAGACGAGCACAAATTTTAGGAAAGTATAAAGAGGCAATAATTATTGATGATTACGCCCATCATCCAACCGAAGTTAAAGCGACTTTAAAAGCTTTGCGAGAGTTTTATAAAAATAGAAATATTATTACTGTTTTTCATCCCCACACTTTTACTAGAACTAAAGCGTTATTTAAAGATTTTAGCACTAGTTTTTCTGATACCGACGAGTTAATAATTTTAAATATTTATGGTTCGGCTCGCGAAGAGCAGGGCGGGGTAACTAGTGCTGAATTAGTTCAAGCGATAAAAGATGGTGATACAAAGAAGGGGATTAAACGACCCTTGAGAAATATCGAAACAATTCCTAAAGTAGCTGATTATCTGCGGGGAAAAATAACAAAAAAAGACTTAGTAGTTTTAATGGGAGCGGGTGATGTTTTTCGTGTTTGGGATTTTTTAAAAGTTAAGAATAAAAAATAAAATGACAGAAATTAATTTAGAACAACTTGAAGAGCCAAATAAATCCTGGCTGGCGTTCTGGCGAGATTTTTTTAAACTTTTAAGCCAATTTAAAAGGTTCTTTTTTATTATCCTTTCTTTTCTTTTTTTAACTACAACCTTAACAATTGTTAAGCCTTATATTCTAAAGTTAGTAATTGATGGCTTTTCCTCTTTTGAAGAAAAGGGCTTTAGCTATTTAATACTTTTATCGGTTTTATATTTAGCTAGCGATCAGTTTCGTTCGCTTATTAAATATTTTACCGATAGAAAAATTTTGCGTCTAGCGGTTGAGGTTGAATATTTTCTTAACATGAAAGCTCAGGAGAAACTTATTTATCTCAATCTTGGTTATCACGAAAAAGAAAATACTGGCTCTAAGATAATTAAAATTGAAAGAGGGATTAGCAAAATTGGTCATTTTTTAGAAAGTATTTTTTGGGAGGTGGCGCCAACAATTCTTCAATTTATTTTTACTATTGTCGCTTTATTTTATGCTGATTGGCGTATTGGTTTGTCATTTATATTTTTTGCCCCCTTGTTTATTGCTATTACCTATTTTTCTAATAAAAGAATGTATCCGGTGAGAAAGGCGATTTTTTCAGACTACGAAAAAGCGAGTGGCAAGATGACGCAAACGATTATTAATATTAACGCCGTTCAGTCCTTTACTCAAGAAAAAAATGAATTAAATTCTTTTGGTTTAATTAGAAAAAAGGTTAAAGATAATGAGGATAAACAGTGGGGCTGGATGATGAAAGTTGGTTTGGGGAGAAATTTAATTGTTGATATTGGTCGTGCTTCAGTGCTTTTTTTGGGTGCCTATTTAGTTTTTAAGGGTTCAATGGGAATTGGTTCTTTAATTTTTGCTTTTACTTTAAGTGAGATGGCTTATTCTTCTTTATATAGTTTGTCCCGTTTTTATGACCGAATTGAAGAGGGGCGAGAAGGGGTTAGTCGTTTAATAACTTTGTTTGACACTGATGACGGGATGAAATTAAAAAAGAACGGCTTAAAACCAAAAAAGATTGAGGGGGAAATAGAGTTTGAAAATTTATCTTTTTCTTATGGCGATAATAAATTATCTGCTTTAAGTGAGGTTAATTTAAAAATAATTTCTGGAAGCATGACCGCTTTAATTGGACCCTCTGGCGGCGGTAAGACAACAATTGCTCGTTTAATTTATCGTCATTATGATCCACAAAAGGGCAGAGTTTTGTTAGATGGAAAAGATTTGCGTGATTATGACTTAAGAGCTTTTAGAAAATTTTTTGCTATCGTTCCTCAAGAAGTTGAACTTTTTGATTTAACAGTGGCCGAAAATATTGCTTATGCTAAACCAGACGCTTCTTTAGAAGAAATAAAGGCGGTGGCGAGAATTGCTAATGCTGATGGTTTTATAAATAATTTAGAAAAAGGCTACGATTCTTTAGTCGGCGAGAGGGGAATTAAGCTTTCTGGCGGACAAAGACAAAGAATTGGTATTGCCAGAGCAATCTTAGCGAATCCGCGTTTCATCATTTTTGATGAGGCGACCTCTAGTTTGGATAGCGAAAGCGAAAGATTAATTCAGGCGGCGATTAAAAAAATAAGTCGGGGGCGAACGATGATAGTTATTGCTCATAGATTAAGCACCATTAGACAGGCGGACAAGATAATTGTTTTGGAAAAAGGTAAAATAGTTGAAGAGGGAAACCATGTTGAACTTAGTATGGCAGAAAGCGGACTTTATGCTAAACTATTAAAGCTACAGACGGGCGGAGATTTAAGATAAAAATATGTTAAAAATTTTTAAAAAACATGACTTAGCACCTTATTTAACGATGAAGGTTGGAGCGAAGGCGGAATATTTCGCGGTTTTAAAAAATAAGGCTGACTTTTTTGAAGCTCTTGATTTTGCTAAGAAAAAGTCTTTGCCAATTTTTATTTTAGGCGGAGGTTCTAATACGGTTATTGTAAAAAATATTAAAGCTCTAGTTTTGAAAAATAAGATAGAGGGTAAGAAAATTAAAAAAGAAAATTCGCGGGAAATTTATTTAGAAGTTATGTCAGGCGAGTCTTGGATGCGACTTGTTAATTATTCTGTTTCTCAGGGTTTTTATGGTTTAGAAAATTTAGCTTCAATTTATGGCACAGTTGGGGCGGCCCCGATTCAAAATATTGGTGCTTATGGGGCGGAGTTTTCCCAAGTTTTTGACTCTTTAATTGCTTATGATTTAAAAACAGGGAGGGAAAAAATATTTAGCGCTAAGGAATGTGAGCTCGGCTACCGCGATAGTATTTTTAAAAGAAAAGCTAAGGGAAAATATTTTATTTATTCGCTGGTTTTAAAATTAAAGAAAAAAGCAAAATTAAATTTAAGCTACGGAGCGATCGGTGAAGAGATGAAAAAAAGAGGCATTAAAAACCCAGAACCGAAAGATGTGGCTCAAGTTGTTCATCAAATAAGAAGCTCAAAACTTCCTAATCCAGCCGTGCTTCCTAATTCTGGTTCGTTTTTCAAGAATCCGGAAATAAAAAATAGTGTTTTTTTGAACTTACAAAAAACTTATCCCGAAATTCCATTTTTTACTTCGGCCAAAAAGGGGATGATAAAAATTCCAGCTGGCTGGTTGATTGAAAAAGCTGGATTTAAAGGGAAAGTGTTTGGTCCGGTCGGAATGTATGAGTGGCAAGCACTTATTTTAGTAAATTATGGTGGAGCTAAGGCTTGGGATATCGTCAAAATGATTGAACGAGTTAAAAAAGAGGTAAAAAAGCGCTTTGCTATTGATTTAGAGGCTGAAGTTAATATAATATAAGAAGTAACTATGCTTTTTCTGCGCTTAGATGATGTCTGTGGCAAAATCTCGCCAAAGCTCGATTTTCCTCTACGAAATCATATACGCTCAACATAAAGCATAATTACTAAAACATTATAATATGAATTCAAATAAATTAAGACAATTATATTTAGATTTTTTTAAGGAAAAGGCTCATGCTGTTATTTCTGGAGCTTCTTTAATTCCGGAAAATGATCCAACAGTTTTATTTACAACCGCGGGCATGCATCCGCTTGTGCCTTATTTGCTTGGCGAGAAGCATCCAGCTGGAAGGCGTTTAACTAGTGCCCAAAAATGTATTAGAACAGGTGATATTGAGGAGGTTGGTGACAGAACCCATCACACCTTTTTTGAAATGAGGGGGAATTGGTCTTTAGGAGATTATTTTAAAAAAGATTCAATTAATTATAGCTGGGAGTTTTTAACTTCAACTCAGTGGCTTGGACTTGATAAGAATCGCTTAGCCATTTCTGTTTTTGAAGGCGATGAAGACGCTGGCTTTGACAAGGATGCCTATAATATTTGGGCGGAAATTTTTGAAGCCAATAATTTACCCTTAGAACGAATTGCTAAATTGCCGAAAAAAAATAATTGGTGGGGCATAGAGAGCGGTGGACCCTGTGGACCTGATACGGAAATTTTTTATTGGACAGGGGATGCTAATAATATTCCTGGAAGCTTTAATGATGATAATGATTTTTGGGTTGAAATCTGGAACAATGTTTTCATGGAGTATAATAAGAAAGCTGATGGAACTTTTGAAATTTTGAGTCAAAAAAATGTTGATACGGGGCTAGGTCTAGAAAGAGTTAGTGCTATTTTAAGTGGTTTTGATGATAATTATCTTTCCGATTTATTTTGGCCTTTAATAGAAAAGATGGAAAATTTGAGCGGACGAAAATATAATGAGAGCGAGGAGATAAAAAACTCAATGCGCATTATTTCTGATCATGTAAAGGCGGCGGTAATGATTATTACTGATCCAAGGGGGGTAGCGCCTTCAAATACAGATCAAGGCTATGTTGTTAGAAGACTGATAAGAAGAGCTATTCGTTACGGTCGTCAATTAGAAATAAAGTCAGAACTTTGGCTTAAAGAATTAGCAGAAATCGTTCTTGATATTTATGGCGATGTTTATTCTGAGTTAAAAGAAAATAAAGAATTTTTATTTGAGAATTTAAACAAGGAACAAATTAAATTTGAAAGAACTTTAGAAAAGGGGTTACAAATTTTAAGCACTCAGATGATTGCCCATGATAAAATTAGAGGAGAAAAAGTTATGATTAATAAAATAGATAATATAGATGGAGATCCAGGTTTTATTCCTAGCGAAATTAATGGGACTTGGTTGTTTAATCTTTATCAAAGCTTTGGTTTTCCTTTAGAATTATCAATCGAGGAAATAAAAAAAATGAGACCCAGTCAATGGATTGACGAAGAAAAAATTAAAAAAGAATTTACTGAGGAACTTAAAAAACATCAAGAACTTTCTCGAACTGCTTCGGCTGGAAAATTTAAAGGTGGTTTAGCTGATGCCAGCGAAGATACGGTTAAACTTCATACTGCCGCTCATTTACTTTTAGCCGCCTTAAGAAAAGTTTTAGGCGGTCACGTTACGCAAAAGGGAAGTAATATTACAGCCGAGCGTTTGCGCTTTGATTTTTCTCATCCGGAAAAAGTGAGTCCTGAACAAATTGCTGAAATTGAGAATATTGTTAACCAAGCGATAAGAAATAATTATCAAGTTGTGTGCGAGGAGATGCCGCTTAAAGAAGCTAAGGCTAGGGGAGCAATGGGCGTTTTTGAATCTAAATACGGAGAACAAGTTAAAGTCTATACAGTCGGTCATTTAAAAGAAGGCTCTAACAATGATTTTAACCAAATTTTTTCTAGTGAAATCTGTGGCGGGCCTCATGTAAAAAATACTTTAATATTAGGTAATTTTAAAGTTAAGAAAGAGGAGGCCTCTAGTTCTGGTATAAGGAGAATTAAGGCAATTTTGGAAAATTAATTAAAACTATTGACAAGTCAAGAACTTATCTCTATAATTAATTTGTAAGAAAAATTATAAATAATAATTTATTAGTTTTTAAAGAATTTTGATAAAGCAAAATTGTTTTTATCAAATTTTTTTGTGTTAATGTCAAAAGAAAAAAATAACAAAAGCGATAACACCGAAACTCTCAATGCTAAGGATTTTATTGAGATGCAGGGAGAAGTGGTGGAGCTTATGCCTGCGGCTAGTTTTAAGGTTGCCCTAGAAAATGGACACGAGATTTTAGCTCATTTATCCGGCAAAATGCGGATGAATAAGATAAGACTTCTTCCGGGTGATAGGGTTAGACTTCAAATAAGCCCATATGACCTAACTAAAGGCCGCATAACTTATCGTCTCTAAGCAGGGATAAATTTTTAAATTTTTCTTGGAAGAACAGAGGCTTGTCTAGTCTTTTGTTTAATTTCAGCTCTGTTCTGTTTTCGAATAAATAATGTAAATTTTGAATTATGAAAGTAAAAGCAAGTGCTAAAAAAATCTGTAAAGATTGTAAAGTTGTTAGAAGAAAAGGAAGAGTACATGTTATTTGTGCTAATCCAAAACATAAACAAAGACAAGGTTAGAAACCCTAAAGTTTTATAATATCTATGGCAGTAAGAATCGCGGGGATAAATATCCCAAATGACAAAAGAGTTGAAATCGCTTTAACCTATATCTACGGAATAGGAAAAGTTAAATCAAATAGAATCTTAGCTGAAGCTAAGGTTAATAGAGACACACGCGTTAATGACCTTAAAGAAGAAGAGGCTAATCTTTTGCGTGAAATCATTGAAAAAAAGAATTTAGTTGAAGGTGATCTTCGTCGCGATATCCAAAGTAATATTAAAAGATTGAAAGAAATTGGTTGCTACCGCGGAACTCGTCACACTAAAAGATTGCCAGCCAGAGGTCAAAGAACTAAGACTAATAGCCGTACTGTTAGAGGTAATAAGCGTTTAACCATGGGTAGCGGTAAGTCCAAGGCTGGATTACAGAAAACTTAAAGTATAATTCAACAAAAATTTAAAGATTTTAAAATATGTCTGAAGAAGTAAAAAAAGAAGAGGAAGTAATTGAAGAAGTTGCTCCAATTTCTAAACCAACTGATATGTCAGAGGAGAAAGAGAGCGATGCGTTTTCTTTTGATTCTGCTATTGAGGAATTACCTGAGGAAATTAAAGCTAAACTTGAAAAAAATAAAATTGCTCGCTCTAAAAAGAAGTTAATCAAAAAGAAGAAGAAAAAAGGTGTTAAATCAGTTAAATCTGGTAGCGCCCATATTCAGGCTAGCTATAACAATACAATTATTACTTTAACCGATAAGACTGGTAATGTTATTTCTTGGGCTTCCGCTGGTTTAGCTGGATTTAAGGGGGCAAAAAAAGCCACTCCTTATGCCGCTCAAATTATTACAAAAATTGCTGTTCAAAAAGCTAAAGAAGAATATGGTTTAGAAGAAGTTGACGTTTTTGTTTCCGGTGTTGGTACTGGTCGTGAGTCCGCTGTTCGTGCTTTAAATGCTAATGGTTTAAATATCACTGCAATTAAAGATAAAACTCCGGTTCCGCACAATGGTTGCCGCCCGAAGAAACCACGTCGCGTTTAATTAATTTTTCAAAAGATCTAAAATAATATGGGAAGAAATATAGACAATAAATGTAAGCAATGTCGTCGCGTCGGAGAAAAGCTTTTTCTTAAAGGAGAAAGATGTATTGGACCGAAATGTGCGATGGTAAAAAGGAATTATGTTCCTGGCTTTCATGGACCAAAAATGAAAAAGAGATTGAGCGATTTCGGTCAACAGTTAATGGAAAAACAGAAAGCTAAAAAGATGTATGGCTTAATGGAAAAGCAATTCCGCTTAACTTTTGATAAAGCCTCTAAGAAAACTGGTGACACTGGTAAGAATTTCTTTAAAATGTTGGAAATGCGACTTGACAATGTTATTTATCGTCTTGGCTTTGCAACTTCAAGAGCTCAGGCCCGTCAACTTGTAAACCACGGCCACTTTACTTTAAATGGTAAAAAAGCCTCCACTCCTTCAATTATCGTTAAAGAGGGTCAAGAAATAAAAATCAAAAAATCAAGCTTAAAAGCGCCTTATTTTAGAAATATTAACGAAAAGGTAGCTAAAGCGGAAAGACCAAGTTGGTTGAACTTTGTGACTGAAGATATGAGTGCTAAAGTATTACATGAACCAAAAGATACTGATTTACCACAAAATGTTAACGCTCAAGTAATTATTGAGTATTACTCAAAATAATAAATTAGCGACTTAAACGCTTTTATTAACAATTTTATGCAAAACATTTCTTTAGCTAAAAAAATAAACTTTAAGGAGGGTGACTCTGCCAACGAAAGCATAATAACTATTGAACCTTTGTTTCCTGGTTATGGTATGACACTAGGTAATTCTTTGCGCCGAGTTTTACTCTCATCTCTTCCGGGAGCAGCTGTGGTTGGGGTTAAAATTAAGGGGGCAAGTCACGAATTTATGTCTTTGCCACACATTAAAGAGGATGTTTTAGAAATGGTTTTAAATATTAAACAACTTCGCGTTAAAATGTTTGACGAAGAGGAGGTTAAGTTAGAGCTTAATGTTAAAGGAAAAAAGATTATTACCGCTCAAGATATTAAATCTGAATCTAGAGTTGAAATTAAGAATCCCGAATTAGTTCTAGCGGAAATTACTGATGCTGCTGGTTCTTTAAATGTTGAAATTTTTATCCAAAGAGGACTTGGTTATAAAATGACTGATAGTGATAGCAAGGAAAATAAAGAAATTGGTTATATTGAAATTGATTCAATTTTCTCTCCAGTTAGCTTAGTTAGCATTGATGTCGAAAATACTCGTGTTGGTAAGATGACTAATTGGGACAAAATTAATTTAAGAGTAAAAACCGACGGTACAATTACTGCTAAGGAAGCTTTTGAAGAATCAGTTAAGATTTTAGTTAATCAATTTTCTACTTTCTTGCAATTATCTTCTGGTGGTGAAGGGAAAATCGCCTCCGAGGAACTTGAGGCTGAAGTTGAAGAATTTGAAGCTGGGGTTGAAGATTTAGACGCTGAAGTTGCTGAAGAAGTAATTGAAGAGAAAAAAGAAAAGAAAGAAAAGAAAGAAAAGAAAGAAAAAAAAGAAAAAAAATAATTATAAACTTACCGCAAGGTAGAAAGAAATATTGAACCGATATGCGTCATAGAAACAAAAATAAAATTTTAGGTAGAGAAAAGGGGCCACGCGAATTGATGTTAAGAAATCTGGCTTCTAGTATTTTAATTTATGAAAAAGTTAAAACTACTAAAGCCAAAGCTCAAGCAATTCGTCCGATAGTTGAAAAGATGATTACTTCCGCTAAAGAAGGAACCTTAGCTTCTCGCCGAGGATTAATCAAGGTTTTATTACAAAAAAATGCTGTTAAAAAAGCGATGGAAGTTTTAGGTGATCGTTATAAAGAAAGAGCTGGTGGTTATACTAGAACTACTAAGCTTGGAACTAGAGCCGGTGATCACGCCGAAATGGTTCAAATTGAATTAGTTTAAGCCGCTTTTGGCAATCAAACAGAAAAATATGAAAAATATTGAAAGAAAACTCCATAAATTAGACGCTAGCGGTGAAGCTCCTGGTCGTTTAGCAACAAAAATCGCAACTATTTTACGTGGAAAAAATAAACCAGAATTTCAACCTCACATGGATCTAGGTGATATTGTTGAAGTCGCAAATATTTCCGAAATGAAATTTAGCGGTAAAAAGCTTGAACAAAGACAATACCACCACTACTCTGGTTATTTAGGTGGTTTAAAGAGTAAAAAAATGGGAGAAGTTTTTGCTAATGACCCGGGTGATGTTTTGTATCGGGCTGTTCGCGAAATGTTACCAAACATCAAGCTTCGTACAGCGATGCTTAAAAGATTAATCATTAAGAAATAATATGGATAAGAATCAAGCTAAAGCTTCTGACAACGAAGTTAAAGAAGTAAAAATCACAGAAATAGACGAAGAAAAAGATTGGGCGAAAAACGAAACCGTTGAATTTTCTGGAAAATATATTAAAGCTATTGGTCGTCGTAAGACTTCCGTTGCTCAGGTTCGTCTTTACGAGAAAGGTAAGGGTGTTATTATGATTAATGGTAAAAAAGCTTCCGAGTATTTTCCAGGCGAAGGTTTAAGCATTATCGCCCAAGCTTTAAAAGTTACTGGCCATTTACGAGATTATAATTTTTCAGTTTTGGTTCGTGGCGGCGGTAAACAGGGTCAAGTTATCGCTGTTCGTTTAGGTATTTCTCGCGCTTTATTAATTATTGATCCAGAAACTAAAGAAGCTTTGAAAGCTAATGAATTCTTAACTCGTGATCCGCGTCAGGTTGAAAGAAAGAAGCCGGGTTTACGCAAGGCGAGAAAGGCGCCACAATGGTCAAAGCGTTAATATTTTATATTACCAATATATATACTCAAGAAATCTTCCGTTTGCACGGAAGATTTTTTTAATTTGATTTCCTTTGATTTATTGCTATAATTAAGGGGTAAAAATACTGAAATAAATATATGAACAAAAAACAAGAGATAATTGATAGCTTATTAAATCGCGGAGTGATAAAAACAATTTTGCCAACTCGCGAAGATCTTGAAAAAAAGCTAAATTCTGAGGAAAAATTAAAAATTTATATTGGTGCCGACCCAACTTCGGGCGCGCTCCATCTAAGCCATGCAAAAAACTATATGGTTTTAGAAGAATTTCGTCAATTAGGTCATGAAGTTTATGTTTTAATTGGTGATTTTACTGCCAGAATTGGTGATCCGACTGAGAAAAGTACTGCCAGAAAACAATTAAGTCGTGAGGATGTAAATGAGAATGTTAAAAGTTGGTTAAGACAAATAAAACCTTTAATGGATTTTGAGGCTAAAGATAATCCGCCAAAAGTCGTTTATAATCATGACTGGCTTTCCAAATTAACGATGGAGGAAGTTGTAAATTTAGCTTCAAATTTTACCGTTCAGCAAATGCTTGAGCGCGATATGTTTGAAAAAAGAATGGATGAGAATAAGCCGATTTTTCTCCATGAATTTTTATACCCGCTAATGCAAGGTTACGATAGTGTCGCTTTAGAAGTTGATATTGAGCTTTGTGGAACCGACCAAATTTTTAATGCTTTAGCCGGACGAACTTTACTTAAGAAATTAAAAAATAAAGATAAGTTTGTTGTCGCCGTTAATTTAATGGAAAATCCGGTAAACGGGGAATTGATGTCAAAAAGTCGGGGGACGGGAATATTTTTGGATTTTTCGCCGGAAGATATGTATGGCGGAATTATGGCTCAACCGGACGAGATGATTAAAGTTTTTTTAGTAAATAATACGCGCTTACCTTTAGCGGAAATTGATAAATTATTAGCAGAAGAAAATCCTCGGGATGCAAAAATGAAGACGGCAAAAATAATTACAGCGATTTTTCATGGCGAGGAATTAGCGCAGAAAGCTGAGGATTATTTTATTTCAAAAATTCAAAAGAAAGAAGCGCCGGATGATGTTGAAGAGATTTCTTTAGGGCTTGAGTCGGAAACTTTATTAAATATTTTAAAGAAAGCTTTACCTGATATGAGTGGTGGAGAATTAAAACGACTTATTTCTCAAAACGCCGTTCGCTTGGACGGGGAAGTAAGGACTGATGAAAAAGAAACTATTAACCTTAATAAAGAAGGGATGATTTTAAATGTCGGTAAAAGAACTTGGTTAAAAATAAAAGCTTAATATGGATGGAGCCTTAAAAAAAATTGAGGAATTAAGGCAGCGTTCTTTAGAGCTTCGCGAGCTTTTAGATATTGATAGAAAGGAAGTAAGGGCGAGGGAGCTGCGTTTAACGATGTCCTCTCCCGACTTTTGGGACAACCAGGAAGCGGCGATAAAAATAAGCCAAGAAGCAGAAAACTTGTTTGCAGAAAGTAAAACTTGGAATGATTTTGGCGAGGAATTAAAAGATTTAACCGAGATTTGTGCCTTAGCCGATAGGGAAGAAAAAGGTGACGGGGAATTAGATGAGTTAGGAAATGATATAGAAAAAAAATATCAAGAACTTTTAAAGCGTTTGGAAAATTTAGAATTTTACGCGCTTTTTGGCGGTAAATATGATAGGGATAACGCTTTTTTATCAATTCATTCCGGTACGGGCGGGGTTGATGCTCAGGATTGGGCGGAGATGCTTGAGCGGATGTATTTAAGATTTGCTGAGAAGAAAAATTTTAAAGCCGAAATTTTAGATATTGTTTATGGTAATGAGGCAGGAATAAAAAGTGCGGAAATCAAAATCTCTGGACCTCAAGCTTATGGCTATTTAAAAAGTGAAAATGGCGTTCATCGTCTACTTCGAAATTCACCTTTTAATGCTGATGGTTTAAGACAAACTTCTTTTGCTTTAGTTGAAGTTGTACCGGAAATAAAAGAGGAGGAAGCACCGGAAATAAAAGAGGAAGATTTAAGAATCGATGTTTATCGCTCTAGCGGTCCTGGTGGCCAAAGCGTTAATACAACTGATTCCGCCGTTAGAATAACCCATATTCCGACCGGCTTAGTCGCTGCTTGCCAAACCGAAAGATCTCAACATCAAAATAAAGAAAACGCTTTTAAAATTCTACGCAATAAATTATTTAAGAAGTTGATGGAGGAAAAAGAGGAGGAAGAAAGAAAATTAAAAGGCGAAGTTCAGAAAGCGGAATGGGGCAAACAAATTCGTTCCTATTTTTTATACGGCAATCGTTTAGTTAAAGATCATCGGACTGATTATGAGACGAGCGATGTTGACTCGGTTTTAGACGGGGACTTAGAGGCTTTTATGTCGGCTTATTTAAGGATGAAGTAATTTGAATGGATATTTTGGCTTTAAGTGATAAAATTAAAGTAACAATAAATGAAATTAATAAACTTTATCTTTTCTTCAGCTAGTTTAGGTTAAAATAAAATCGCTTAAAATTAGGCGGTTTTTTATGACTAAAAAAATAAATAAAAAAGGGGGCGGGCTAAAAATCGCTAAAGTTTTTTTATACTTAAATCTTAGTTTTATTTTTCTAATTTTTCTTTACGGACTTTTACCTAACGCTTTTTCTGGGAGAAAGTTAGAATCTGAAATCGCTAAGCATAACGGTGAGAAATTAAGTTTTAAAGCTTTTGTTTGCGAAGAAGCGGATTTAAGTTATAGAAGTCGGCGCTTAACGCTTTGCGCTGGAGAAAACGGGAAAGCGGGCAAGGTTTTAGTGACAACTTCGCTTTATCCCGCTTATGATTACGGCGATTTTCTTGAGGTCAGCGGAAAGCTAGAAGCGCCAGAAGTTTTTGAGGGCTTTGATTATCCCGCTTATTTAGCTCGTTATGATATTTATTCTTTATTATATTTTCCCGTCTTAAAATTAAGCTCAGGAAATTTAAGCGGGGGACAAAAAATAAAAAGAAAACTATTAGATTTTAAACAGGGCGCGCGTTTAATCCTAAATCAAAACTTAAAAGAGCCAGAAGCCGGTTTAGCTTCGGCTATGCTTTTTGGTTATAAGAGAACTTTAGAAAAAGAAGATTTAGAAATTTTTTCTCTCGTCGGTTTAAGGCATTTGATGGCGATTTCCGGCGCTCATATAACAATAATTTCCTCGCT
>JAACPL010000019.1 GCA_009995495.1 Candidatus Falkowiibacteriota bacterium
GACTTTCTTTTTCATTTTTTCTACCAAACGGGGAAACAAGTAGCGATATTCATCCGGGTTGATAATTAAATCCAAGTCGGACACAAAGACGCCAAAAGGATATTGTCTTACTAGATCACCGTTGTTCAATAACTGGACGACATAATGAATCGGCGAACTGCTGGCGGTTAAATTTACAATGTAATTGTTCGTGTCAGTCATTTCATACAAGGCTTTATTATGATAACTATCATTCAAGAGGTTGCCGGTTTCGTCGTATTGTTTGATGTTAAAAACAAGAAACGGCGAAAGCGGATGCGGATAGATAAAAGAAAACGACATATCAACGGCGGAACTACCCAAAGGCAAAGTCAAGGCAGGCACATCAAAAATCGGTGAAGTTATTTCAATATCGTAATCGTCGTAATAGTTATAATTGAAATACCAATCATCGGGATAGCCCTCTATTACTTCTATGCCGTCAATTTCAACGACATCCATTAAGTCGTCGTAATCCACGCAATCACCGGCGACACTGTCCACTTCAACCGCCACTACCCAGTCGGAAATTCCGTTATAGTAAAACTCGGCGGAAAATTGATTATCAACACAATCAACCGTATATTCCAAATTGGAAAAGTCGGAGCAATTATTTGTCAAAGCGATTCTGTTTGAACCGTCAGTCGGACAATTACCGGAAACGGTTATCAAACTTTCTTTTATTTTTATCTCATTCATTTCCGGCGACACAATGGCGAAAGGCGGAGCGAAATTGAATGTGTCGGTAATTCCGTTTGGAGCGTTATAGATAGCGGACACTTCTTCGGCAGTTATTGGACGATTGAAAATTGCCCAATCGTCAAATCCCGTTTCGCCGTTTTCCGACCTTTTGTAATATCTTTTGATATTCTTTCCCGAAAAACTCACTTGATTATTGTAATTGCAGAGACCGACTTCTTGTCCGTCGAAGTAAATTCGTCCTTGGTTTTGGGTGAAAGAAAAACAATAATGGTGCCAATTTCCGTCTTGCGATTCAGAAGCGACATAGGTATTAGATCCGCCCGGACCGCAACCGTTGGAGCCGGTCGGCGGATTATAGACGAAATTGTCGCCGATAGTGGTATCCATAAAACGAAAACTGCCGTCGTCAAACAACATTCTTTCTCGTCCGGAATAACTGGAATTTTTCTTGAACCAATAGCAGTAAGCAAACCCCTCGTCGCTTATCTCAATCGGGTTGGAACTCACATCTTGATCGCAGGCGTAAGAATAATAATCTCGCAAAGCATATCCGGTAGAAAATTTTTCTTGATAGATATGTCCTCTTTGCGAATTTACGCCGTGGCTTAAATCGATAAGTCCTTGGTCGGGATTTGTTCCTTGGTCGAAATTCCAAAATTCAGCGATTGAAGAATCCCACGCAAAGACTGGCTGGGAAATAGCAAAGAACAAGAGAGTAAAAGCAAGTCCGATTATTATGTTAATTATTTTTTTCATAGTCATTAGAATAAGAGAGGGGGCTAACCCCTAAAACAGAATTAGCCCCCTTATGCCTATTTCATAAAGCGTCTGGCCAACTTCCACACAAAACCGATTGAGAAGATGATGACACCCACAATTACGATATTGGCAATGTTGGCGGTGATAACACCGGTGACATTGTCTTTCATCGTGGTGACTACCGTGCCGGTAGTCGAGGCAACATCAGGATCAACGGCGGCGAAAACATTGGAGCCGAGAGCTAAAACTCCGCCTAAAACAGCAAGTGAAAGCGCGGTGATTTTAGCCTTGCTTTTAGCAAATAGGCTTTTGATTTTTGCAGTCATACTTTTAACCTTTTAATTTTTAGCGAATAATAATAGTATGCCGACCGTTGTCCCAATTATTATTCCCAATACCAAACCTTTCCCGAACACTTCAGCAATAAGCTGGAAGTTGTCCGTGTAGCAGGAATTGGCATTGTTTATAAGAATAGAACACATACTACTTGCCCGAGATTATCGCCAAAAGAATGCTCAAAATCACATACACGACTAACGGCAGAATCAGAGACATCCCAAACCCAAAGAATATATTGTTTACGAAACCGGCCATATTAAGACTTGAAAATAATTAAGAGAATGATGATAGCCAATAGTCCGAAAAGGATAGCGAACGAAACAGTAAGCATTTGGCTAAAGAAATTTATTAAATCCAACGCTCTGTTTGTTAAGCTAAATATTCCGTCCGGGTTTTCAACTAAAAATCTCATAATTATTTTTTATTAGGGATGTAAAAATCCGCAAAAGCCTTTTTTCGCTTGCCGTCTTGGATGTAGTAAGGGAAAACGGCGACTTCGACGGTTATTGTTTCGCCTTGTTTGCCGACTTTTAGATCGACATCGGAAACATTAACCTTAATCGGATAGACGCTTCCTTGAGGCTCTATGAAAAGCGATTTGCTTTTGCCTTGGGTTCCGTCTTTCCTTGTAAATTCTCTTATTTCCTCTTTTTTGAGGATTCCGGTAATTTTCATCATAGTGTTTGTAGCTTTTTAGTGGCTTTGTTAATTTATTAGCTTCGCAATCGACCTTTAGTTTGCGAATTATGTTTTAAGCATATAAAAAGCCGTTTACCCAAAATTACGGGGAAGATTTGGGGTAAAACAAAAAAGCCCCGAAAATTCGGGACTTTATCGTTTTATTTTGGGGTAAACTAGAGGTATTTTTTATTGACGGAAACTTTGCCTTTGCGTCCGGTATTGAATATCAAAAATTCTTTTACCAGCTCGTTTGTTTGATTGAGTATTTTGTCGTTGATGTCTTCGCAGGCTCGAAAATATGTTCGCCAGTTATTTTTCCTTTCCTTGTAGTCTAATTCGTTAAACTCATCCTCGGCTATTTCGGAAAAGAAAAAATCGTCATGCAAATTTTTTTTATTATCTATAAAAATATATTTTAAAATTTTGTGAGCGTTGGTTATTTTATCTTGCCGGTTAATAAGCACTTTTTGCCCTTTGATAAATAAAATGCTTTTCTTTTCGTCAAAATAAGTCTTGCCGTCTTTCTTTTCCTCATCTAAAAAGCATTTTTGGTCTAGTTGGTCGAACACATTGCTGTTTATCACCTTAAAAGAAAGTTCAAGCATTTCTTTTGAGTAGGGCTTGGAATATAAACGACTTAAATTATCAAATTTGCCTTTGTCGCAAAGTTTACATTCCTTTATCTTTTTCATTTTGCCGTGTATCACTTCTAAATTAGAGTAATACATCCAAAAATCGTTGGTATAGATAACTTCGCCTTTAACATCCAAAAATTCTTCTTCGTCCATTCCGTCCTTGTGAAGTTTGCCCATTACCTTGGCGGTATCGTCAAACATTTTTTGCAGAATTTCTTGGGTGAGTGGGTCTTTGTTTAACAAGCGAATATATCTATATACAATAACGAACCGCTGAAATATGTTCCGCTCGATGCAAAATAACTGGGTCAATTCCAGCATTTTTTGCTTGATTTTTTGAGCGGTAGAATACATAGTGTCGAGACGCTTTACTATTTAGGCAAAATAAAAAAGAGGGTGCCATAAAAGGGGTTAATAATGATTACTTTAAATTACGAATGATTTTAACAACCACGCCCCTTATTTCCGCCTCTTTCCTGTAAATCGGCTCGTATTTCGGATTGGCCGGTTGCAATCTTATTTTATCATTTTCTATATAAAATTTTTTTAAAGTGGCTTCGTTGTCGTCTATAATAGCGACAACCGTGTCGCCGTTGTCAGCAACAGACTGCTTTTTAGCGATAATAATATCGCCGTCGAATATTCCCTCGTCAATCATAGAATTGCCCTCGACTTTTAAAGCATATAAATTGCCTTTCAAAATCGGTTCCCGAACAATTTTAATAAATTCGTCCACAGTTTCCACGGCCTCGATCGGGCTACCAGCCCGAATGACGCCGGAAAGCGGTATTTCCATGTATTGCTTTTTTTTCGGGGTAAGTGAAATACCTCGGGGACTTTTTTCATCTCGCCTGATATATCCCTTATTTACCAATTCGGTAATATGTTCGTGAACAGTTGAAAGAGCGGACAAGCCGAAATTATCCTTGATTTCATCGTATGTCGGGGAATAGCGGTTGTCGTCGATATATGAGGAAATATACTCTAAAATTTCCTTTTGTCTTTTTGTTAATGGGTTCATATGTTATAATATTATTATAGCCGAAGAAAAACCGAAGTGCAAATGTGGACAAAATACTCAAAAAAAGATAATATATAATTATTAAATGTATAAGGAAATATTGTTATTAAAATATATAAAATAATATGATAAATTTTAAAGAAAAATTAGAAAATTTATTAAAAAAAGAAAAAGATTTTTTAGATGAAAATGGTGTAATTGATTATATCAAAATAAAAGATTTGGCAGATAAAATTGATAATAGGTTGATAGAACTTTTGATTGCAAATAATGAAATAAAGAAAAAGTTTTTTTCAAAAATAAAAGATATTTATGTTTTCAATATTAATCATTTTAAATTTTTTTTAGATGAAAATAAATTAGATAATTCTTATACACAATATAAAAATAGAATTGGTTTATCCGACAAAAAAGAATTTATATACGATCAAAACAATATTATTTTAGATTTTCCTTTTAAAGACTGTGTTTTGGAAGGTGGACAAAGTACCGAAGAAGGTTTTGACACTTATTTTGAATATGATAAAACTGTTACAAAAGCACAAGAAAAACAGGGGCTAAAAGCTCATGCATATAATAAAAAAATAACAAAAAGAAATGAAATATTTTTTAATCAAATACTTGCACATGACGAAATCGATAGACTTTATGATAAAAAAGCTTTTGTAAATTGGAAAAGATTTAATAAAGAAAGCAAAAAAGACGGCGAAACATTAAAAGAAATAAAAAGAGACAAAACTGGCTTAATAGAAGAGAATTTAATTATTAAGGGTAATAATCTCCTTGCTTTACATAGTCTAAAATCTGAATTTGCTGGAAAGATTAAACTTATCTATATTGACCCTCCATATAATCCACCAAGTAGCAATAATACTTTTACATACAACAACAATTTCAATCACTCTGCCTGGCTTACTTTTATGAAGAATAGAATTGAGGTAGCTCAAGACCTTCTTTCAGATAAGGGAGCTATGATTATTGCTATTGATGAAAATGAGCAAACATATCTTGGAGTACTAATTGATGAATTGTTTAAAGGTTATGAAAATCATTGCGTAACTATTGTTCATAATCCAAGAGGCGTACAAGGAACAAATTTTTCCTATACACACGAATACGCTTTCTTCATATTTCCTAAAGGGACAAAAACAATTAAGAATAGAAAAATTGATGAAGAAGATATAAAGATAAGAGGTTTACGAGATAACGGCGGTGAATCTTTAAGAACAGACGCAAAAAACTGTTTTTATCCTTTTATTGTAGATAAATGCACAAAACAAGTTATTGATTTTGGAGATGTATGTCCTGATAAAATTCATCCGAAAGCAAATATTCATAACGGAGATTTTGTCGAAGTATATCCGATTGATAAAGAGGGAATAGAAAGAAAATGGAGATACGCGAGACAAAGTATTGAAAAGGTAAAAGAATTGCTTATAGTATCTGAAAAAGATGGAGTTTATGATATTCAAATCGGAAAAGATTTTGGACAATATAAAACAGTTTGGGTTGATAAAAGATATGATGCAAATGAGTATGGCACGAAACTTGTAAAGGATTTGGTGCCTGAATCAAATTTCAGCTTTCCTAAGTCTCTATGGAATGTTTATGACGCAATCTATGCTGTTGTTCAAGACGATAAGAAAGCTATTGTTTTGGATTACCATGCTGGTTCAGGCACAACAGGACACGCAGTTTTGAATCTTAACGAAGAAGACAAGGGGAATAGAAAATTCATTTTGATTGAACAAATGGACTACATTCAAACAGTAACAGCTCCGAGAATTAAAGAAGTACTAAAAAGAAGTAAATCAAAGGATGACTTTATCTACTTTGAGCTCGCAAAATGGAATGAAAAAGCGAAAGAAGAAATACAAAATGCAAAAGATTTCCCCGCTCTTATAAAACTTTTTGATACTTTGCATGAAAGATATTTCCTTAATTATAATGTAAAAATCAAAGACTTTAAAGAAAAGATAATAAAAGAAGAAAACTTCAAAAAACTTACACTCGCACAGCAAAAAAAGATGTTTTTGACTATGCTTGATTTGAATCAGATGTATGTAAATGAAAGTGAAATGGTTGACAAGAAATACGGCATATCTACAGAAGACCAAAAATTAACAAAAGCTTTTTATAGCAAAAAATAATATGGATGAATTGTATAAACAAATAAAATCTGCTTTTGAATTTGGAACTCCTGTCCCGGAAATACCAAAATACATAACAGATAACATAAAATACGAACTCTTTGAATGGCAAAAAAATGCCTTAGAATATTTTTTAGTAAACGAAAAAAGAGAAAAAAAGGAAACTTATACTCATTTGATGTTTAATATGGCTACAGGAACAGGAAAAACCTTAGCCATGGCTTCTTTGATTTTATACTATTATCAAAAGGGTTATAGAAATTTTATATTTTTTGTAAATCAAAACAATATTGTAGATAAAACAGAAAATAATTTTATTAACAATACTCATAATAAATATCTTTTTACAGATAAAATTACTGTTGACGGAAAAGTTATAAATATTAAAAAAGTTAGCAATTTTTCTGATAATTCTTCTGATATTCAAATTAAATTTACTACAATACAAAAATTATATAATGATATACATATAGAAAAAGAAAACAATATCACGCTAGAAGAACTTTGTAAAAAAGATATTATCATGTTAGCTGATGAAGCACATCATCTTAATACAAACACAAACAAAACACAGAAAGAACTAGATTTAGAACTAGAAATAAAAGATAACGCAAGTAAAGAAGAGATAGAAAGAAAAGGCTGGGAACACACTGTTATTGAATTAATTTTAAAAAAGAACGGAAAAGAAAGTAATAATGTTTTATTAGAATTTACTGCGACTATTCCAACTGAGCCTAGTGTAATAAAAAAATATAAAGATAAGACTATTTATAAATTTAGCTTAAAAGATTTTTTAAAAAAGGGCTATACAAAAGAAATTAATTTGATTGGCTCAACCTTTAATAAAAAAGAAAGAATTTTACATGCATTGCTTTTTAATTGGTATAGACACGAAATTGCTTTAAAAAATAATATACATAATTTTAAGCCGGTTATTCTTTTTAGAAGTAAAACCATTGAAGAATCAGAAAAAGATTATCAAGTTTTTTTAAGTTTAATAAAAAATATAGATATTAAAGATTTTATTTTTTTTAAGAAAATAAAAGATAAGATTATAGAGAATGATAATCCTTATGAACAAGGTAGGTCTCGCACAGAGGACGTTTTAAATTTTATAGAAAATACAAAAGGCGGATATTCTGAAGTGATAAATTTTATTAAAGAAAATTTTCAAGAAAAAAATTTAATCATTACTAATTCAAAAGATAAAGACGCTAAAGGTGAAAGAGGTGGCGAAAAAACTACAGATAAACAAAACGACCTTCTCAATAATTTAGAAGATATAAATAATCATATCAGAGGTATTTTTACAGTAAAAAGATTAACAGAGGGTTGGGATGTGTTAAACCTTTTTGATATAGTTCGTCTTTATAAAGGACAAAATGTTGGTGGAACACATAAAGGAAAAACACCCGAAACTACAATACAAGAGAAGCAGTTAATTGGAAGAGGTGTTAGATATTATCCTTTTGCTTATAAAGATGAACAAAGAAATAAGAGAAAGTTTAATAATAATCTAAAAGATGAACTAAGAGTATTAGAGGAACTTTATTATTACACTTATGATGATCCAAACAACAAGGCTGAACACAATTATATTATAGAATTAAAGGCTGAATTAAGAAAAGAGGGTTATATTGATGATAATAAAATTGTTAAAAAATTTGACTTGAAAAAAGAATTTAAAGATATTACTTTTTATAAAAAAATTAAAATTTGGAAAAATAATCAGATAGATAACCCGGACAGACAAAAAGAAAATCTAAACACTTTAGCTAAAGATTTTTTTAGCTCTTATACGATTAGTGGTTTATCGTTATCAGAGGATTGGATGAAAAATTTAGATGATGAAGATGAAATGCAGAGATTAATTTTATCAGAAGAAAATTTAAAAGTAATTAATGACAAAACATTCAAAGATTTTGAATATAATATTTTTAGAAAAGCAATACATATAAAATCACAAAAGGAAAATTCTTTTTATAGATTTGATAATTTAAAAAATAATTTAAAAATAGAAAGCATTGATGACTTGTTAAACAAAGAATTTTTTGGTTCTTTTAAGATTAATATCATTGCAGAGAAAAAAACAAATTTTGAAGATATTGATAATGATGAAAAATTAAAAATTATTTCTAAATTTCTCAATGATATTGAAAATAAACTTAAATCATACATAAAGCCAAAGATAGGAACAAGCGAATTTAAAGCTTATAAATTTTCGGATATTTTTGATAAACCTAAAACAAAAAGTGTAGATAAAAAAACAGTAGAAAATTCAGAAAATCTAGCCGATGTGTTAAAAAATGAAGAATGGTATATCTTGAATGATTTTGTTGGAACTGATGAAGAAATTGAACTTATTAAATTTATACAAGAAAGAGTTGGAAATTTAGATGAAAAATATAAGGAATACTACCTTTTAAGAAATGAGGAAGTCTATAAAATATATGATTTTGAAGAAGGTCGTGGTTTTCAGCCTGACTTTTTGTTATTTTTAAAAGGTAAAACAGATAAAGTTTACTATCAAATTTTTATTGAACCCAAACAAAAAAAATACATGACTTCGGAAAATGAAATATGGAAAGAAAATTTCTTAGAGCAAATTAGTGAAAAATTTGGTGATAAAAAATTATTAAAAGAAGAAAACGAAAAATATAAATTATTTGGATTGCCTTTCTTCAATAATGAGGATGAATTTAGAAATAAATTTGAAGAAGATTTTAATAAGTTAATTTAATATTTTAAAATAAAAAAAATCTCTTTATTTAAGAGATTAAATAGTGTTTATTTTGGTGGACGCCTCTTTTGCCTCTATGTTGCTATCGTAGTTGAGGACTTGCTACATTAAGTAGCAACGAGGAGGTAGTCGATCCTCGGCAAATTTTATTTTTACTAATATTATGAGTAAAAATTTGAAGCCGGGACAGGAAGCACCATTTTCTGGCCAATATGAAATGATTGGTCCAAGAGGTGGTAAAACTGGAACCGAAAGAACAGTGGTAAAGGGTGAACCATTACCGCCAACACTCGGAAAAGGCATGCAATACAATTTAGTGGATAGAACAAAAACTAAATAGTATTTAGAAAATGAGGCGTCTGCCGATATACACATTATATCACATATAAAAAAAATGAAAAAGAAACGAAAAAAAATTGTTAAAAGAATAAAACATGTCAAAGTTTCGAATAAATTCTATGGCAAGGCTCTTTTTGGGCAAAAAATTTACTATGAGGGCGTAAAACCGAAGAAACTTTCTGATGACGGCAGGATTAAATTCGGTAAACATATTTTAGAATGTTTTAATGCAAAATTTGGTGAAAATAATTTTAAATGGATAATCACAAAAAAAGATGATTCCGTAAAAAAAGAAAAAACAACATATAAAATAAAAACCTCTCTAATTTTATTGGAAAAAATGGATAAAGAGTTTTTGGATAGAAGTCGAGATATAAAAAATGATATTGTAAGAAATTTTTTTTCAATATATTTTCCATCCCATTTTGAAGATTTACAAACAGATGTGTATGTTCCAGGAACTGTATCTGGAATTTTTAATAAAAAAATATTATCAAAATTATCAAACGAAGATAAAGACGCAATAAATAAATTTTTACCGGGTTATATTGCGTCAGAATCAATAAAAACAGTAAATCTTTTAAAAGCGGAGGCCCAAATACAGTCTTTGAAAGATTTGGCAAAAACTTTAAAGAAAGAAATAAAAACTAGCCATGGAGAATCTTGGTGGCAAAAATTTATTAAAAGTAATATTTTGATAATCCAACAGGGTTATATAAATTCCTTGGAAAAAATTAATATCTCAATAGGAAACACAAAATTTCCAGACTTTTCTTTAATAACTCACGATAATTATCTTGATATTTTGGAAATAAAAAAACCAAGCACGCCCTTGCTTAAATTTGATCAAGGCAGAGACAATTATTATTGGGATTCAGAGATGTCAAAAGCAATAATACAGGTAGAAAATTATATATCAAATATATCAAAATATAGTGATAATATCAGGAGTTATCTTTTAGATAAGAAAAAAATAAATTTACAAGTTTTGAGACCTAGGGGAATTATATTGGCGGGTGATTTCGGAGATTTTAAAGAACAGAAGGAAAAAGATGATTTTAGATTATTATCACAATCTTTGAAAAATATCACTATATTGACTTATAGCGAATTATTAACAAGGCTTGAAAATTATATTAAAATTTTAGAAAACTTTAAAAAATAGCATAATAATATGAAATTCAAAGAAGACAATCCAAAAAAACAAAATGGCAAATCTTGCCACCGTTCTAGCCATTCTGGAAAATTTTCTGAATCCAAGAATGACCCTTGCCCACCATTGGACAGAAGAGAAAAAGGAAAAGTTCCTCCTGTATCAATTTCAAGAAAAAAATAATTTAATACAATGGACAAAGATAACTATGTAAAAGAAAATGCCGAAATAAACAGAAAAATGATTTTATGGTCATGTGATCAGGAAAATGGTATTTCGGCTACATATTCAAATTTTATGACTACTTTGGCGGGGTTGTTTTTGACTTTATCTCCATTGATTTTAGACAAATTATCTTATAATTTTTTGATTATTAAAATATTTTTTTCCGTAGCTTTCTTTTTTATTTTTTTATCTTTAGTATTTGGAGGTATATATATTTTTCTAAAAAGAAACTTTTTTTCAAAATGGACGGATAATTATTCAACAATTTTTTCAAAATGGAATAATTGTAAAAATAAAGAAGATGAAAAACAAGCCTCATCTTGCGAAGAGTGTATATATTCTTCAAATAAAGCAACCTCTCCTCAATGGCCAATGATAATACAAACATTATGTCTTTTTATCGGAATTTTAATAGAAGTTTCATTATTTATTATTAATATATTTATATGACAAAAATTATTGGAAAAAATGACGGTCCCGGGGGAAGAAATGAGCATTACAAGATTGGTTCAAGAAATAATGTTCCGAGAATGCAGGCCGTTAAAGAAGTAAATCAAGGGAAGCACCCAGGAGCTCATACGGTTAAGATTAATCGCCGTGAGTATGTAAGGGATAACCCCGACCACTCTAAAAAGGATAATGTTAACAGAAATAAATAGTTATTTTGGTTCGAACTTCGTCCGTGACCCCGAGCATCGTTGAACAAGCAGGCGCGAAAGCGTCTGTTTTTTCATAATATTCGCTAAAATTCTCTGGTCCGAAAGTGCTATTTACTTGAGGCATCCACTGAGCTAAAAATTCACCCCCTTTAGTGTATTTTGGCCTTATTTTATCGCCCTCTAATG
>JAACPL010000020.1 GCA_009995495.1 Candidatus Falkowiibacteriota bacterium
TTCGCTCGGCGATTATGGGTTTTTTTGGTTTTTCGGCTCTATATTTCAAACGACCAAAAAGTTCTGTTCGCGCTTTAGTTTTTAGTGCCTCATTGATGTTGATTTTTAACCCGCTTCTTCTTAGTCGCGATCTCGGTTTTCAATTATCCTTTTTAGCAGTTTTAGGAATAATTTATCTAGAGCCAATTTTAAAAAAATTTAGCGAGCCAGTAATTGAAGAAAGTTTTAAAAATTTGAAATTAAAAAAATTTGTAAAATTTATTTTCTCTTTGTTAAATTTAACTATCGCTTCTCAATTAGCTTCTTTACCAATTATGTTATTTAGTTTTGAATATTTTTCTTTAATTGCACCCTTGGCTAATATTTTTTTAACTTGGACTTTGCCTTTTATTTTAGCCTTACTTATTTTAGGAATTTTTTTAAGTTGGCTTATACCTATTTTTTCTTTATATTTTTTTTGGCCCAGTTATCTTTTGCTCAATTTCATTTTTTTCATTTCCGAAAAATTAGCCGCTTTTCAATTTTCCGCTCTTGAAACCAGTGCTCTAAAGGGAGGTTCTTTCAAATTTATATTTTTTGTTATTTATTATTTTGTTTTAATTTTGGTTGTTAGAAGGTTTAATAAGAAGCTTAAATATCATTAAAAAATTATTTTTGTTTTTATCAGCATAACCAAAAAGTCTTCCCGAAAGGGAAGACTTGGAATTTTACATTATAAAAAATTGTTAAACTATTTTTTTGCCGGAGCTTTAACTTTTTTAGTTTTAACTCTTGCTTTGTTTTGAGAAGCTTTTGTCTTAGCAATTTTAACTCTTAAGTCATTTCTTTTTTCGTTCATACTTGCCTTCTTTTTAGCTAAAGCTTCTTTTTCTTCTTTCTTTAAAGCTGGTTTTCTCGGGGTCTTAACCCTTTTCGGTTTATCAAGAGTTCTAAGACAGGAAGTACAAAGTTTTAATTTCATTCCATCAATAGTTTTGCTTTGTAAATTTATCCCTTGTCTTTTTAAAGTTTTAATTTTTGAGTGAGATCTACTAGCACCTTTCGTTGCTACTCTCTGACATAAGTCACATTTTTTGCCCATATTTGTTAGGTTATTTTATATTTTTTTAAAAAAACAAGACTCAGGCTAAACTTGAGTTTAATGTTATTTTAAATTCAGCTTTAGTTTATCAGTATTTTAAAAATAAATCAAGATGTGTTATAGTATTTAAATAATGATGGAATAGTTACTGAATAACTACCAAATAGTTTAAGAATCTCAAGCTTTTTATAAAATTTTTATGGATAAAATATTTTTAATTATTGTCTTAGTAATGTCGGCCGTGTTTCACGAATATATGCACGGTTACGCCGCTTTTAAATTAGGCGACCCGACTGCCAAAAATGCGGGGCGTTTAACTTTTAATCCGATTAAGCATTTGGATTTATTTGGTTCAATTATTGTTCCTCTCATGTTAATTATTTCTGGATCATCTTTTCTTTTTGCTTGGGCTAAACCCGTTCCTTATAACCCCTATAATTTACGTGATAGAAAATATGGAGATGCGAAAGTAGCGGTCGCGGGACCGCTCGCTAATTTAGCGATTGCTTTAATTTTTGGGTTGATTTGGCGTTTTATGCCCTTTATTAATATTACTTTTTCAGGCTTTATTGCGATGATAATTTATATTAATTTAGTTTTGATGGTCTTTAATTTAATTCCAATTCCACCACTTGATGGTTCAAAAATTTTATCCGCCTTCTTACCACCAGAGGCTAAGCAGAAATATTTATCATTAGAGAAATTTGGCCTCCTCTTTGTTTTATTGTTTGTGTTTCTTTTTAGTAATTTAATGATTTTGCCGGTTGAGTTTTTATTTAGATTACTTGCCGGAGCTTAAATTTATGTCATCTAAAAAAATAATTACAATTTTCTTTAGTTTAGCAATTCTAATTTTGTTGTTAGGACTTATTTTTAAAGCTGTGAGCGAGAGGCGATTACTTGAAAATAATATTGAACAAGGAGAAGAAAATACCGCTTTAGAAACGGAAGAAACCTTGGAGCCGGAAGATACTTTCGAGCCTGAAGATATTTTGGAACCAGAAGAAATTTTAGAACCAGAAGATGTTTCAAATGAAGAAGTTGTCGCGCCGTCTATTCCTACTTCAACTCCTCCTACCTCAACTACTAAAAAACAAATGATTGTGATTGAAAAAGAAAATTAAAAAACCCGAAACTGTGAAGCTTCGGGTTTTTGGCACGATGGCCAAATTTTTTAATGACTTGTTTCCGATTTTGTTAGAAGGCTTAGAATGTTATAAATTCAATTTGGTCTGAATTACCTCTCTTCCAGGCGCTTTCATCATTAGAGGGAAAAGTCCACCAATTTACGGCATATTCTCCGGCATAGAATTGGATTTGGTAGCTTTTTCCTCCACCAAAACGATTAGAAGGCGGCGTGTCTTTAGGAAAAAAAGTAAAACAGTAATAACTCTCGTTATCAGAGTAAATGTTTTTACTGTACTTGGCTTCTCTTAGTTTAAAATTTTTGGCGTTATAAGTTATTCCCGTGCTTATAGTGAAAGGATTATCACCACCGCAAAACAATAGAGCTTGCCAGAGCTCTTTATTGTTCGGGCTAGTTTCATTATATAGCCCCCAACCTTTTAACTCATCTTCATTGACCTTAAGATAAAGGGTATAGGCGGTTTTAATTTTGCCTTCATTATCGTCATCATGAATGAGTTTTTTCTCCATCCGGAAGGCATAACCATTTTGATATTCATCCCCAATATCACCCGGCAAACCTGTATGTCTTAGATAAAACATTAACCAGGTATTTCCTGCTTGGAAATGAATCATGTACAAACCAAGTTCAGTTGGTTTTATTGAAGCTATATTTGAGCCCCAAAATAATGCCGATGGCCTTTCAGCCAATCGCTGGTTATCTGTATTATTATCTGATTCAGTCAGATAAATTGTCCAGTCGCCAGGCAAGCTTTTACCATTTTGATCCTCGGAAGAGAAAACGATATTAACGTTTTTTAAATTCAAAATATCAATTGTATCGCCATGACCGATCACCTGATCTGCCGTAGCCGATTTCAAATCACCTTGGCTTGCGCCTTCAGGCAGGGCCATTTTAATCACAATTTCGCTTTTTTCAAGCGCTTCTTCCAGAGCTTCTTCCTGGCAAGAGTTGAAAACGAAACTCATAACAAATAACACAAAAAAAACAGAGAAAAAAGATGCTAACTTTTTTATTTTTTAATTATTTTTAAAGATTTAACAATTTGATTAATTACTAAATTTACCTAATTTTAGATAAAATTAGTAATTAACCAAATTAAATCTTGTTTTTTAATGAACTTTTAGTTTTCCGTAGATTTCTAATTTCTAACACACTAACTCTAAAGGATAGCACACTTACAAGAAAAAGTCAATAGTTGATATTTATCGCCAGGGACTAATTGTCTTTTAAGTTAAAAATGCGTAAAGACATTTTCTGAACGATTGTTATTTTTGAAAAAAAATAACTAGCGAAGAATTAGCTTTCGGATTTGAACCAAGATAGAGATCGGAATGTAAAATTCTTTCTCTCTTAACTATAAACTCTTGACTTATCATTTTTATTTTGTTAAATTAATTGAGTATTTAAATTGTAAAAAAGAAACCTGGCTTGTCAGGAAATTTTTTGTGTAAATAAATTTAATAAAAAATAAATTTCATTATTTTGAAATAAAAAATAATCTATGCCAACCGTCAATCAATTGGTCAAAAAAGGCCGTAAAAAAGTAGGAAAAAGAAGCAACGCCATCGCGCTTCATGTTAATCTTGATTCTTTGCACCGCAAAAGAAAAGAATTAGCCAAAGGAGCTCCTTTTAAACAAGGGGTTTGCTTAAAGGTAACGACAACTACTCCGAAAAAACCTAACTCCGCTTTGAGAAAAATTGCTCGTGTTCGTTTATCAAACGGAATGGAAGTAACCGCTTATATTCCAGGGATGGGACACAACCTACAAGAACACTCAATCGTTTTAATTAAGGGTGGAAAAACTAAAGATTTACCGGGTGTTAGATATAAAGTTGTTAGAGGAGTTTTTGATGCCGCCGGCGTTGAAGCGAGAAGACAGGGAAGAAGTTGCTACGGCGCAAAAAAACCAAAAGAGACTAAGTAAGTCTGAATCAAATCTTAATTTATAATTTAAAAATTTAAATAGAAATAAAAAACAGCCCGCTTTTAGATAGCTGATAAAATGCGGCTGATGACAAAATATGAGAGGAAAACAAGCTCCAAGAAGGGACATTGATGGTGACCCAAAATATAATGATGTAACAATTGCCAAATTCATTAACTATGTGATGGAGGAAGGTAAGAAAAATGTAGCCGAGAAAATTATCTACGGTGCTTTTGATATTATTAAAGATAAAGCTAAGCAAGACCCCCGCCATATTTTCAACAAAGCAATTAAAAAAGTTTCTCCTTTAGTTGAAGTTCGTGGTAAGCGCGTTGGTGGTGCTAACTACCAAGTTCCTTTCCAAGTTCGTGGCGAAAGAAGATATTTCTTAGCTTGTAATTGGTTAATTAAAGCAGCGACTGATAGGAAGGGAAAATCAATGGCGGAAAAAATGGCTTATGAAATTTTAGATGCTTCAAATGGCGAAGGGGCAGCTGCTAAGAAAAGAGAAGCAGTCCACAAAATGGCTGAAGCTAATAAAGCTTTTGCTCATTTCTCAAGATCAAGATCGAAATAAAAATCATAAACTTAAATTAATATGTCTCGAGACTACGAATTAAAAAACATTAGAAATATTGGTATCATGGCTCATATTGACGCCGGAAAAACAACTTTTACTGAAAGAGTTCTTTTTTATACCGGCAAAAAACATAAAATTGGTGAAACTCATGAGGGTCTGGCTGATATGGATTGGATGGAACAAGAAAAGGAAAGAGGTATTACTATTACTTCCGCCGCGACTACTTGTTTTTGGAAAAATAATAAAATTAATATTATTGATACTCCGGGGCACGTTGACTTTACCGTTGAGGTAGAGCGTTCTTTACGCGTTCTAGACGGCGCTGTCGCTGTTTTTGATGGTCAGGCTGGGGTTGAACCACAATCTGAAACTGTTTGGCGTCAGGCTGATAAATATAAAGTTCCACGACTTTGTTTTATTAATAAAATGGATAAGACTGGTGCGGATTTTTATATGAGTCTTAAATCTATTCGTGATCGTTTAAACCAAAAAGCCGTAGCTATCCAATTACCGATTGGCGCTGAAAGTAATTTAAGTGGCGTTATCGATTTATTAACTAAGAAGGCTTATATTTTTTCTGGTAATTTTGGTGTTAATGTTGAAGAAATTCCAATGCCAGAAGATATGAAGGATTTAGTTGAGAAGTATTATGCTGAACTAGTTGAGAGAGCGGTTGAATGTGATGAAAAGACAATGGAAAAATATTTAGCTGGTGAAGAAATTTCTTTAGAGGAATTGAAAATCGCAATTCGTAAGGGTGTAATTGCTAATGAATTATATCCAGTTCTTTGTGGTACCGCTTTACAAAATATCGGCGTGCAATTTGTTTTAGATGCGGTTAATGAATATTTACCATCACCTTTAGATGTACCAGTCCTTTTAGCTAATAAAGTTGATTCTGAAGATAAAGTTGAAATTTTAGCTAGTGATGACAAGCCTTTTGTTGGTTTAGCTTTTAAAATTGCGACTGACCCTTTTGTCGGTAAACTTTGTTTCGTTCGTGTTTATCAGGGTGTTTTAACTTCTGGTTCTTATATTACTAACTCTTCTAAGGGTGCTAAAGAGAGAATTGGTCGTTTAGTAAGAATGCATGCTAATCACCGTGAAGAAATTAAAGAAATTGCTGCTGGAGACATTGCTGCTATTATTGGTTTGAAAAATACAACAACGGGAAATACTTTATGCGCAGAAAATAATGAAGTTTTACTTGAGTCAATTATTTTTCCAGAACCAGTTATTAAAATTGCGGTTGAACCAAAAACAAAAGCTGACCAAGAAAAAATGGGTGTGGCTTTACAAAGATTGGCTGAAGAAGATCCGACTTTTAGAGTTCAGACTGATGAGGAAACAAATCAAGTTTTAATTTCTGGTATGGGCGAGCTCCATCTTGATATTATTGTTGATCGTATGAGAAGGGAGTTTGGGGTTGAAGCTAATGTTGGTAATCCTCAAGTTTCTTATCGTGAAACTATTACTAAAGTTGCTGAAGCAGAACATAAATATGCTAAACAATCTGGTGGTCGCGGACAATACGGACACTGTTCTTTACGCATTGAACCTTTAGTTGATAGTGATAAGAATTTTGAATTTGTTGATGAGGTTAAAGGTGGTATTATTCCTAAAGAATTTATTCCAGCGATTGAAAAAGGTGTTAAAGAAGCTATTTTAAGCGGTTCTTTAGCCGGCTTCCCGATGGTAAATATTAAGGCAACTGTGTTCTTTGGATCTTATCATGAAGTTGACTCTTCGGAAATTGCCTTTAAAATGGCGGCTATTTTTGCTTTCCGTGATGCTTGTGCTAAAGCTGGGCCAGTTCTCTTGGAGCCAATTATGAAAGTTGAAATTACCACCCCCGAAGAATATATGGGTAATGTTATTGGTGATTTAAATAGTAAACGTGGTCAAATTGAAGAAATGACTGACCGCGCTAATATCAAGTTAGTTAATGCCCATGTTCCCTTAGCTGAAATGTTTGGATACTCAACCGCTCTTCGTTCTATGAGTCAGGGCCGAGCAAACTACTCCATGGAATTTTCTCATTATAACGAAGTGCCAAGAAATATTTTAGAAGAAATTAAAGCGAAGAAGGGAAGATAAATTAGTTCAGTTATTTTTTAAGATATGATTTCACCAGAATTAAAAAAAATTCTTAACTTAGTTAAAAAGACAGGTGACCGTGTCATTGTTTATGATGCTCAAGAAACTGAAGAAACTTTTGTTTTGATGGATTTTAATTCTTATGAAAAAATGAATTCAAAAGAGCTAAAGTTAGAGGAAAAACCTGGTGATTTATCAATTCAAAAGCAAATTGAAGATCCAAAAATAAAAAATTTGACAGAAGAAGAGTTAACTGATAAAATAAATCGAGAGATTTCCTTGTGGAAAAATCAAGAAAATCCGTCTTTTGTTGCCGGCGACCAAAAAGTGGAAAAACCAACTAAGCCCTGGTCAATTCCGCCTAAAGTCAAAGAAAACGCAAAAGAAGTAGAATAAAAAGATAGAGTAAAAAATTTAATAATTTAATAAATAATTTAATTAAGTCTGGTTGGTTTCCTTCAAAGGAAAAAAACTTCATTCCGCTCATAGTGGAACGAGGGCCCGGCACAAAAAAAATGGCAGAAAAATTTGACCGTTCAAAACCCCATGTTAACATTGGTACTATTGGCCACGTTGACCATGGAAAAACTACCTTAACAGCTGCGATGTTAGCTGTATTTGGTGCCGCTGGTATGAGCGCTTCTAAAAAAGGCGTTAATGAAATTGATTCCGCTCCTGAAGAAAAGGAACGTGGTATTACTATTGCAACTGCTCATGTGGAATATGAATCAGCTACTAGACATTACGCTCACGTTGATTGCCCTGGTCATGCTGACTATGTTAAAAACATGATTACTGGAGCTGCCCAAATGGATGGTGCTATTTTAGTAGTTTCTGCTACTGATGGACCCATGCCTCAGACTAGAGAGCATATCCTTTTAGCAAGACAAGTTGGTGTTCCTTATATCATTGTTTTCTTAAACAAATGTGATATGGTTGAAGACCAGGAATTAATTGATTTAGTTGAAGAAGAAATTCGTGATTTATTAAAGAAATATGAATTTCCTGGAGATGCTACTCCTATTATTCGTGGTTCTGCTTTAAAGGCTTTAGAGAATCCAACTGGAGCTGATGCTGAGCCAGTTATGAAATTAATGGAAGCAATTGATAGCTATATCCCAACTCCAGTTCGTGATGTTGACCAAAACTTCTTAATGCCAATTGAAGATATTTTCTCAATTGAAGGTCGTGGTACTGTTGTTACTGGCCGTATTGAAAGAGGTGTTATCAATGTTGGCAATGAAGTTGAAATCGTTGGTATTCACCCAACAAGTAAAACAACTGTTACTGGCATAGAAATGTTTAACAAATCTTTAGACCAAGGTATGGCTGGTGATAATGCTGGTTTATTACTTCGTGGTACTAAGAAAGATGATGTTGAAAGAGGCCAAGTACTATGTAAACCAGGAACAGTTACTCCACACACTGAATTTACAGCTGAGGTTTATGTTTTATCAAAGGATGAAGGTGGAAGACACAAACCTTTCTTCAATGGTTATAAGCCACAATTTTACTTCAAGACTACTGACGTAACTGGTGATATTACTTTACAAGCTGGGACTGAAATGGTTATGCCTGGAGATACAACTAACTTAAATGTTAAGTTAATCGCTCCTATCGCTCTTGAAGAAAAACAAAAGTTTACTATTCGTGAGGGTGGTCGTACCGTTGGTGCTGGTGTTGTTACAAAAATCATTAAGTAACTACTTTGGCTCGCTCTTTAATGAGAGCGGGCTTGTAGTATTTATTTAAAAATAATTCTAGGGAAAACTATGTCTGAAACTAAAAAAGAAGAAAAAGAGTTTAAACAGAGAATCAGAATCAAGATCAAGGCTTTTGATCATAAGATTATTGACCAATCTACTAAGACTATTATTGAAACGATTGAAAGGACTGATGCCCAATTTTTTGGACCAATTCCTTTACCAACCGAAATCAGAAAGTATACCGTTAATCGTTCAACTTTCGTTCATAAAGATGCGCGTGATCAATACGAGATGCGTATTCACAAAAGAATGATTGATATCGTTGAACCGAGCGCGGAAACCATTGCCTCTTTAACTGGTTTAAACCTACCAGCAGGGGTTGACTTAGAAATAAAAATGTAATATAGTAGTAAAGTTCGTCTTAAAAAGATTAAATAGGCTTTTGATAGTTTAAATAACTCTTGTTTGTCAAGAAAGTGTTTATGCAAAAATTCGCCTAATTTGGAGGAAAATCAGTTAAAATAATTCTATTGAGAAATTCCAGACTTTCGTTTGGTAATCTTATATTATTTTTTAAGCTGGTTTAAGACCAGTTTTTGTTTTAAAAAAAAGATAAAGAATAGATATTTATATGAAATTCATCTTAGGAAAAAAAATGAGCATGACCCAGATGTGGTTTAACGATAAGGTTTCAGCCGTAACTACCGTTAAAGCTGGTCCTTGTGTTATTGCTCAAGTTAAAAATAAAGATAAGGATGGTTACGAAGCCCTTCAATTTACTTTAGGCGAAAAAAAAGAAAAGAATATTAGCAAACCTCAATTAGGTCACTTTAAAAAGGCCGGTGTTAAACCTGCTCATGTTAAAGAATTTCGTTTTGAGGGAGCCAGCGAATTTAAAGTTGGTGATGTTGTTAGCTCTGGAACTTTTGCTGTTGGTGATATTGTTAATGTTTGTGGAACTTCTAAGGGTCGTGGTTTTCAAGGGGTTGTCAAAAGACATGGTTTCCATGGTTTTAGAAAAACTCACGGTAATAAGGATCAAGAAAGAATGAGTGGTTCAATTGGACCTAAAGGCCCAGCTCATGTTTTTAAAGGTATGAAAATGGGTGGTCGTATGGGTGGTGATAGAGTAACGACTACTAATTTAGAAATTCTTGCTCTTGATGAAGAAAATGATTTAATTTTTATTAAAGGCGCAATTCCTGGAGCGATTAATAGTTTAGTTATGATTAACGCTAAGGGTGAGATGAAAGTTAACTTGAAAAAAGCTGAAGAAACTCCGGTAGCTGAAGAAACTCCGGTAGCTGAAGAAACTCCGGTAGTTGAAGAAACTCCGGTAGTTGAAGAAGCTTCAGTTGTTGAAGAAACTCCGGTAGTTGAAGAAACTCCAGTTGTTGAAGAAACTCCGGTAGTTGAAGAAGTTAAAACTGAAAACGCCGAGGAGGCAAAATAAGCTATATTAATTTATTGATACTATATGTCACTTAAGATAAAAGTTTACAACAAAAAAGCTGAAGCAGTTAAAGACTTAGAACTTAATAAGAAGATTTTTGCAGTTAAAGTTAATAATGAGCTTTTGCATCAAGTTGTTGTTAGTCAGATGGCTAATGCCAGACAAGTTTTAGCTGATACTAAAGGTAAGGCTGAAGTTTCTGGTGGTGGTAAAAAGCCTTGGAAACAAAAAGGTACGGGTCGTGCTCGAGCTGGTTCAAGTCGTTCTCCTATTTGGCGCGGCGGTGGTGTTACTTTTGGTCCAACTAACGATAGAAATTTTAAAAAGAAAATCAATCAAAAATCAAAGCAAAGAGCAATTTTTATGGTTCTATCAGAAAGATTGGTTGAAGGAAGTTTAGTTGTTTTAGATGATTTAGCTTTTGAAAATTACAAGACTAAAGATTTTTCTCAAATGATTTCAACTATTGAAACTAAAGTTTTAGAAACAAAACGTCGTGATATTTTAATAATTAATGGCTCAAAAGATGAGAGAACTTTTTTTTCAGCGAGAAATTTAAAAGATGTTAAAATAATTAATCCAGAAAATATTAACGCCCTTGAATTACTTAATTCAAGATACCTATTGCTTGACGAGAAAACTGTTAAATTATTAGAAGAGACTTACTGTTAAAATCTATTTTATATTAAAAATATGGCATTATTTGGCAATAAAACAACTAAAAAAGACGAAGATTTAAAAGACAAAAAGAAAGCTGTTTCTGATTCTGATAAAACAATGAAAGATCTTTACGCTGAACAAGAAGATAAAAAATCTGGTGGCACTAAGGTTAATAACAAAAGAAGACCAGGAGGAAAATCTTTATCAGCTAGAACTTTAGTTAAACCTTTAGTAACTGAGAAAGCCGCTAATTTATCAGATAACGGTAAATATGCTTTTATTGTTAATGTTAATGCTAATAAGATTGAAGTGGCTAAGGCTGTTTCTGATGTTTATGGTGTTAAGGTTGAAGCGGTTAATATTATTAAGATGAAAGGGAAAGCTGTTAGTCGAGGTCGAATCAAAGGTTCAAGAAATGATTTTAAAAAAGCGATTGTTACTTTAAAGAAGGGTGAGACTATTCAAATTTACGAAGGTGTCTAATTTAAAGAATTATTTTAAGTTTATAAAATTTTTGATTAATATATGGGAATTAAAAAAGTAAAACCGAATACTCCTGGAAGAAGACATGCGACTTTTGACGATTTCGCTGATATTACCAAGTCTAAACCAGAGAAAAAGTTAATTT
>JAACPL010000021.1 GCA_009995495.1 Candidatus Falkowiibacteriota bacterium
TAAGATTACAGTTAGACATCGTGGCGGTGGCGTTAAGCAATTTACCCGTATTGTTGATTTTAAAAGAGATAAATTTGGCGTTCCGGCAACAGTAGCGACGATTGAATATGATCCGGCTCGTGGAGCTCGTTTAGCTTTGTTAAATTATGCTGATGGTGAAAAAAGATATATTATTGCTCCGGTTGATTTGAAGGTTGGCGATAAGATAGAAAGTTCAAAAGATTTAATTGAAATTAAAAATGGTAATACCATGCCAGTTAAATTTATTCCTGCCGGAGTTGCTATCCACTGTGTTGAACTTAATGCTGGCGAAGGTGCTAAAATTGCACGTGGCGCTGGAAATTTAGTTTTCGTTATGGGTGTTGAGGGAAAATTTGCTCAAATTAAAATGCCATCTGGTGAAATTAGATTAGTTAAAAAAGATTGTCTTTGTACTGTTGGACGCGTAAGTAATCCTGACCATAGTCACATTTCAATCGGAAAAGCTGGTAGAAGTAGAAAGATGGGTATTCGCCCAACTGTTCGTGGAACTGCTATGAATCCGGTTGATCACCCACACGGAGGTGGCGAAGGTAATCAATCTATTGGTATGAAAGCACCGAAAAATATTTGGGGCAAGAAAGCACTCGGAGTTAAGACTAGAAGAAAAGGCTCTAAAGATAAATTAATTATTAAGAGAAGGGTTAATAAAAAGAAGAAGAAATAATAAAAAGAACTAATAAGAATATCATATGTCCAGAAGTTTAAAAAAAGGTCCTTACGTGAATCAACGGATTCTCAATAAGGTTAAAAATCTTCCCGCCGGCGATAAAAGCATTATCAAGGTTTGGGATCGTGCTTGCGTCATTACTCCGGAGATGGTTGGTGCTACTTTCGGCGTTCATAATGGCAAGACTCACGTACCTGTACTTGTGGTTGAAAATATGGTTGGACATCGTTTGGGAGAATTTTCTTTAACTAAGAAATTTGTTAACCACGGTGGTAAGATGGCTAAGGCTCAAGCCGGTGCTAAAAAGTAATAAGCAAGTCAAGAAAATTAATTTAACTATTGTTATATGGAAATAAAAGCTAGTTTGAAAAACTTAAGAATGTCCGCTCAGAAGACTCGTTTAGTAGCTGATGTTGTTCGTAAGTTAAATGTTTTAGATGCTCTTGATCAGCTTAAGTTTGCTGATAAATTAGCGGCTAAGCCATTAGCAACTTTAATCAATTCCGCCATTGCTAACGCTGAAAATACCTATGGCTTAAAGAAAGATAATTTGAAAATTAAAGAGTTAAAAGTTGATGAAGGCTTTACTTTAAAACGTTGGATGCCAAGAGCTCACGGACGCGCAACCTCAATTAGAAAAAGAGGTTGTAATATTACTTTAAAACTCGAAGAGATTAAAGCTAGTGGAAAAATTGAGAAAAAAGTAGTTAAAGTTGAAGAACCGGTTAAGCTTGATAAGATTATTAAAGAAAGTGAAAAGACTGCTAGCGATAAAAAAGATGCTGGTGATAAGATTAAAGCGGCTAGCGGAGAAAAAGCTAGAATGTTTAGAAGAAAAGCTGGTTAATAAATAGTTTAGAAGAAATTTAGAACAGACAAATTAAAAAATAATATGGGTAAAAAAGTAAATCCAAAAATTCTAAGAATGGGAATCAATCGAACTTGGCCGTCGGTCTGGTTTGAGAGTGGTGAAAAATATATCAAGAATCTAAAACAAGATTTAGGTATTCGTCGCTATATGATTCGTGAATTTAGAGAAGCGGGGATTGATAAAGTAGAAATTGCTAGAAGTATTTCTAGGGTTGAAATTACTATCACAACTGCTAAACCAGGTTTAATTATTGGTCGCGGTGGTAATGGAGTTGAGGATTTAAAAAAGAAACTTCATGATAAATTTTTGAAAGATGCAAGAATGGGTGAAATTAATTTGAATATTAAAGAGGCTTCACGTCCAGCTTTAAGTGCTCAAATAATTGTTCAAGGAATGATTTTAGATATTGAAAAAAGAATGCCCTTTAGAAAAGTAATGAAACAAAACTTAGCCAAGATTGAAAGAGGCGGAGCTTTGGGGGCTAAAGTTGTTATCGGCGGTCGTTTAAATGGCGCTGAAATTGCTAGAAGTGAAAAATTGGTTTGGGGTAAAGTTCCTTTGCAAACTTTAAGAGCTGATATCGACTATGCTCGTGGAGCGGCTAATACTACTTACGGCGCTATTGGTATCAAGGTTTGGGTTTACAAAGGAGAAATTTTTGATAAAGACGTATTAGAAAAAGGTGAGGTAATCGCTCAATAAATTTAAGAATTAATTTTTGTTGTTATATGTTAATGCCAAAGAAAACAAAATGGAGAAAGGATCATAAACGCCGTCGTGGTGGTAAAGCAACTCGTATGCTTGATATTAGCTTCGGTAGTTATGGACTTAAGAGTTTAACTGCTTGTTGGATTACTTCTCGTCAAATAGAATCTGCTCGCAGGGTTATGACTAAATATGTTAAAAAAGGCGGCAAGATTTGGATTAGAATTTTTCCTGACAAACCAGTAACTGCTCACGGCGGAGAATTACCGATGGGTAAAGGAAAGGGAACAGTTGATCATTACGTCGCAATCATTAAACCAGGAATGGTGATGTTTGAAATGGAAGGGCTTAACCGAGAAACAGCTAAAAAAGCGATGGAACTAGCCGCTTATAAATTACCAGTTAAATGTCAGTTTATTAGCAAGGTTGAGTAATTTCAAGAATAGAAATAATTTAAATATATGGATTTTAAAGAAATAACAACTAAAAGCGAAGAAGAATTAAAGAAATTGCTTGAAGATAGTCAAGAAAAGGAACGAGAACTTCGTTTTAAGGATTCAAATCGCCAATTAAAAAATGTTAGAGAAATTCGGAGTTTGAAAAAAAACATTGCTAGAATTTTGACTATATTAACTAAGAATAAGAAGAAATAAATATGACCGCCTTAAAAAAAGAAAAACAAGAAGAGAAAAGCGAGCTTTTAGCTGAAGTTAATAGACGGAAATTTTCCGGCCTGGTTGTTAGTGCTAAAAGTGATAAAACTATTGTGGTTGAAGTTAAAACCGTTAAGGTTCACCCAAAATATAAGAAACGCTTTACTGTTAGTTCAAAATATAAAGTTCATGATGAGAAAAATGAACATCAAGAAGGTGAGACAGTTACTTTTGTTGAATGTCGTCCTTTAAGTAAAGATAAGAGATGGCGAGTCGTTAAGGCTTAAATTATTTCAATTAGTATTAAAGTTTTTATATATGATACAGGTACAAACATATTTACGCGCAGCTGATAACTCCGGTGCAAAGGAAGTCCAATGCATTAGAGTTTTGGGTGGCTACAAAAGAAGATACGGTGGTGTCGGCGATGTTATTGTTGTTGCTGTTAAATCAGCTACACCTCATGCCGCTATTAAAAAAGGTGATGTTGTTAAAGCGGTAATCGTTAGAACTAAGAAGGAAATTCGTCGTAAGGATGGTTCTTATCTTCGTTTTGATGATAATGCTTGCGTCGTAATTAATGACCCGGTAAAAAAAGATCCGAAAGGAACTCGTATTTTTGGTCCGGTTGCTAGAGAAGTAAGACAGGCTGGTTGCGTTAAAATCGCTTCTTTAGCCCCTGAAGTACTTTAAACCAATTTAAATAAGAGTTTTGTTAAATATATGAATATCAAAAAGAACGACAAAGTAAAAATTTTAGCCGGTAAAGATAAAGGTAAGTCAGGTAAAGTTTTGCAAGTTTCAAAAAAAGATAAACGCCTTAGCGTTGAGGGTTTAAATTTATTAATTAAGCATTTACGCCCTAATCGTGAAGGTGAAAAAGGTCAAAGAATTGAATTTCCAGCCTTTATTAACGCTTCTAATGTTGCTTTAGTTTGTTCTAAATGTGGAAAGGCAACGAGAGTGAGTCATAAAATTATAAAATCTGAGACTGGTAAAAGTAAAAAATTTAGAATTTGTAAAAAGTGTAATGAAAGTATTGATTAAGAAGGTGATATAATCCAAAGAATTATTATATGAGATTAAAAGAAAAATACCAAAAAGAATTAGTTCCAGCTCTTAAAAAAGAATTAGGACTAAAAAATAACATGTTAGTGCCGCGATTAACTAAAGTTGTAATTAACTCTGGTTTCGGTCGACATTTTAAAGAAAAAGAATATATTGCTGATATTGAAAGATCAATAACTTTAATTGCCGGGCAAAAGCCAGTCATGACTAAAGCTAAAAAATCAATTTCTGCCTTTAAAATTCGTGATGGTTTAGTAATTGGGGCTAAGGTTACTTTAAGAGGGGAGAGAATGTATGACTTTGTGGAAAAACTAGTGGCTATTACTTTTCCTCGAGTTCGTGACTTTAGAGGTATTAGTTCTAAATCTTTGGATCGGGCGGGTAATTTAAGTGTTGGCTTTAAGGATCATACTGCTTTCCCAGAAATCAAGGTTGAAGAAATTAACAATACTTTTGGTCTAGAGGTTTGTTTAACAACAAACGCGAAAAGTAAAGAAGAGGGCTTAGCTTTATTTAGAGCTTTAGGCTTCCCATTTAAAAAAGAAGAAGAAAAAAAATAATCGAATTATATATGGCAAGAACCGCATTAATTGTTAAGGCAAAAAGAAAACCAAAGTTTTCTACCAGAAAAATCAATCGTTGTTGGCGTTGTGGTCGTAACCACGGCTTCATGAATGATTTTAAACTGTGCCGAATTTGTTTCCGTGAATTAGCCGACAATGGTGATTTACCGGGAATAACTAAGTCAAGTTGGTAGATTAGCAGTATTGGTAATAAATATTAAGATAAATAAAAATATGATGGATCCCATCGCAGACATGTTTACAAGGATCAGAAATGCTTCTTCGGTAAAAAAAGAAACAGTAGCTTTACCGATGAGCAAGCTGAAAAAAGAAATCGCCTCTATTTTACAAAGAGAAGGCTGGATTAAGAATTTTAAAGTTATTCCAGGCGGACTTGAGGGCGCTCATAACAAGTTTGATGAACTTGAGCTTGTTTTGAAATACCGAAAAAATGGTAAGCCACAAATCTCTTCAATTAAGAGAGTTAGTCGTCCGGGTTTGAAGATTTATGCTTCTAAGAACGAAATTCCAAGAATTTTAAATGGCTTTGGTATGGCGATTATTTCTACTTCAAATGGTTTGATGACTGATAAGGAGGCTAGATTTAAGAAAATCGGCGGTGAGATTTTAGGAGAAATATTTTAATAATTTGAATTAAGAAAATATATATGTCACGATTAGGAAAACTACCAATTAAATTACCAGGCGGAGTTCAAGTTTCATTAAATGGTCTTGAAGCGACTTTTAAAGGTCCAAAAGGAGAACTTAAACTTAAGTTTGGTCATGATATTGAATTAACAATTGGCGACTCTGAACTTAGCGTTTTACCAAAAGATAAAGAAGTAAAAAACGCTAGAGCTTTCTGGGGTTTATATTGGTCACTAACAAGAAACTGCGTTATCGGTGTGAGCGAAGGCTTTTCTAAAAAACTTGAAATTAATGGAGTTGGTTATCGTGCCGTTGTTGCTGGTGATAAATTAAACATGAACCTTGGTTTTTCTCATCCGATAATTTTTGATATTCCTAAAGGCATTACTGCTACGGTTGAAGGTAATGCGATTACAATTACTGGGACTGATAAAGCTTTAGTCGGAGAAACTGCTGCTAATATTAGAAAAATTAGAAAACCAGAACCTTATAAAGGAAAAGGTGTTAAATATAGCGATGAGATTATTAGAAGAAAGGCTGGAAAAGCGGCGGCTAAGAAATAGTTGGCTAAAAAAATTAATTATATGGATAAAAATAAAGAAAAAAAAGCTAGAGACGCCCGTCGTCACTTAAAAGTAAGATCACAAATTGAAGGCACGGCTCTTCGTCCGCGTCTTAGCGTTTTCCGTTCTAATAAGGGCATGTTCTTACAAATTATTGATGATATAAAATCAGTTACTTTAGTTAGTGCTTCAAGTTCTGAAGTAAAAGCTAAAACTAAAATTGAGATTGGTCTTGAGCTCGGTAAATTAATCGCTAAGAAAGCTAAGGAGGCTAAAATAACAACCGTTGTTTTTGATCGCGGTTCTTATCGCTATCATGGCCGAGTTAAAGCTGTCGCTGAAGGCGCTCGTGAGGGCGGTTTAGAATTTTAGTTAAAATTTCAATATAAAAAATAAATTTCAAGCAACATATATGTCTGAAGACAAAAAAACAAACACCAACAAAGAAAAACAAGTTGACGAAAATAAGGTCGCTCAAACCGTAGCTACTGATATTTATGGTGGCAATCAAAAACGTGGGCCTAAATCTTTTGGCGGTCGTTCTGGGGCTGGATCTAAAAGAGGGGGTCGTAGAGACGATAGACCAAAAGAAGAATTTGAGCAGAGAATTTTAGATATTGCTCGTGTTACTCGTGTTATGGCTGGTGGTAAAAGAATGAATTTTCGTGCTTGTGTTGCTATTGGTGATAGAAAAGGGAATGTTGCTGTTGGTTTAGGTAAGGGAGCCGATGTTACTATCGCTGTTAATAAAGCGGTTAACAAGGCGAAGAAGGTAATGATTAAAGTGCCGATGGTTAAAGACACTATTCCTCACGCAGTTACTTGTAAATTAGGGGCAGCGATAATTATTTTTAAACCAGCTAGTAAAGGTAAGGGTATTATTTCCGGCGGTGTTGTGAGAGCTATTTTAGAATTAGCTGGAGTAAAAAACATAACCACTAAGACAATTGGTACTAATAATAAAGTTAATAATGCTCGTTGTACTATTAAAGCTCTTGATTCTTTAAGAAAAGTTGATAATGATTATAATAAGAAGTCTAAAGACGGTCTTAAGGCTGAAAAAGAAACTAAGAAAGAAGATGTGGTTGAAGTTGTTAAAACCAGTTTAAAAGATTAAAGCAATATATCTAAAGATTAAATAATATGTTATCATTAAATACTATCAAACAAGCCAAAGGCGCGAGTAAAATTAGAAGACGGGTTGGTCGTGGTAATGCCTCTGGGTTAGGAACTTATAGTGGACGTGGTTTGAAGGGCCAAGGTCAAAGAGCTGGTGTTTCTAATTTAAAGAGACTTGGTATGCGATCTCAACTTTTACAAACTCCAAAACTTCGTGGCTTTAAATCATTGAAATCAAAAAATCAGGTTGTTAGCGTTAAAGCAATAAACTTAAATTTTAAAGATGGGGAAGTTGTTAGCCCAGCCACTTTAGTGGAGAAAAAATTAATTAACGTTGTAACTGAACCGGTTAAAATTTTGGGTAAAGAAAAATTAACAGTTAAAGTTAGTTTCGTAAAAATAAAAATGAGTGCTGGTTTAGAGGCTCAAATCAAAACTGAGACAAAGTCTTAAGAGAATAAAATTTTAGTTTTTCATAAAATATTAATATGTTTGACAAAATAAACCAAATTTGGAAAGCGAAAGATTTAAGAAATAATATAATTTTCGTTCTTTTAATGCTTGTCATTTTTCGTTTAGCCGCCCATGTACCCGTCCCTGGTGTTGATGCCGCTGCTTTAAAGAGCCTTTTTGCCTCTAACCAGATGTTAGGTCTGATGAGCATGCTTTCTGGAGGAGGAATGGAAAATTTTTCCATTGTCATGATGGGTGTTGCGCCTTACATTACTTCTTCTATTATTTTCCAACTTTTAGGCATGGTTATACCACAAATTGAAGAAATGAATAAGGAGGAATCTGGTCGTCAAAAAATAAATACCTGGACTAGACTTATGACTGTTCCTTTAGGAGCTCTTCAAGCTTACGGTATGGTCACTTTACTTAGTCATGGTTCAACTGATATTTTAGGTAATATTTCTCCTTTTAATTTTGCTGTAATGATTTTAACAATTACCGCTGGTTCAGTTTTCTTAATGTGGATTGGTGAGCTTATTACTGAGAAAAAAGTTGGTAATGGGATTTCTTTATTAATTTTTGCCGGCATCGTCGCTTCTTTACCAGCAACCATTCAAAGATTAATTGTTACTTTTGACCAAAGTCAAATCTTTACTTTAATTGGTTTCGTTGTTGTTGCTCTTATAACCGTTGTTGGCGTTGTTATTATTAACGAAGGTCAAAGAAATATTCCAGTTCAATACGCCCGTCAAGTGCACGGTAGTCGAACTTTTGGTGGTACTAATACCCATTTACCTTTAAGAGTTAATATGGCTGGAGTTATCCCGATTATTTTTGCGATTTCTGTAGTTTTATTTCCAACGATGATTGCCCAATTTTTTATTCACGCTAAGACCGCTTGGATAGCAACAGCGGCAACTAAAACAATTGAACTATTTGGCAATCAGATTTTTTATGGTATTATTTATTTCTTATTAGTTTTTGCCTTTACTTATTTTTATACCGAAGTTATTTTTCATCCGAAAAAAGTTGCCGAGAATTTACAAAAGCAGGGCGGTTTTATTCCTGGCATTCGTCCTGGTAAAACAACTAGTGACTATTTGAAATATACTGTTAATCGCATTGTTTTCACTGGCGCTTTATTCTTAGGCTTAATTGCCGTTTTACCTTTAATTGTCGTTTACTTTACCGGGGTCCAGTCATTTGCCATTGGTGGTACTAGTTTGTTAATCGTTGTTTCAGTTGTCATTGAAACCGTTAAGCAAGTTGAGTCTCAATTAACAATGCGTGAATATGATGCTTTATAAGTTTAGAAGCTTGATTAAAAAGCTTGAAAAAGAATTATTAAAAGATTAAATTCATTAAAAATGGCTGTTCAAAGCCATTTTTTTGTTATATAATTTATATAGTTAGGTTTTACTTTAAAAATATTTAATTATAAATTTATGAAAATTACTGATATTACTAATAATTTAACTAATGAAACTAATGAGCGGATGAGTTTGAAATTTAATCGTTTAATGGCAACTAGTTCTCGTTTTAAGAATTTAGATCAAGCTAATCGTCAGGTGGCTCTTGATTTAATTAAAAAATATAAAGAAAGGGCGATAAAGGGAATAGAGCCAACAAGACTTATGATAAAAGAAGATCGTCTTAAGCTTTATCAAAATAGAGTTAAGCTTGGTTTAAGTGAAACTGATTTAAAACAAATGTATAGTTTGCTAGATAGTTTTAAGAAATAATAAGGTTTTAAGTTTAGAGAAATTTTTAAAGTTAATTATTACAAAAAGCATGATATATCTAAAAAGTGAAAACGAGGTTAAAGCAATTAAAATTGGCGGAAAAATATTAGGTGCAATTTTAAAAAAAATTTCTAGTCAAGTAAAGCCGGGTGTTTCTTCCCTAGCTTTAGAAAAAATTGCCTTGGAAGAAATTGAGTTAGCGGGTGGGATTCCTGCTTTTAAAGATTATCCGATGGGCGGAGGAATTTATTTTCCTTCGGCTCTTTGTTTTTCTGTTAATGAGGAGGTTGTTCATGGGGCGACTCTACCGGAAAGAATTTTAAAAGCTGGAGATATTGTTGATCTTGATATTGGGATGGAATGGCCGGCTAAAGATGAGCTTAGAAGGGAGTTTAATTTGCCTATTAATCCTCATTCAAAGACTGGGGGATTTTTTAGTGATACCTGCGTTACAGTTCCGGTCGGTGCTATTAGCCCTGAATTAAAGAAACTTTTACGAATTAGTCGTGAATGTCTTGATGCTGGAATTAAAATGGCTAGAGCGGGAAATAGGATGAATGATATTGCTAGAGTCATTGAGAGCTTAGCTGAGCTAAATGGTTATGGTGTTGTTCGTGATTTAGTCGGCCACGGAGTCGGTTATTTTGCCCACGAAGAACCAGATGTTTTTAATTTTACAATTTCTGAAAAATCACGAGAAAATATATTATTAGAAGAGGGAATGGTTATTGCAATTGAGCCAATGATAAATTTAGGTGACTATCGAGTTAAAACTGGGAAAAATGGTTATACTATTATTAGTCGTGACGGCTTAGCTAGTGCTCATTTTGAACATACGATTTATATTTCTAAAAATGGACCGGAAATTCTAACTTAAGCTTTTTATGAATTTGAAAAATGATGAAAACACTTTGAATTATCTAGGGCTTGATTGGGGTGAAAAAAGAATCGGTCTCGCCACGGGAAATAGTGATATTCGTTTAGCTTTACCTTTTATGACCGTTCCTGATTTAAGAGCTCTTATCCCGATTTTAAAAGAAGAGGAAATTGATGTGATTATTGTTGGTGAGCCGATTAAAATGCGGGGTGAGGCGGCTAATAGTTCGGCTTGGTTAGATTTTGTTAAGAAATTAAAAGAGCAGTCTGGTCTTGAAGTTATTTTAGTTGATGAAAGGTTGAGTTCTTTAGCAGCCGATGCTTTGGGTGGTAAAAGTCGTGAGCGCGCTAGTCGAGATGAAATTTCTGCTGCTATAATTTTACAAAGTTATTTAGATAAAGTTAAAAACGACTCTGATTAAAAATATCTAGGCTTGATATGGGAGAAAGCGGTAATACAAAAGCAATAATTCTTGATTCACGAACTTATCGGGAAAGCGATGTTTTGCTTTCGGTTTTTACTTTAGATTTTGGTCGCTTGAATTTAGTCGTTCGTGGTGCTAAAAAAAGTTCATCAAAAATGATTGGCCATCTTGAGCCTTTAACAAGAGCGAAGTTGATGATTATTAAGGGGCGAGGCTTTGACTATGTTGGCGGAGCTTTAGGGGAAAATAGTTTTCAGGGAATTAGAGAAGATTTGAATAAACTTTTTTACGCTGGGAAAATTGTCGCCTTATTTTCTAAGTTGATTAAGGAAAAAGAAAAGGATGAGCGCTTATTTTTATTACTTAATCATTATTTAGAATTAATTGATCAAGAGCTTAACTTTAACAAGGATCAGGGTGAGCTTTTTTTCTTAAAATTTTCTTTAAGTTTTTTAAGTGAAATTGGCTATAAACCAGAGATGGGAGCTTGTTTAAGATGTCATAAAAGGCTAGAAAAGGGTTTAAATTATTTTGATCTACAGGCGGGCGGTGTTGTTTGTGGTAAATGTGCTAAAATAAAGATAAATAATTTTAATGGAGAAGATAAAGAAGAAAAGTTATCCACAGCTAATCAGTCTAGCTTATTGACTATTTCTAATAATTGTGTTATAATAGTTAGGTACTTGTTGGACTTGGATAATAAGCTTAAAATTAGAGTGTCTAAGAAGGTTATTAAAGAAGCGAGTGATTTAATTAAAAAATTTGTTTTATATATCAATTAATTAAATTAGGTTTTCCTAACTTTAATATTAGAATAAAAGTTATTTTTTATATATTTAGTTTTTTAACAAACCAATAAGGGGTGGAGGCCCAATAATCATGTGTATTTATGTAATGGTGGCAACCGACTTATCTTTGCCAGTAGAAGACGCTCTGGGTGAAGGGCAAGTTATTAAACGGGCACTACATTTGTTGTCCGATTTTCCGGATTTGAAACTTTATAAACAAGATCCGGGTTCAGGGAAGTATCACCAGGTAGCGGAGTTCTTGCGTCAGACGCAAAAAAAGCGTCAGACAGTGACCCTTGAAATCCAGCGAAGTAAAAAATTTCCTTGGTATCAAGGCAGTGTCGCTCCGGCTAACGCTTAAGGCCGGAAACAATTTTAAAATGAGGAGCTTAGTAATAAGCTCTTTTTCTTTTTCCCGAATTTTTCAACTTGATAAAATAAGCTAAATAGGCTATATTTAATAAGTAGAAATAACAATATTATTATTTTATGCCTATTATTTTAATCAAAAAAATTTATCAAGAAACTAAAACTTTTTTAAATCAAGAAATAAAAGTTGCTGGCTGGGTTAGAACTTCAAGAAGTTCTAAGGACTTCGCTTTTATAGAGCTTAATGATGGTTCTTTTTTTAAGGGTTTACAAATTGTAATTGATAATAGTTTAGATAATTTTTCTGAGTTAGAAAATATTTCGGTTGCTTCTTCTTTAGAAATAATTGGTGACTTAGTTGAGTCGCCGGCCGCGGGACAAGCTTTTGAGCTTAAGGCTAAAAAAGTAGAAATAATAAACAGAGCGTTAGAAAATTATCCTCTTCAGAAAAAGAAACATAGTTTTGAATTTTTAAGGACCATTGCTCACCTGCGCGGACGAAGTAATACTTTTTCTGCTGTTTTTCGTTTACGCTCAGCTCTAAGTTTTGCAATTCATAAATTTTTTAATGAAGAAGGTTTCGCTTATATTCACACTCCGATAATTTCAACTAGTGATGCCGAAGGGGCAGGCGAAATGTTTCCAATTACAAGTTTAGACTTAAAGAATCCCCCACTTGATGAAAAAGGTGAAATAGATTATAAAGAAGATTTTTTCGGTAAAAAAGTTGGATTAACTGTTACTGGCCAACTTAATGCCGAAGCTTTAATTATGGGGTTAAACAAGGTATATACTTTTGGTCCAGCTTTTAGAGCGGAAAACTCTTATACTACTCGCCATGCTTCCGAATTTTGGATGATGGAGCCAGAAATGGCTTTTGCAGACTTAAAGGATGATATGGATTTAGAAGAAAAAATGCTTAAATATTTGATTAATTATATTTTAAAAGAAATTCCTGAAGAGATGGAGTTCTTTGATAAGTTTATCGAAAATGGTTTAATAGAGCGTTTGAAAAAATTAGCCGTTTCTAATTTTCGTCGCATGACTTATACTGAGGCGATTGAGATTTTAGAAAAATCCGGTAAAAAATTTGAGTATCCGGTAAAATGGGGAATTGATTTACAAACCGAACACGAAAGATATATTTCCGAGGAGGTCGTTGGCGGACCAGTTTTCTTAACTGATTATCCTAAAGAAATCAAAGCTTTTTATATGCGCCTTAACGATGATGGTAAAACTGTAGCTGCAGTTGATTTATTAGTTCCTGGAATCGGTGAAATTATCGGCGGTAGTCAAAGAGAAGAACGGTTAGATATTTTGGAGAAAAGAATAGAAGAGATGGGCTTGAAAAAAGAAGACTATGACTGGTATTTAGATCTTCGTCGTTTTGGCTCGGTTAAACACGCTGGTTTTGGACTCGGTTTTGAACGCTTAATTATGTATTTAAGTGGCATGGCTAATATTCGTGATGTTATTCCTTTTCCAAGAACGCCTAAAAATGCTGATTTTTAATTTTTAAATTAAGCTAAGCTAAATTTATTTAACACAATTAACAATATGAATGAAAATCAACATGGCGCTAAATACGCTTTTTACTATTTACTTTCTTTAGTCTCTTTAATTTTTGTTGGTATTGCTGTTGGCTTAATTGCCTTTGGCATAATTGATAAAACTGTGGTTGATCCTCTCGCTAATATTTATTACGGCAATAGAGACGGTGGTTTGCGTTTTGCGATTTCCGCTCTTTTAATCGCTGGCCCGATTTATTACTATAGTTTATTTTTAATTAATCGTGGCTTGAAAAGAAATGAATTAAAAATTGATTCGCAAATTAGAAAATGGCTAACTTATTTTATCATCTTAGTTTCAATTTTAATTATTCTCGGGGTCTTTATTAGTATCATTAATAATTTTCTAGCCGGTGAACTTAGTTTGAAATTTTTTCTAAAAGCTTTATCAATGCTTTTAATTTCTGGTTTAGTTTTCTCTTATTATTTTCATGATATTAAAGTTGAAGATAGGAATTTGGCTAGGAAAATGAAAAAGATTTTTTTAGGTCTGTCTTTAATTTTTGTTGGCGCCGCTTTTATTTCGGTTTGGTTCTTTGTTGAATCGCCAAAAGAAGCAAGAATGCGTCGCTTAGATCAAAACCTTTTAACCAATATTAATATTTTGGAAAATGCGATTAATTCTTTCTATGCTGATAAGGGGGCTTTGCCGGAGGATATTTCTGAATTAAAAAATACAAATTATTATTTTGAGCAAAATTCTTTTATTGACCCAGAAACTGGGAAGTCAATTGAATATAAAAAAACGGGCGATAAGAGTTTTGAATTTTGTGCAACTTTTAGAACCTCATCTAACTTCAACGATGTTAATAATCGTTCAGTTTCGATGCCTACTTATGGCCCTTCCGATAAGAATTACGAGGCTGGTTATAATTGCTTGAAGGGGAATCTTTGGTCTGAGCCAATAGAGAAAGCTAGAATCAATCCTTAAAAAAATGGAAATACAAACAGAAAAATTTTCTGGTCCTTTCGGCTTGCTTTTGTCTTTGATTGAAAGTGAGGAGCTTGATATTACCGAAATATCCTTGGCAAAAATTGCCGACGATTACGTTGCTTATATTAAAGAGGCTAAAGATATTGGCGCCGAAGAAATGGCGGATTTTTTGGTGATTGCTGCTAAATTATTACTGATTAAATCAAAGGCCTTATTACCCTATCTATATACTAAAGAAGATGATGACGAAGTTAATGATTTAGAGCGTCAACTTAAGATGTATAAAGAATTTATTGAAGCGAGTGTTAAAATTAAAGCTAAAATTCTAGAGGGGAAAAAATTATATCTACCGCCTTTAAATAAAAGTTTTCGTCTTCAGGGTAAAGCACCATCATTTTCTCCACCAAAAAAATTAACTAAAGAAATTTTAAGAGATAAATTGGCGGAGATTTTATTAGTTTTAGAGAAAGAACTTGAAAAACGAGAGCGAGAAAAACTTCCAGTTGAATCTTTAGAACCAAAAATAAGTATTGATGAGAAAATATTTTCCATTAGAGCTTTACTGGCACAAAAATTAAAACTAAGTTTTTCACGAATACTAAAAGAAGCAAAAAGTCGGACGGAGGTAATTGTTAGTTTCTTAGCAGTTTTAGAATTAGCTAAACAAAAGGAATTATATTTTGAGCAGGGAGATCTATTTAGCGAAATTATGATTAATATCAATAATATTCATGAAGAGGAAGACAATGATGAATATAGTTTAACCTTGGATGACAAATAATAATTTAAAA
>JAACPL010000022.1 GCA_009995495.1 Candidatus Falkowiibacteriota bacterium
TCTATAAATGATAATCAAGATTATGTTTATACTGTGACAGAATGGATTAAAAATTTGGAATCAAATAGAGAAAAAATTGAAGGCATCTATGGCGAGAAGTTTTATCGTCTTTGGGAATTATGGATGTATGGGACAAAAGTATCTTTTGAAACCGGAGCTATCGGATTGACTCGTTTACATTTTAAATTACCCCAAAATTGAACTAATAAAAGAGGGCAAATTAGAAAGTACCATTCCCAGTGCGTCCCCGCCTCTCCGCATTAGATATAAAATGAGCCATGATTGTCTCTTTTTGTATTTTTTATGAATTAGTGAGATAATTATAATAAGAAAAATTTCAATATTAAAATTTTATATACAAAAAAATTTGAAGATTATAATTTTGTTGACATTAGTATTAACATTTTTTATTTATGAAAATAATAACGAGAATGACTTACCAATAGATGTTAATGTGGATCAGAGTGATGAAGAGAAATCTTTAACAAAGAATAATTTAATTACTTTCGATTGCTCACAAGAATCTTGGAATATTGAAGAGGATCATGATAAGGATTTTGGACATGGTTATTTTGCAAAAAATGGTAAAGTGTATTTCTATAATTATAATATAGAGCAACCAGTCTACGTTTGTGAGCTTTTATCAGCTGATCATAAAACATTTGAAGTGCTAGACTTTATATATGCAAGAGATAGGAATCATGTATATTATCGCTATTCGGAAATGAAAGAAGCAGATCCTGCTACTTTTGAGATAGTTTTAGAGGGTGGGCTAGCAAAAGATAAAGACAAAGTTTATTTATTTGGTCAAATATTACTTGAAATAGATAGTGATAGTTTAAAGGATTTGGGGTGGCGATATATGAGAACTAAAGATGGGATTTTTATTAGAAATTGGGATTTTAAAGCTGAAAAAATTGAAGAAGCTGACTTAAACACTTTTGAAGTTGTTAATTTTTCTGATTCTCCTGATTATGTGAGAAGCGCTTACAACGCAAAAGATAAAAATTATTACTATAAAGCAGGAGTCATAGTTGATATAAAAGATTAAAATTTATTATAAATAAGATTTACTGAATCTTATAATACGTTCATAACCCTTCCAACTACGTCCCACCCTCTCCGCCAGGAGATAAATAAAATAGCACTGACGCAAGTCGGTGCTATTTTATTTTCTTTTTAAAATAATTTTATAGAAATTTCATAGTAAATTTGCTATACTCATAAAACAACCATCGTTATTATGAAGAATAAAATCAAATTATTTCAAAAACAAGAAATTCGCTCTCTTTGAGATGAAAATTTAGAAGAGTGGTTTTTTTCTGTTATTGATGTTGTTAAAATTTTAACTGATCAGCCCGATTACCAAATAGCTAGAAAGTATTGGAATAAGCTAGCAGAGAGGCTTAAAAACGAAGGTTCTCAAGCGGTGACAAAATGTCTCCGGTTGAAATAAAAGCCTATGATGGAAAAATGCGAGAAACGGATGTTGCTGATGTAAAAACTATTCTTCGATTAATCCAATCCATACCTTCTCCGAAGGCAGAACCTTTTAAACTTTGGTTAGTCGAGGTTGGCAATGATAGAATTAATGAATCTCAGGATCCTAAATTAGCGATAGATAGAGCTATGATTTCTTATAGAAAACTTGGCTATAGCGAGGAATGGATTAATGCTCGTTTACAATCTATTCAATTTCGCAAAGAGCTAACTGACGAACGGAAACGTAGCGGAATTGAGGCTGGTTTAGGAGTTGCTATTCTAACAAATACTATGAACAAAGAGTGGGCTGGAAAAACAATTAAAGATTATAAAAATCTTAAAGGCTTAAAAAAAGAAAACTTACGAAATAATATGACTAGTTTAGAGCTAGCTCTTAATATTCTAGCAGAAACATCAACAACCGAGTTAAGTAAATTTATTAATCTGAAGAATTTAAAAGAAAATAAGGACGTTGCGCGGCGTGGTGGCAAAATTTCTGGTGATGCTCGTAAAAATATTGAAGCGCAGATTGGGCACTCGGTTATAAGCTCAAAAAACGCTAAGAACCTGAGATTAAATAAATAATTATCTCCCCCATTTAACTCTGGCTATTGCGTTTTAATAAAAGGTCTAAGGCCTCATCCTTGGAGCCTGCCAGCAGAACCTCGCCGGCGTTAATGAAATAAATTTCATCAGCATTGTCAATTGTATTTAAGCGGTGAGCGATTATTACTTTTGTCGTTGAAACGGGTAATTTTTTTATAATATCATCAAGAAATTTTTCGGTAACAGTATCAATATTAGCGGTTGTTTCATCAAGAATGAGCAATTCTGGCTCACGTAAAACTGCGCGGATAAAAGCGATAAGCTGCTTTTGACCGAGGCTGACAGCGTCACCGTTTGCAAGTAGAGTAGTATCAAGTCCTTTTTCAAAGCGATTAATAATCTTATCAATACCGGTACGCGCAACGATTTCTTCTAATTTAGTTTTATCTGCCTTAATCAATTCGCTATTACCATATAATATATTATCCCTTAGAGTGCCAGAGAAAAGAATTGGTTCTTGCAAAATAAACCCAATTTTATTCGTTCTCTCTTCGTGGCTTAAACTGCGGATGTCTTGGCCGTTAAAAAATATTTGTCCGGCGCTCGGATCATACAAGCGGGCCATTAACGAAGCTGTGGTGGTTTTGCCACCGCCCGTTGGCCCGACTAGAGCATAGGTTTTACCGCGCTCAAAATTTAGATTAATTTTATGTAAAATTTTTTCGCTATCATTATACTGAAAATCCACATCTTTAAAAACGAGCAAACCGCCAGTCTCATTCTTATTAACTGCGGGGAGGATTTGTAAATCATTTTCAAGTGTCATTATTTCATAAACACGCTCCCAGCTCGCTAAGGCTGCTTGAAGACTAGCCCAGAGAGACGCGAGTTGACGGAGCGGATTATAGAAGTTGTTAGCATACATTAGAAAGCCGATTAACAATCCAATTGTGAATAAGTTATTGCTAATTAAGTAAATGCCGTAAATAAGGATGATTAATTGTCCGGCGTTAGCTGCTAAGCCATAAATTGGAGCAAAAGTATTATTAGCCACGCCTGCAATAATGGAGGCGACGTAATTTTTGCGGTTAACATCTTGAAAACGTTTATTAAAGAAATCGCGACGGTTAAAGGCGATAATAACTTTGAAGTTGTTTAGACTTTCCTGAATTTCCGAGCTTAGATTACCGAGAGTACGCGCGCTATGTAAATTTGTTTTCTTTAACCAGGGCGACAGGAGCAAAGTAATTATAACAAGAACAAATGCTGGGGCTAAAGTGGCGCCACCGAGACGAGCGTTAAGGAAAATTAAAAATATCGCCGATCCGGTCATTAGAAATAAGCTTCCGACAAACTGTACTAAGGCTTGAGAGAAAAAAATGTTAATTTTTTCAGTATCGTTGTTAATTCTGGATATTAAATCGCCAGCCTTATTTTGATTAAAGAAAGCGACTGGGAGTTCTTGTAACTTATTAAATATTTTATTGCGCAAACGAAACAGTACCCTTTGACCTACTTCACCCATAATTCTAATTTGAGCATACTGAGCCACTAAACCGAGTAGGAAGAGAACAAGAATGATAGGGGCAAAAAATATTACACCGCCAAAATCACCGAGTGCGATGTAATTATCAATAGTGTGCGCCATTAGTCTCGGTGACGCTAGACTTAAGAGTGAGTGTATTATGGTAGCAAACAAGGCAATGATGATTACTTTTTTTTCAGCCGCAATGAGTGGCCACATTTTTTTGGCTGAAGAAAATAAATTACTTTGCCTATGCTCCTCTTCTGATAAATTTAAATCATATTTCATAAAGTTTCAGTACTTTGCTGTGAATTAAAAATCTGGATATATTCAGGAGAAGAGGCGATGAGTTCTTTGTGTTTCCCAGAAGCGATAACCTCTCCTTCCATTAAGACAATAATTTGATCATAACTTTCAACGGCGGCAATTTTTTGGGTAACTGAGACGAGCGTTAACTCTGGATAGTTAGTGACAATATTATCTAATATCTTCTTTTCCGTATTATTATCAACGCGAGCTGTGAAGTCATCAAGTAATAGTATCTTTGGATTAATTGCGAGGGCGCGGGCAAGCATGACTCGCTGTTTTTGACCGCCTGACAAACTCTGTCCGCGTTCAGAAATTATTGTATTGATGCCCTGTGGTAGTCTGGCGATGTAACTGGATAATTCGGAAGTTCTAATTGCTTTCTGTAAATCGTCTTCGGTGACCTCAGTATTGAAAGCGATGTTTTCTCGAAGGCTGACATTAAATATAATGCTGTCTTGAAAAACAAGTCCAACTTGTTTATATAATTCTTCTTTTCTATACTTGCTCAAATCATGATTATCATAACGGATGCGGCCGACCGAGGGCGGGAGCAAGCCGACGAGTAAATTTAGTAGTTGTGATTTACCAGCAGCGGTAGGACCAATGATTGCGACCCTTGTTCTTGGTTCAATTTTTAAATTGATATTTTTTAAGGCCGTCTTTTCGCCGAATAATAAATCAACGCCTTCAATCTGAATACTACCAGTCAAAGGGGTAGTAATAGTACCCTCATCAATCGGGTTAATAGCGGTAAGAACCCCAGCAATACGTTCATATGATGCTTGTGCTTGAGCGATGATATTACTAACGAAACCGAGGATGAGAACTGGGAAGATGAGGATAGCAACGTAACTATTAAATGAGGCGAATTCTCCTAAAGTAAAAGATCCTTGGATGATAAAATGCCCGCCGAGCACGAGAATAATAAGAGTTGCGAAATGTGCTAAGAAGGTAATAATAGGGATAAGGGCGGCGAACAATTTTAAAATACTTATACCAACATCTTTAGCCTCAGTGTTGGCACCCGTGAATTTTGTATGTTCTGAGTCGCGTGAATTAACAACCCGAATTAAGGCAGCGCCTAGAATACTCTCGTTAATCACCTTGTTTAGCCAATCAATTGCTTCGCGGGACTTCGTAAATAAAGTCTTTGCTTTGCCGAAGATAATAGCAAAAGAGAAACCGATGAGCGGCAGGATTGAGAGCACGGTTAAGCCGAGTCGCCAGTCAATATTAAGGAGTAGATAACTACCACCGATAATTAGAAATATGGAGATAATAATTTGTGCGACGGCAAAAGCCAAGAAGTTTTTGATTGCGTCGATATCAGCAGTGAGGTTGGTTAGAAGTTTTGCTGGCGTGATATTTTGTATTGAGGCAAAACTTTGATTAGAAATTTTTTCCGATAAGCGGTTACGTAAATCGCGGGCAACGATTTCAGAGGTGTAAGTCTGAGTAATATTTTGTAAAAAAGTTAACAGAAAAATACCGGCTGAGGCCCAGATGAATTGGATATAGATTGATCGAAGATTTATGCCACTAAAAAAACCATCAATGCCTCTGGCGAGTAATAAAGGTAACCATAGGGTTAGGCCGTTCGCGGCGATGGCCAAAATAATAAGCAGTAAAATTAAGGGTCGGTAAGGCTTTAATAATGATAGAAGATTAGGCTTGGCTGATTTCTTTTTTTCTTTTTTATTCATATGCATTACTAGTAGCCAAGATCTTCTTTAACTAAAATCATGACTATTTTTCTAGTCGAGCTTGAATTTTCACCATTCATAACCAAGATTTTATTAAGTTGAGTGCCAAAGCCATAAACATCTTGCATCCGTGCTTCTTCAAGTGGAATGACGTGCTCGGTTAAGCGACGGTAAGCGTCAGCTAACGAAGGCATAATTTTTTTGGTGCTGACGACCAAAATAACATTATTAGAGGTGTAAGCGATGTGAGGGAGCTGGCTGCCGGTGTTTGAAGCAATAAGGTATTCGCCGGTTTCAGCTAGAGCGTGCACACTACCCAAATAATAATTAGAGAGTACTGATTGTTGCCTGAGACTAGCTTGTTCCTTTTCATTTTTTTCAGAAAGAATTTTTTCGTGCAGATTTTCCCAGTCATGTTTGCTTGATTTAAGATAATCGATAAAACCAATTTGTTGCAGAGTAACAGAGGATCCGTTCATAATGGAGGCGCCTTTGGGGACTAACTTTTTTATTTCATTTAGGGTCTCTACAGCGTTTTTGGTGACGATAACACTCACCCCCCTATCTTTGAGCGCGACGGTAGTCTTAGCGATAACTTCTTTGCTTGCTAATTTATTATAGCTCATATATTTATAAATTAAATTTTAAAAGATGCAAATAATATTAGCATATTTTAGAGCAAAGGTCAATTAATCTGTTCACTTTTTAAAGTTTAGTAAATTTAGCAAGATTATTGGAATTTTTAAGTATTTCAGTTTTAATAACAAATCACCCTCTCCGCCAGATTAGTAACTTTAACAACAGTCTTTTCTCATACAAGAATGAGCCTGAAAGATGGGTTTTGATAATTATTTGTTAATTAAACATCGGAAACAATTTTTAACATTTTAAACTTCTCTTTTTGCATATATTTAGCATAGTCAATATCACTGTGAGCATAAGCTATTTTATCCAAATCCATAAAAGTTAGTCCTGGTTTTAAATATTGTTTAGCATCTTTTAATGACTTAAACTTCTCATAAGGGGTCATATAGTTTTCTTTCGGATAGGTTTTAATTTCTTTGCCCTTAGCATTAATTTTAGTTTCTGGAAAACCACAGGGGCGATGATAATTTAGATATTCATTAAAAACATTTTGATAAAATTCATTAACTGACTCAGCATATTTTTTAGAAATATAAATGTAGCCAATATATTTAAGAATAACTGATTCATTTTTCGTTTCCGCTAGCCTACTATCATTAGAATGTCTTGGCCTCGTTTTAGTTTGTTTAATTAATAATTTGTTGAGAAGCTCGGCTATTATTCTATTGATATATTTCGACCCATTGTCAGAATGAATTTCAATCACCGTGAAGGGAGATCGGCGATTAACTCTGCCAATACTTTCTTCATGAATTTCTCTGAGATTGCTTCTACTGCACCAACAAATTCAAACTAAGTGACGCTATCTGTTATATTAATGTGATATATACCTTTTCCGCCATTTCTATCACCTTGATGTACTGAATCAACGCATAAATAAACTGGTTTTCCATTAGGCTCCGATTTTCGTCTCTCGCCAATAGGGACTCTAGTGGGATTAGTTTTGGTAAATGTTAGAGCTTCTCTTTTGTAGCTATCCTTAGCCCTTAATCTATAGAGTTGAGATACTGAGATATTCCGCAAATTAACATATTCATTTTATTAAATATTAAGAACTCTCTGTTTAAGGATTTAATCGTGGCTGGTCCAGATAATCGACCATGAGCATTATCTGCTTGAACTAATAATTTAACATCCGTTTCGTTATACACACGAGCAAAACAATTGCACTTAACCTCACTTAGTTTGTTAATTTTTTTAATCTCCCCGCAACGCAAAAATTCACCAATTAGACGACCGATATGGGCTCTAGAAACTCTAGTAATTTTCAAAATATATTGCCTAATTATTGCCCTATCTTGCCGCTTACATTTTCTGTAGCGATAATATATTATTGAAGTCTTTTTTTATAGACACCTTTTTTAGTTAGGAATGTTTTTTAAATTTTTCTATCATTTCAAGCCTATTTCTGCTATAATTTAAGTATGAAAAAATTTTTAAATCTTAAGAAAAATATTTTTATCTTTAGTAGCTTATTGGTGCTTTTATTTTTTTTGAGCATCTGGCTATGGCATCAATTTCAAAAAGAAGAAAGGTTATATTTTTGTGATGATAAAACGATAATTTGTGATTTAAGCGAAGCTCCTTATCACGATCCGTCACTTCCGGTAGAAGAAAGAGTAGAGGATCTTCTAAGTCACATGACTTTAGATGAAAAAATTGGCCAACTCGCTTTAGTAGAAAGAAGTGAAATAAAAGATAAAAATGATATTGCTACTTACGGTTTAGGAGGGCTATTAAGTGGAGCTGGTTCTCACCCCGAAAATAATACGGCGCTTGGTTGGCAAGAAATGACAGCTGATTATCAAACTTATACTAAAAAAACGCGTCTACAAATTCCTCTGCTTTACGGAGCTGACGCTATACATGGTAATTCCAATGTTCCGGGCGCTACTGTTTTTCCGCACCAAATTGGACTAGGGGCAGCTAATGACCCAGATTTAGTTAGACGAATTAATGAAGCTACGGCTAAAGAGCTAGCAGCGACTGGGATTTATTGGAATTACGCCCCGTCTTTGGACGTCGCTAAAGATCTGCGCTGGGGTAGAACTTATGAAACATTTAGCTCGGAAAGTGACCGAGTAGAAAATTTAGCGGCCGCCGCCATTATTGGTTTACAAGGAGAAAACTCAGCGACGCCTTTTGTTATTGCTACCGCTAAGCATTATATCGGCTCCGGAGCAATGATTTGGGGAACTGCAGTTAATGAAGATTATAAAATTGATCAAGGTGAAGTAAGATTAACCGAAGAGGAATTAAGAGCCGAACATTTACCACCCTTTAAAAAAGCAGTAGAGGCTGGAGTTTGGAGTGTAATGGCCGGTCTTAATAATTGGCAGGGGCTAAAATTATCAGCTAACAAATATTTACTTACTGATGTTTTAAAGGAGGAGCTTGGTTTTCAAGGTTTTGTAGTTAGTGATTGGTATGGAGTATATGAAATTCCAGGAAATAATTATCAAAATACTATTACAGCAATTAATGCCGGAGTAGATATGGTGATGTTACCCTTTGATTACAAAAAATTTATCGCCGACTTACAACAATCGACTAGTAATGGTCGTGTACCCGCTAGTCGTTTGGATGATGCTGTGCGCCGGATTTTAAGGGCAAAATTTTCTCTTGGTTTATTTGATCGTCCCGCTCCGACTGCAAATGATTTAGCTATAATTGGTTCAGAAGAACACCGCGCTTTAGCTCGAGAAGCGGTTAGGAAATCTTTAGTATTACTTAAAGATCGAAGACAAACACTACCGCTAGACAAAAATCTAGACACAATTATTGTTGCTGGATCGGCGGCTGATAATAGTGGCCGTCAGTGTGGTGGCTGGACAGTCGAATGGCAAGGGATTGATGGTAATTGGTTACCGGGAGCAAGCTCTATTTTAAAAGGGATAAAAGAAGCTGTCTCTTCAGAGACGAAAGTTATCTTTGAAGAAACAGGTAACTTTGATCTTGATGTCAAAGCTGATGTTGGTATTGTTATTGTTGGTGAAAAATCATATGCCGAAGGAGTAGGCGATGAGGCGGAACCACAATTATCGCCAGAAGATTTAGCTACAATTGAAAAAGTGAGAAAAGCAAGTAATAAGTTAATAGTAATTATAGTTTCCGGCAGACCTTTAAATATTAAATTACCCGCACGTAATTGGGATACTATTATCGCCGCTTGGCTTCCAGGTTCCGAGGGGCAGGGAGTTGCGGATGTTTTATTTGGTGGCTATCCCTTTGTTGGAACTTTGCCGATAGAATGGGAATTATAAATAAAAAAATAAACCAAAATAAATCAATTTTTGTTGACTCATTTTGCTATTATGTTGTATACTTGAATAGTAATAGTTAATATTAAAATAAAAAATATGGAAAATAAAAACAAGATTATTGTGATGACTGCCGCTGTAGCATTAATAGTTATTGTTATTGCTGTTTTACTAGCTGTTATTAATAAAAATAATAGTGAAAAAGTTAGCGGTTTAAATGCCGAACAAGAAAACTTGGTCAGTGAAGAAGTTATAGTAGAGGATTCAACTGTGCCGGAATATTTTGATATTGAAAAAATTAATGAAGCTCAAATTATTAAGAGTGAAGACACGAATGTGTTTCAGGCTTCAATTTTAGAGAGTCCTGATTTTTCTATCCCTAAAGATGTTACTGGAGTAGAAATGATGACAAAGTCTGAAAAATTATCCATGGGATTAGATGAGAATTTAGATATTCAAATTTTAGGACGAAACGAAGCTGGACAAATAACAGGTTATCAATTTATTTCTAGTGAGGAAGATTTCGTTCTTGATTTAAGATAATAAAAATTTAGAATAATAAAATGTATATGATTAAATACAAATACGTTGTTGGGGTTACTTTTTTAACCCTATTCTCAGTTTTATTATTCTTTATTAATTCATCAAAAGCTGCTTTTTTATCAGGAAGTGGAGACAACCTAGGAGACCATAGCGCTACTTCAAATATTAAATTAAATACTTTTTGGTTATCGGGCGATGGCGGTGATGAAGGGATATATATTAATTCAGTTGGAAATGTTGGTATTGGCACACTTGCGCCATTTCAGAAATTACACTCAACCTTTTTTATTAGAGCGGACAGCGGTTTCTGTATCGGCACTGAATGTATTACTTCTTGGCCCAGCGGAGGCTTAGGCGACAATTTAGGTAATCATATTGCCACTCAGAATCTTAAAATGAGTGGTTTTTGGCTTTCAAATGATGGTGGTGATGAAGGCTTATATATTAATTCAGTTGGTAATGTTGGAGTGGGAATTATTAATCCTGGAGTTAAGCTAGAAGTTGCTAAGAGCGCTAGAGAGGGAACCCTTAATTCAAATTCGGCCCTTGATGTTGTTGGGAATGCTATAACTAGTAGAGTTAATAATACAGTTCAAGATATTTTTAGATTACATCAACCAAATACTGTTGTTGATTCAAAGGGCTCTACTTTTGCAATTGGTCTATCTTTCCCTGATGACCCAGGCAATAATTATCCAAGAACTAGAGTTGATTTTAAAACAACAGATAGAACAACTGACAATGCTAATGCTGCTAAAATAGTCATGTCTTTAATGGATAGTGGTAACGTCGGTATTGGCACCACCGCTCCATCTCAAGCTCTTCAGGTTGTTGGTTCAGTTCAAGCCACTTCGTTTATAGG
>JAACPL010000018.1 GCA_009995495.1 Candidatus Falkowiibacteriota bacterium
GTCGTTCTGAAACCATTTATTTACATTCGCAAAATCCACAAAAGAAAAAATTTTTCCATATTCTTTTTCTGAAATTTCTAAATCATCTCTAATGGTTTCCTTTTCGAACTCATTTGTGTCCATATTGCTTTAATTAGTCTTAATAAAAAATCTGTACATATCTCAGAAGAGCTAAGACGGAAATTCATATATTTCTAGCTAAAACTATTTGGCCGATAGTTTAATCCAAATATTCTTTATAGCGATAATCTTCGCCGTTTTTCTTTTTTTGACGAGCAAGTTTCAAACAGGAATCACATTTTCCGCAATCAGGACTATTGTGGTCGCCAAAATATTTTAAAATATAGTTTTGGCGACAATCAAGGGTATAAGCATAGCCCTCCATCTCATCTAATTTCTCATAAGACCTTGAGGCCTTTTCTTTTAAAGCCTTAAAATCAATTTCTAAATCTTCAGACGCTAAAATTTTTAATAATTTAATTTCTGTCCCCCGAAAAGGCGGTTGATATTCAACTAAATCGCTTTCGGCTAGTTTTTTAATTGTTCTTAAAATAGAATCTTTTTTTAAACCCAAAACAACCGCAACTTCTTCCGGATTAAATTCCCAACCTTCGGTTAATTTATCAAGATATTTTTCTGCTAAGCCTAAAACGACCTCTAATTGCATCTTGGCTCTTTTAGAAATTGAGTTAATTACTTCGCTCCAAGGTCTTTTTGTTTTTAAAAATGAGTTTGAAGTTTTTTCATTCGGCCGACTAATATAGCCACTTCGTTCTAAAATCTTAAGCGCCGTACCAATCGCCATTTCCGGTGTTTGCTCACTTAAGTTTTGACCAATTTCGGCATAAGTTATTAGAATTGAGTCTTTTGGATTTATAAAACTATCGGCACGACTAACTAAAAATTCGTAAACCTCTAAAATTATTTTTGGATCAGGGTTGTCGCCTTTGATAAAAAATTCTCGTAAATATCTATCTTGTTGATTATAAAACAATAAACAAAAGCTCGGTTTTCCGTCTCGTCCAGCCCGCCCCGCTTCTTGATAATAAGCCTCAATTGTTCCGGGTAAGTCGTGGTGAATAACAAAACGAATATCTTTTTTATTTATTCCCATCCCAAAAGCATTGGTTGCGACAACAACTCGCGCCTCGTCTTTTAAAAATTGGTCTTGAACCCAACTGCGACTACTCGCATCCATCCCGGCATGATAAGAAACGGCTTTAATATCATTTTCAACCAAGCGTTCTAAAATTTCATCCGCCTTGTTTCTTGTTCCCACATAAATAACACCAGAACCAAGGTCGGGGTTTGTAACTAAAAAATTAACAATACTTTCTATTTTTTGACTATTAGGTGTTGGGATAACGGCAAATTGTAAATTCGGTCGAGAAAAACCGGTGACAATTGTTTCGTGATCTTTAAATTCAAGTTGACGCGCAATATCATCACGAACTTCCGGGGTCGCTGTTGCCGTTAAAGCAACGACTGGTGGGTTACCAACAATTTTTACCGCTTCCTTGAGGCGCAAAAAACTCGGCCGAAAATCATGACCCCACTGGCTAATACAATGAGCCTCATCAATCGCAAATAAAGAAACTTTAATTTTTTTAAGCTCACCTAAAAACTGAATATTATAAAATCTTTCCGGCGCAATATAAATTAATTTAAATTCACCCCGACTAACTTTTGCCATTCGCCTTGAAGCTTCCTCGGGCGAAATTGAAGAATTAATAAAAGTCGCCGGAATTCCAACTCGTTCTAAAGAATCAACTTGATCCTTCATCAAAGCAATCAGCGGCGAAATAACAATCGTCGTCCCCTCAAGAATTAAAGCTGGTAATTGATAAATCATTGACTTGCCGCCACCAGTCGGCAAAACAACAACCGTATTCCGTCCCGCTAAAATATTATCAATCGCTAATTCCTGACCAGGCAAAAAAGACCCATAACCGAAATGGATCTTTAGAAGTTCTAAGAGCTGTTGTTTCTTTTTAAACATCCGCTTATTTAAAATTATTTTTTCGCTTAAAAATTTCTAAAACATTTTTCAATAAAAAAGCAATTGTCATCGGGCCAATTCCACCAGGAACCGGAGTAATAAAACTAGCTTTATTTTTTAAACTTTCAAAATCAGCATCGCCCTTAACCTTCCCTTCAACTTTAACCGTGCTAATATCTATAATAATCGCCCCTTCTTTAATATTTTCCGCTTTAATATTTTCTGGCTTAGCTATCGCGCTAACAATAATATCCGCCTCAGTCATTTTTTCTCGACTCAAAAAATTGGAAATCCCTAGTTTTTCTAAAGTCTCTTTAAGGCCTGCCCCAAAGATATCAGCATTATACAATAAACAAGCTGAACTTTCCTTAAAATTAATCTGAGTTTTTTCTAAAGACGCTTTGACCGCCGCTAAAACCGGGGAAAGAATATAGTTGGGGTGCTTAGGATGAAAACCATCAACATCTTTTTCTGGATCAAGGGCTTTAATTATTTTATTGGTATCTAAATTTTTCGGTAGCGGCAGTTGAATTAAAATTCCATCAACTTGCGGATCATGATTTAAAAAATCTATAACCTCAAGTAGTTCTGTTTCAGAAACATTTTCTAAAAGACGATAGGTGTGGGTGTCAATTCCAACCTTAACACTCTCTTTTTCCTTTAAAGAAACATAGAGCTTAGAATCCTCTCTTTCGCCAACTAAAATAATCGCTAAATTTGGTCTATCGTTTTTAAATTCAAAAATTTCAAGGGCAATTTTATCTTTTACCTTCTCGGCAATTTTTTTTCCATCAATTAATTTAACCATAAAACTTTATTCTAACTAGGAATTTTAAATCTTGAACAAAGTTCTTTAATTTTTCCTTTTAGTTCTTCTAATTTAATTTCGTCTTCTCTATTAACAAAAGCTTCGTCCATATAAGTAGCAACTAATTTCGCCTCTTCCTCTTTCATCCCTCTAGTTGTCATCGCTGGGGTTCCGACTCTAATGCCTGATGGATTCATCGGCGGATTAGGATCATTAGGAATTGTTGAACGAGAAACGGAGATGCCAATTTTTTCCAAAACCTTTTCCGCCTCTTTACCAACCATTCCTTTCGGACTTAAATCTAAAACAAAAAGATGGTTATCAGTTCCCCCAGAAACAACTTTATAACCACGATTCAAAAATTCTTGGGCCATCGCCTGAGCGTTTAAAATTGTTTGTTTTGAATATTCCTCAAACTCTGGCTTTAAAGCTTCACCAAAAGCAACAGCCTTGGCCGCTGTCATATTGTTATGTGGTCCGCCTTGCATTCCAGGAAAGACAGCGCTATTTACTTGTTTAGCGAATTTTTCCTTACACATTATTATTGCCCCTCTTGGACCTCTTAAAGTTTTATGCGTTGTTGTTGAAACAACATCAAAAATCGGTACTGGATTTTTTAACTGCTTGCCCGCAATTAAGCCAGCGATATGAGCAATGTCAGCAAAAGTATAGGCGCCTATTTCATCAGCAATATCTTTAAAACCCTGCCAGTCAATTTCTCGTGAATAGGCGCTAAAGCCGGCGACAATCATTTTTGGTTTCTCAGCTAAAGCAATTCTTCTTACCTCCTCCATATCAATTAAACCAGTTTTCTCATCAACTCCATATTGAACAAAATTATAAAGACGACCAGAAAAATTTACGCTATGGCCGTGGGAAAGATGTCCACCGTGATCAAGTTTTAAGCCTAAAACCTTATCACCAGGATTTAAAAAAGCCATATAAACGGCGGCGTTAGCTGGAGAGCCGGAAAGCGGTTGAACATTAACATGTTCGGCCTCAAAAAGTTTTTTTGCTCTTTCTATCGCTAAAGTTTCAATCTCATCAATAACATAATTACCGCCGTAATATCTCTTACCAGGATAGCCTTCGCTATATTTATTAGCTAAAACCGTCGCCATCGCTTCCATCACCGCCGGCGAAGCATAGTTTTCCGAGGCGATTAATTCAAGCTCATTTTCTTGGCGCTTCTCTTCTTTTAAGATTGAGGCAAAAAGCTCAGAATCTTGTTTTTCCAAGTGATTATAAAGCATATTTTTGAAAATTAGCGAGCCCCTAAATTAGAATTATTTTAATATCTACTTAATAATCTTAGTCTTAAAATAGGGATTTGTCAAAATGAGGATTATCCAATTTTCTTAAGTAAATAACTATTTTTTAGCTTATAGCCAAGCTTGCGATAATAGCCTCTAACCCCAACTCCGGAAATAACAGCGATTTTTTTTGCCTTATTTTCACGAGCGAGATTTTCAGCTTTTTTCATTAATTCCTTACCGAGACCAAGATGCTGAATTTTTTTTGTTGCTAAATCTCCGGTCGGAACTAATTCGCCGTAAACATGAAGTTCGCGAATAATCGCTTCGGCAATCGGACTATTTTTATCTACTCTTAAACGACAAAAACCATATAAAGTTTTTCCGTCCAAACTATCAATGGAAATAAAATATTCTCTGCCCAAAGAAGCGGGATAAGTTTCTATATTTAACTGATACTTTGAAATTTTTCCGTCCTTTACCTCTCGACAACGAATACAATTACATTTTACCCCCCTGTCTTTTAAAACCTGTCTTAAATTAGTAATTTTATTACCGGCAATAATTGATTCGCCGGGAATGTCACGAATTAAACGAATAATACGAACATATTTCGGCACGACTTCTTTACACTTAACAATTAAATCCTGTAAAACCTTGTCGCTATAAGGCTTATATTTACCCGCCAAAAACCATTTATATAATAAGCTGCCCTTAGTAACAACTGTTGGATAAAATTTAATTTGATCGGGTTGAAATCTTTCGTCGGTAAAAAGTTTTTTAAATATTTCTAAATCCTTTTTCGGGGTTGCCCCCGGTAGAGCGGGCATTAGATGATAAGTTATTTTAAAACCATATTCTTTTAGTTTTTTTGTCGCCTCAACAATTTCTTTCACCCCGTGACCCCGCTTATTCAATTTCAAAATCTCATCATCAGCCGCCTGAACCCCAATCTCAACTCTAGTACAACCTAAAATTCTCATCTCCTCCAATTCTTTTTTATTTATATAGTCGGGTCTTGTTTCTAAAGTTAAACCAATAATTTTATATTCCGCTTTCTCATTTTTCTTTTGCTCAAAAATTAATTTCTTTTTTAAATTATCAAGACTTAAATTTTCTTTATAAACCGCTTTTAATTCATTTTTGAAAAGATGGACCTCCTTCTCAAGCCCCTCGCTTTTTCCAAAGCTCTCGTTATAGTTTGTTTTAATTTTTTTCCTAACCAAATCAAAATCGTTGGCCGCTTTAAAGCAGTTTAAAATATACCAATACTTATATTTCTCCAATAAATAACTCCAAGTTCCGCCAATAACAATGATTTCAATTTTTTTTGGACTATGACCATTACTTTCTAAGGCCTTAAGTCTTAGGGCAACTTGAACATAGGGATCATAAGCACAACGAATCGCCCGCATAACCGCCGGCTCATTAGATAAATAACTAACCGGAACATCCTCGCTTTCGCGGGGACAATAGGCACAGGTTCCTGGACAAGGATAGGGCTTAGTTAAAACCGCAACTGGAGCGATGCCTGACATCGTTCTAATTGAGCGCTTTTTTAAGATTTGTTCTAAAACCGGATTAGCTTTTATTAGACCATTTACCAATAAATCTTGATAAGCGCGCCAAATATCGGAGTTTAAAATTGAATTCGTCTTATATTTTTTACAAAACAAACGCTTAACCGCGTCTAAATCGCCGCGACTTTTTATTTTTTTTCCGTAATCTTTAACTAATTCTTTGTTTGCTTCGTCTGTCATTTTGTTTTATAATGAATACAGGCTTAATTATTAAGTTTGTTTTAGTTCTAATCTATTTTATCAGTAATTTATGAAAAAAAGAAGTTTATTGATTTTTGCTCTAATTCTTGGCTTTTTTGTTTTTTTAACGCCAAATTCAAAAGCGGCAGAATTTAAACAGAGTGGCTTAGTTCATATTCAAGAAAATGAGGTCGTTAACGGTAATTTCTATGTCGCTGCTTCTGATTTAATTATTGACGGAAAAATTGGCGGTGATTTAATTGGGGCAGCTAAAAATATAAGGGTTAATGGTGAAATTGCTGGTGATTTAATTGTCGCTGCTCAAGATATTGAAGTTAATGGAAGAGTAGAAGGAAATATTCGTAGTGCTAGCTCTCGTTTTACTTTAAACGGTTTTGTTAATAAAAATATTAATGCTATAGCTGAAGAAATTTATTTAAATCACGAATCTTTTATCGGTTGGGATTTTTTAGGAGCAGGACAAACTGTTTTTGTTAAGGGAATAATAAATGGCGGTCTTGATGTTATAGGAGAAAATGTTATCGTTGATTCTCAAATAAGTAAAGACGCTAATATTAAACTCGAAGGAAAACTACAAGGCTTAACTATTTTACCAGAAACAACTATTGGTGGCACTCTTAACTATTTTGGTCTCCAAGAAACTTTAATTGCAAATCAAGAAAATTTCAAGCAGGGCGTTAATTTCAAACAATATGAAGGACAAAAAGATAGTCCCTCAAAAAAAGCAGGAAATATTATCTTTGCAATTTTAGCCGCTCTGATCGTTGCTTCATTTTTCTTTTACGGCTTAAAAAATATTAGCCAAAAGACGATGAAGTCTTTATCAAATTTCTCGCTTAAAGACTTACTTCCGGTTTTAATATTTCTTGTCGTTCTGCCAATAATAATTATAATTTTACTTATTACAATTATTGGCATTCCTTTAGCTCTGCTTTTGGCCTCCTTCTTTTTCGGCATAATTTATCTAGCTAAAATTATGGCCGTAATTTTCCTTACTAAGTTCACTCAAAAAAAATTAGGAAAAGAAAAAAATACTTTTTTATTCTTAATACTAGGAATAATTATTTCCTGGTTAATTTTCACCTTGCCTTATGTGGGAAATATTGTGGCGACTGTCGCTACTTTATTCGGCTTAAGCGGTTTAATAAAATATGTTAGAAATGAATCCAGTAATCTTTAAGGCCTACGATATCAGAGGTGTTTACGGCCAAGATTTTGATAATGAACTTGCTTATCGTTTAGGTAAAGCTTATGTTGCTTTAAGAAAAAATGATGAGGACGGAAAGAATATTCCTAAATTAAAAATTGGCGTCGCTTATGATATGCGTCTTTCTTCGCCGGCTTTAAAAGAGGGCTTAATTCGGGGTTTAACTGAAGCGGGGGCGGATGTGGTTGATTTAGGTTTAATTGCAACCCCAACTTTTTATTTTGCTGTCGGCCATTTTAATTATGACGGCGGGATTATGATTTCCGCCTCTCATAATCCTAAGGAGTGGAATGGTTTCAAATTAGTTCGGGCGAAAGGTTTGCCGATTAGTGGTGAAAGCGGAATTGAATTTCTTAAGGAACAAGTTTTAACTAACCATTTTTTACCGACTGAAGAAAAAGGTTCTATTTCGGAAAATAAAAACGCTCAAGTTGAGGCTCTTAGTTATGCTTTGAGTTTTTTGCGTGACAAAAAAATAAAACCTTTAAAAATTGTAATTGACACCGCTAATGGTATGGGTGGAGCTTACCTCGGACATTTATTTCGTCAATTAAATATTAATATAAATTATATAAATTTCCCGCTTAACGGTAATTTTCCAGCTCATGAAGCTGACCCTTTAAAAGAAGAAAACTTAGAGCAATTAAAAAAGGAGGTTAAAATTATTGGCGCTGATTTAGGAATAACAACCGATGGCGACGGTGATAGAATTTTTTTCGTTGATGATAAGGGCGAAACAATTGATCCGGCAATCATTCGCGGACTAATGGCAAAATTATTTTTAGAAGATAAGCCGGGAGCGAAAATTGGTTATGATGTGCGTCCTGGAAAAATTACAGCTGATTTAATTAAAGAAAATGGCGGAATTCCGGTTATAACTCGGGTTGGCCATTCTTTAATTAAGGAGCAAATGATTAAGGAAGATATTTATTTTGCGGGCGAATCTTCTGGTCATTTTTATTTCAATGGTCGCGCTGGCTGCTTTGAATATCCGGAGATTATTATTATTAAATTATTACTACTTTTGTCAGAGTCAGGCTCAACGGTTTCAGAAATTATTAAACCTTATAAAAAATACTTTCATTCCGGAGAAATAAATAAAAGTGTTTCTGATAAAGAAGCGGTTTTTAAACGTATTCAGGAAAAATATCAAGACGGTAAAATTAATTTACTTGATGGGGTTTCAATTACTTACGAAAATTTTTGGTTCAATGTTCGTGGTTCTAATACTGAAGCAAAAATTCGTCTTAATTTAGAAGCAATAAATGAAGATGTGATGAAGGAAAAAAGAGACGAAATTTTAGCCTTGATTTATTAATCGCGATAAGCCTTCTTAATATATTCCCCTAAAACTCTTTGGGAATTAAATTTAGCCGCGTTTAGACTTATTGCTCGGCGACAAATTTTAAAATACTCTCCTTCTCTTTTATAATACAAAGGTATAATTTTTTCTGATAGAACTTCTAATAAATTATTTTTTATGCCATCATCTTTAATTATCCAACCAGTTTTTTCCGGACTCGCCTCTGGCCACCAGCCGTCTAAGGTACTTAATTGCGGAACGCCGTTGTGAGCTGCTTTCATCCCGCTAGTTCCCGAAGCTTCGTTCGGTGCGACTGGATTATTAAGCCAAAGATCGGAACCAGCGACTAAAACTTTAGCAATTTCAATATCATAATTTTCCAAGAAAGCAATTTTAATTTCTCTAGCAAGTTTTTTAATTCTCTTATTAACTTCGGAAATTAAAGTTTGGCCAACAACATCATTAGGATGAGCTTTACCGCTATAAATAATCTGAATTTTCCCGATTCGCTTATTAAGTTTCTTAAGCACCTCTAAATCATCAAGTAAAAGGCTCGGCCTTTTATAGGGCGCGAAGCGACGAGCAAAAGTTATAGTAAAAATATCTTCCTTAAATTTTAATTTTGTTTTTTCCTCAACTAATTTTATTAGCCTTAACTTAGCTTCTTGGTGGGCCTTTTTAATTTCTGCTAAAGGAATTTTTTCTGCTTCTTTTAAAAGACTATTGTCTTCTTCCCAACTTGGAATAAATTTATTAAAAATATTTTTAAATTCCGGCGCGATCCATAAAGAAGAATTAACACCATTAGTAATTGAGTCTATTTTATAAGCGGGAAACATCGCCCTAGAAACTTCCCGATGTTTTAAAGAAACGCCGTTAATGTAGGAACTAAAAAACATCGCTAAATTAGTAAAATTAATTTTGTCATTTTCAACTAAACCCTTTATTTTAAGGGGAAAATCAGGCTGATATTTTAATAAAAACTCACCAAAATAAATATCATGTCCGGCAACAACGGGAGTATGAGTTGTAAAAACTAATTTCTTTCTAACCTCTTTTATTTTATCCTTCTCACTTCTTTTTTTGGAAGTTAAAAATAATTCTATCGCCGCTAAAGCCCCGTGTCCTTCATTTAAATGGATTTTAGAAATATTACTTTCGCCTAATTTTTCTAATAATTTAACTCCTCCTCGGCCTAAAACGATTGATTGTTTTAATTTTTTCCTCAAGTCGCCGTCGTAAAGATGTTCACAAAGCCGACGATGCTTTTCACGGTTTTCTGGCCAATCGCTATCCAAAAGATAAACCGGAATTTCTATCCCCTCATTACTTTTCAAAATATATTCCCAAGCCCGAAGAACAACTTTGTCCTGACTGATATTTAAATTTATTTTAAAAGGAAGAAGTTTTAATTTAGAAAAATCGCTTTTATCAACTAGCTCTTCTTGTTTTCCTTTTTTACTTATTAGTTGTTTAAAATAACCATGTTTATATAAAAGACTAACGGCCAACATCGGAAATTTTTTTTCACTAGCGGAACGTAAAATATCGCCAGCTAAAATTCCTAAGCCGCCAGCAAAATTTTTAATACAATTTTCCAAGGTAATTTCCATACTAAAATAAGCGACCTGAGCTTTTGGTTTTATGTTTATCATTTTAAAATATTTATTATTTAAATTGCTCTGTTTATTTAATTTATTCCACATTTCCCACTCCAATCTTTCTGAGATTATCATTAGTTATTCCTAAAGACAGGTCTCTCATTAGAGAGTAGGCATCGTCTGGACTTCCAAGATAATACCTAATATTAGTTAGGGGATTAACATACCAAGCTTCGCCTTTGCTTTCTACTTGGAGGAATATCTTACCTCCTTGGTTTTTAGTAAAAGTATTATCATAATCTAATCTAGCTCCGCCTCCTTTTAATAGATCAAAATTATTGGCTAGTTCAGTATAATCATCATAACCATCACCGTCAGCGTCTTTACTATACTTGTTAGAACTAATAGCATCTTCAAAAGCGTCAGATAATCCATCACCATCACTATCTAAACTGTTGGCTAGATTATAATTAGCGATTTTAATCTTTTCTAAATTACTATTAGTTATTCCTATTCCTTGGGTTCTCATTACTGAGAAAGCTAAATCTGGTGTGCCAAGGTAGTATTTCAATTTATCTTTAGGATTAACATACCAAGCCTCACCTTTATTTTCTACTTGTAATAATAGACGACCAGAAAGAGATTCAGCTAAAGTGTTATTTACCTTAGTAACTAATTGTTTTTCAGTAGCCACAAATTGCTTAGCTTCAAGTCTAGTCTTTTCTAGTGCTTTCGGGTCAGTACTAGCAGGGCTATTACTGCCACTATTAACAGCGTTAGTGTTGTTAGTGTTGTTAGTGTTGTTAGTGTTGTTAGTGTTGTTAGTGTTGTTAGTGTTGTTAGTGTT
>JAACPL010000026.1 GCA_009995495.1 Candidatus Falkowiibacteriota bacterium
TGAACATAAATTCTGTCCAAAATGTGATGAGGAGATTGGTTATTCTGATGTTGATGATATAAGATCCGCTAATCAAAACCAATCCGAATAAATTATTTAAAAATTTAATTAACTAATTATCATAAATATATGAGCCCAATTAAAACAGAGAGACAAGAATGCATTGTTTACAGCCGTGTCGTTGGCTGGTTAACTCCAGTACAAAACTATAATCCAGGTAAGGCGGCTGAATACAAGGACAGAAAAACTTTTCAAGTTAAGTAAGCTTTTTAACAATATTTTATGATTATTGGTGGCCTAGAAAAGCTTACTTTAATTGATTACCCTAATCACTTAGCCGCCATAATTTTTACTTTCGGTTGTAATTTTCGTTGTCATTATTGTTATAACCCAATGCTTGTCTTGCCCCAAGAGGGAAAGGATGTTAAAAATAAAGAAGATCTGAGCTCAATTGCGAGTAAGGATCTTTTTTTATTTTTACAAGAAAGGTTCGGGCGACTTGAAGGTGTTGTTATCACCGGTGGGGAGCCAACCTTACACTCCGATTTGCCTGACTTCATTCGGAAGATAAAAAAAATTGGTTATCTAGTTAAGCTTGATACTAATGGAACTAATCCAGAAATGTTAGAGAAATTAATTAAAGCGAAACTAGTTGATTATTTGGCGATGGATATTAAAAGTGATGCCGATCACTACGAAAATGCTGTTAGTGCTAAAGTTGACTTTAAAAAATTAGAAAAAAGTGCTAAGCTAATAATGACTAGTGGTTTGCCCTATGAATTTAGAACAACCATGGTCCCAGGACTCGTTGATAAGGAGATATTTTTAGCAATGGGAAGCTTTATTAAAGGGGCTAAAAAATGGTATTTACAAAATTTCAAATCTGATACCAATTTAGTTGATGCCGATTTTAAAAATCAAAAAAGTTTTAGTCTCAAGGAGATGAAAGAATTTGTCAGATTAGGACGAGACTTTGTTGAATTTTGCGATGATAGATCCGGTGATTAAGATTTCCTAGTTAATAAAAATAGTAAATATGAAAAGTAAAAAAAATCAAGACAATCATAAACCAGAATTAAAGTTGGAAAATTCGGAAAAGGAAACTTTGAAAGAAAATGTCCTTAGTGTAAATGACGAAATTAAAAAACTACAAGAACAAAATCTTGAACTTAGTCGTGAAATTTTAGCCTCAACTCGTTATATTAAAAAATATGTTAGGCACAAAAGGATTTTTATTGCTGTAAAATGGAGCTTAGTTATTCTAATTGTTATTTTTGGTTTTTTATCTTTTGATTTTGTCCTTGATTATTTACAAGAGTTAATTGGTAGTTATCAAAATCAGGTGAATCAAATAGTTGAGCAAACTAATAATGCTATAAAATAAAAAAATGAAAGAAATCGCTGTTTTTGCCCAAACAACATTTCGTAATCAAGCTCGTCGCTTCGGAATTAAAACTGATGATAGGCGTCGCCACATGTACTTGATTGGAAAAACTGGTATGGGTAAATCAACAATTTTAGAGAATATGATCGTCGGTGATATCCGCGCCGGTTTTGGTGTTGCCGTGGTTGATCCGCACGGCGATTTGGCGGAAAAAATCATGGAATATATTCCGAGCGATAGAATTCATGATGTTATTTATTTTAATCCTTCGGATATTGATTTTCCGATTGCTTTTAATATCGTTGAACAAGTTGAACCTCATTTGCGCCATCTAGTCGCTTCCGGGTTAATTGGAGTTTTTCAAAAACTTTGGGCTGATTCTTGGGGTCCTCGTTTAGAGTATATTTTAAGAAATGCAATTTTAGCAATTTTAGATTTTCCTGGCTCCACAATTTTAGGCGTCGTTAGGATGTTGTCAGATAAAAACTATCGTAAACAAGTTGTCACTAACATTAAAGATCCGGTTGTTAAAGCTTTTTGGGAGCGAGAATTTTCTGGTTATGCTGATAAATTTGCCTCTGAGGCAGTTTCGCCGATTCAAAATAAGGTTGGACAATTTTTATCAAGCTCTTTGATGAGAAATATTATTGGTCAAGTTAAATCGTCGATTGATATTCGTGAAGTTATGGATAGCGGAAAAATTTTGATTATGAATTTATCAAAGGGAAGAATTGGCGAAGATAATTCTGCTCTTTTAGGAGCGATGATGATTACCAAGATTCAGTTAGCAGCGATGAGCCGAGTTGACGTTCCCGAAGGGGAAAGAAAAGACTTTTATTTATATATCGATGAATTTCAAAATTTTTCTACAGACTCCTTCGCTAACATTTTATCAGAAGCGCGAAAATATCGTTTGAATTTAATTCTTGCCCATCAATATATTGAACAATTAAGTGAGAAAGTTAAGCCAGCAGTTTTTGGTAACGTCGGAACCATGATAGTTTTTAGAGTTGGAGCAGCTGATGCTGAAGAACTAGTTAAAGAATTTACTCCGACTTTTACCGAAGAAGATATTGTTAATTTGCCAAAGTATGAAATGTATTTAAAATTAATGATTGATGGTATCGCCTCTTCACCTTTTTCTGCCAAAGGTTTACCACCCTTAACTCTAAGTGAAAAGACTGGCAATACTGATAAAGTTATTAATTATTCTCGAGAAAAGTATGCCGGTAGTCGAGTTGAGATTGAGGAAAAAATTGCCCGTTGGCATGAAATAGGTGATGAGGGAGCGGCTAAAAAAACTGTGGTTTTCTATGATAAAAAATTAGATTCTTCTTTTCCTCTTGCTAATTCTTCTGTTACTAATTCCGCGCCTAGTTTTTTAGATAACAATCAAGAGGCTAGGCTTCAAAATTTAAATAATATTAATCAACGAACCGCATTACAAGTCCAGACTCAAAAAAATAATAATGCAAGTTTTCCTGCTAACTGCTCTGCCTGTGGTATTAAAACTTTTTTAGCTTTTGAGCCCGATGGTATTAGACCGGTTTATTGTAAGGATTGTTTATCTAAAAAAAGAGAAGAAAAGAGGTTGGAGCAAGAAAGTAGAAAAAATAAAAAAGTAGAGGAGCGACAAGCCTTTGCTCCTAAGGAGTTTTTACAAGAAATTAGAAATGAACTTAAGGCTGGGCCCCAGAGTAATAAGAACCAAGCGCGTTTTGATAGTGGTCCGAAAATTTCTTTAAATGATTTAAAAAATATTGCTCCAGTTGATTTTAAGGGCAGATCTTTAAAGCCTCAAAATAATTCCAATCAAAGTCAAACTCAAGTTCAGGTTCAAGTTAAAATTCAAAATCAGGACCAGACTCAAGGGAGAAGTCAAGTTCAAAATCAAGCTCAAAACTCAATTGAAGTTACTAATATTCCTAGTCAAGAACTTGAGCTTAAAGAAGGTGAAGAAATTAAATTTGAGTAATTTATGTACTTAATTTTTGATACTGAGACAACTGGTTTGCCAAAAAAGTATCAAGCTGCGCTTGATGATTTTTCTAATTGGCCAAGGATGGTGCAAATTGCTTGGGCAATTTTTGATAAAGAAGGTCGCAATTGGTTGAAAAAAAGTTTTATCATTTATCCTGATGGTTATATTATTTCTGATGAAGTTGCTAAAATTCACAGGGTCACCCAAGAAAGAGCGATGAAAGAAGGTGAGCCAATTAAAAAAGTTTTAGCGGAATTTCTTGAAGATGCGAGTCGCGTTGATTTTTTAATTGGTCATAATATAGATTTTGATGAAAAAATAGTTGGCTCAGAAATAATGCGTCAGGAAATGTCTTTTGATTTACCTAAATTATTAGAAGCTAATAAAATTTGTACAATGAAAAGTTCAGTTAGCTTTTGCCAGATTCCTAATGGCCGAGGTGGTTATAAATGGCCAAACTTAACTGAGCTTTATAATAAACTTTTTCAAACTAGCTTTCCTGAAGCTCATGATGCCTTAGTTGACGTCTTAGCTTGCGCAAAATGCTTTTTTGAGTTAAAAAGAAAGGGCGTTTTAAATGATTAAAATAAGGACTAAATTATTAAGAGAAAACGCCTTTATTCTATATGCAAAAAACTGCTCAAGAGGAATTAAACTACTTAAAAATCGGCAAAGCAACCGATCTTCAGGGTCGAGATCGAAAAATATACCGGATTTTAGAAATATTTCCCGGAGTTTTTTCTATTGTTACCCTTGTAGTTTTAATTATTTTATCTTATTTTAAGCCAGTTTGGGTCGCTTATGTTATTATTGCCTTTGATGTTTATTGGTTGCTTTTAGTTTTTTACATGGCGATTTTTTTAATTACCGCTTATTTAAAATTAAAAAAAGGCTCAAGAACTGATTGGCGTGAAAAATGTGAAGAACTTAAAGAGTTAAAGGGGGAGGAAAAAATTTCTAATCAAGCTTTATGTCACCAAGGAATGACCTGGAACGATTTAACTCAGCTTATAATTTTACCGCTTTATCAAGAAGATGAAGAAATTATTAAAGGTTGTCTAGACGCTTTATTAAAAGACACTTTCCCTCGGGAGCAAATGATTGTTGCTATTACTTTTGAAGAGAGGGCGGGCCTAGAATTAGTGAAACGTCGTCAAGAATTTGTCGCTAAAAATTATCAAGATAAATTCGGTCATCTTTTTATTACCACTCATCCCGATGGTCTTGTTGGCGAATTAAAAGGTAAGGGCGCTAATCAAGCTTGGTGTGCGAAGACGGTTAAAGAAGAAATAATTGATAAGGAAAAAATTGATTATAATAAAATTATCATTTCAGTTTTTGATATTGATACTGTTATTGAGCCTGGTTATTTTTTCGCCGTTTCTTATAAATTTTTAACCGTTCCTAAGCCGTATTTAACTAGTTATCAACCAGTCCCAGTTTACCATAATAATATTTGGGACTCGCCGTTTTTTTCGCGAGTGGCTGCCTCTTCTAACACTTTTTGGCAGATGATTATGCAAATTCGCCAAGAAAGTTTAGTAACTTATTCCTCTCATTCTATGAGTTTCAGAGCTTTGGTTGAAATTGGTTTTTGGGGGACAAAAAATGTTTCTGAGGATTCAAGAATTTTTTGGCATTGCCTTCTTTATTATAATGGCGATTATCGGGTTGAGCCGGTTTATGTTAAAGTTTCAATGGATGTGACTACTGATGAGAATTGGTGGAAAACGGCTAAGAATTTATATAAACAACAACGACGCTGGGCTTGGGGCGGAGAAAATATTCCCTATCTTTTATTTAATACGGCTAAGCGTTGGCATAATCCCGGCTTTCAAAAAGGGAAATTAGCCGAACATATTTTCATTCAAATTTACGGTTTTCATGCTTGGGCGACTAATGCCATAATCATCGGTTTTGTTGGCTGGCTACCAATGCTCTTAGGCGGAGATCGTTTTAACTCAACGGTTTTATCAGGTAATTTGCCATTTATTACCCAGAAGTTAATGACTTTTGCGATGATTGGCATGGTTTTATCCGCCGTTGTTTCTTATTTATTACTACCAAAGAAACCCAAGAAATATGGCTGGTTTAAAAAAATAAAAATGACTTTAGAATGGGCGACGGTTCCAGTTACTATTGTTATTTTTGGTGCTATTCCTTGTTTAGAGGCTCAAGTTAGATTATTGCGAGGAAAATATATGGGTTTTTGGGTGACGCCGAAGGTGAGGAAGAATTGAAATAGCTAGCTTGTGTGAAATAAAATATTATTTAAAAAATAATCATCCCTCTTGTCCTGATTCGGACGAGAGCTTTATTTTTTCGCTAGGGATTTTTTATAAAAAAAATCCCATTCGCTTAAAAATAAACTCTCGCTCCTCATCAACTAAGTAATTTATCCGCCTTCGCTAAAGCTACGGCGGACAAGTTGGCTGGCGGCTAAAAGCTTATTTATTATCTAGTCAATTATTTTTATTTTCGCTCTTTTTTAGATTTCTTTTTTATGCTATTATAGCCTTATGAGTTTAAAAAATAAAATTACAAGAAGTAGTTCTTCGGCGCTTAATATACATGAGCCGCAAAGCGCTTGGTTAAGATTTTTTTCTAGTCAAAAATTTATTGCTTTTTTGGCCCTTGTTTTTTTGATCCTCTTAGCTTTTCCTTTAGCTAAATCTTATAGTCGCCGTCTAGTTGCTGAAAAAGAAATTGAAGCGATGCGTCTTAAAATTGCTGAATACGAAAAAAATAATCAAGAGTTGCACGAATTCCTTGATTATTTAGCATCACCTCAAGCCGCTGAAGATCAGGCTCGCTCAAGTTTAAATTTGAAAAAGCCGGGCGAGGCTGTAGTTATTATCCAAAAAGAAGAAATTGAGCAACTTGGAAATTCTAGTTTAAATTCCAGCGCAAGTTCTAGCGCTCTAAAACTTTGGTGGAATTATTTTTTTAATTAGCTCAGCTTTTGAGTCTTTCGTTTAATGAGCCCTCTGCCGGAATTGAACCGGCAACCTCCGATTTACGATACCGTTGCTCTACCAATTGAGCTAAGAGGGCGAAACTAAATTTATTTTAAGTCTAATTATTGTTTAAGTCAATCCGAATTAACACTATCAAAATGAAAAAAAATATTCTAATCATTTTATTGTTATTTACTTTTTTTACCTTAAGCATTCCGTCGCAGGTTAAGGCATCGGTAATTGAAAAAATTTCTCATCCCGATCAAATAAAATACTTCCGCGTTGTTAAAAAAGAGGGAGGAGCTTTATATGGTATTAGAATTTCTACGCTAAACCAAACTCCAAAAATAACTTCAACCTTAACTCCGGCCTCCCCTAAAAATTCAACGCAAAATAAAGAAGCTTTAATTGAAAAAATTTCCCATCCAAGTGAAATAAAATATTTTAAAGTTGTTAAGCAAGAGGGTGGCGCCTTATATGGAATTAGAATTGCCAGTCAATCAAACTTTGCCGAGATAGATGGGAAATTGAGAATGGTTGAGGGGAGGGCGAGTTGGTATAAGTATAAAAATGGTTTATTTGCCGCCTCGCCCGATTATCCAAAAGGCAGTGTTTTAAAAGTTACAAATTTAAGTAATGGCAAAACAATTGAAGTTACCGTTAATGATTTTGGACCAGATAGAAATATTAATCCTGACAGAGTTATTGATCTTGACTTCGTTTCTTTTTCGGCTCTAGCGTCAACGGGAGCGGGAATAATTGATGTCAGAGTTGAGCCAATTAGTATTACCGGCTCTAGTTTTAAAGTTGAGGATAAGTTAATTTTAGCTAACACCACAAATTCTGTTTCTCCGGACATTTCCGCCTTAGCAGCCATTGTTATTCGTGAGAGTGATGGCAAAGTTTTATATGAAAAAAATTCCTCTCAAGTAATGCCTATTGCAAGTTTGACAAAATTAATTTTTGCTAAAGTTTTTTTAGATTTAAAGCCTGATTTTAATCAAGTTGTAACTTATAGGCAACAAGATTCTGACTATAATCATAAATATGTAACCGCTGGCCAAGAAGCTCGACTACGAGTTACTGATGGTGACACTTTAACAGTCGGCGATCTTTTTTATGCTTCAATTATCGGCTCGGCTAATAATACAGTTGAGACTCTAGTGAGAAATAGCGGTTTAAGTCGTGATGAATTTATTAAACGAATGAATGATTACGCTAAAAATTTGGGAGCAAAAAATACAAAGTTTATCGAGCCAACCGGATTGTCTTCAGAAAATGTGAGTTCTCCTTCTGACTATGCTATAATAGCAAGAGAGATTTTTAGTGATGAAAAATTAAAAAATATTAGTGCTAAAACTAATTATTCTTTTTCAACTATTAATTCTAAAAAAGTTTTTAACTTAAAAAATACTAACCATCTTTTAGCAACTAGCTCTTATGCGATTATTGGCTCTAAGACTGGTTATCTTGATGAGTCTGGTTATTGTTTAATTACTCAAGTTGAAAATGAGAATGAAAAATTTATTGTTATTAATTTAAATTCGGCGACTCGTGATCTTAGTTTTAAAGTTAATGAAGAGTTGATAAAATTTGGTTTGAAAAAATAAAAATTTTATATGATAAAACTAGAAAAGGTTTCAAAATTTTACAGCAAAAATAAAGTTTTAGATGAAGTTAGTTTATTTATAAAGTCTGGCGAGTTTGTTTCTATTGTTGGTCAATCTGGCGCCGGAAAAACAACGGTAGTTCGTCTTTTAATTGGCGAAGAAAGAGCTGATTCTGGCAAAGTTCAAGTTGGTGATTGGGATATTACTCGTCTTAGTCGTCGCGAAATTCCTCATCTACGCCGTCAAATTGGAGTTATTTTTCAGGACTTTAAATTATTACCAAAAAAGACTTTAGAGGAAAATATTTCTTTCGCTCTTGAAGTTTCTGGCGGTTCAAGAGAGAAAATAAAAAAAATTGTGCCTAGTGTTTTAAAAATTGTTGGTCTTGAGGGGAAGGGGAAGCGATATCCGGGAGAAGTTTCTGGCGGAGAAAAACAAAGAGCGGCAATCGCTCGGGCGCTTGTCCATCAGCCAAAAATTTTATTAGCCGACGAACCAACAGGAAATTTGGATGCCCTTAATGCTGATGAAATTATTGAATTACTTTTACGAATTAATAATTTTGGTACAACCGTTGTTTTAGTTACTCATAATAAAGAAATTGTTAATCGTTTAAATCGTCGCGTTATTACGATGGATAGTGGCCAAGTTATTAGCGATAAAGAAAACGGCAAATATTTACTTTAATTTTATCAATATGCTTTCTCTTTATAGAATTATAAAATTTAGTTTTCAAGATATCATTAGAAACGGCTGGCTCAGTATAGTCACGGTAACGATTCTTTTTCTTTCACTTTTTTCTATCAATACTTTATCAACTGCGAGTTATATTAGCGATGGAGCGGTTAATGCGATTAAGGACAAGATTGATATTAGTTTGTATTTAAAAGCTGATTCGCAGGAAAAGGAAATTATGCTTTTAAAAAATTCTTTAAACCAAAATTCGAGAATAAAAGAAGTTGTTTATATTTCTAAAGCGGCGGCACTTGAAGATTTCCGCAAAAAATATGAAAACAATCAGGAGGTTCTAGCCGCCTTGAAAGAAATTGGCAAAAATCCTTTATCGCCCGCTTTAATAATCCATCCGGTAAACTTAGAAGAATCAGCTTTGTTAATTAATGAGCTTAAAGTTTTTGATAGCCCAATTATTGAGTCTCGTGATTTTAGCGATAATTCGATTATTCTTGGAAAGATTGAAAATATAACTAAGCGTATTAATGATGTCGGTTTATTTATTATTATTGTTTTTGCTTTAACGAGTTTATTAGTTGTTTATAATGCCATTAGAGTAACAATTTACACTCATCGCCAAGAAATAGAAATTATGCGTTTGGTTGGAGCCTCAAACTTCTTTATCTACATGCCTTATGTTTTTTCTTCTTTGATGTATGCAATTTTTAGTGTTTTGTTAATTATTGCCGCCTTTTTTCCTTTATTAACATTACTTCAACCCTATTTAGAAGTTTTCTTTACTGGCTATAGTGTTAATGTTTTATCTTATTATCTTGATAATTTTTTGGTCATTTTTGGCGCTCAGTTCTTAGTTGTTTTATTCATCAACATTTTTGCTAGTTTAATTGCGGTTAGACGATATTCAAAGATTTAATTTCCAGTTAATTTTCAAGAGTTGACTTTTTGGCTAGATATTATAATATAGATAGGTGAAAAATAAAAATATTCGGGGGTCGTCTAACGGTAGGACTCCAGGTTTTGGTCCTGGCTATCGGGGTTCGAATCCCTGCCCCCGAGCATAATAA
>JAACPL010000011.1 GCA_009995495.1 Candidatus Falkowiibacteriota bacterium
TGGTCTGGACGAGTGAGCTTTTCGCATGCTGGCGAAAAGCGAGCGAGAGAGTCCCTCTCGCGGTACTTAAAGGAAAAAGGTAGGTCGAAAGACCTGCCTTTTTTCTTTATTTGCGAGAGGGGCTTGAACTGGTTGGAAGCGAGACGCGAGAGAGGGCGGAAGCCCGAACGAGCGGACGAGCGTCGGACAAACTGCCGGGGGCAGTTTGGACGCCAACCCTGGACGAGTGAAACCGCCGCACTGCTGGCGGCGGTGAGCGAGAGAGTCCCTCTCGCGGTACTTAATAAAATAGACTAGCACTTTTGTGCTGGTCTATTTTATTAAATAATTGGCTAAAAACTAAAAATTAATTTAGCGCCAAAAAAAACTATTTATTTTTTTTAACTAAAGACTTAAAGCCTTCTCCAATTCCTTCTTCTCCCTCAAATAAATTTAAGCTTTGTATTTCTTCTAAAGTAAACCATTTTATCTCCGAGTATTGTAATGAAAAATCAACTTTTGATTCATCAAACTTAACCTCGTAGTAAATTGGAAAATTATAAAACCAGTCTAACCCTCGCTTATTATGAACAATATGTGGTAATGCTAAAATTGGCTTATCTGAAATGTATGATACTTCACATCCAGTTTCCTCCAAAATTTCTCTTTTTAAAGCATCCTGTAATTCTTCTCCAAAATCAAGACCACCGCCAAAAGTTTCCCAGGTACTATCCTCACCATGGCGCCCTAATAAAAATTTATTCTCTTTTATCATTATTCCACGAACGCTAACTCTATAAAAAGCGTCAGGGAAATTTTTTGATTCACTCATATATTATTAGTTAAAATCTTACTTCCTCCCCCGCAACTGCCCACAAGCAGCCGACAATTCAGCGCCGACACTATGACGAAGAGTGACTGGAACCTGATTTTCTTCTAAGATTTTTTTAAACTTTTCCATCCGCTCGGGACTAGAAGCTTGAAAGCGACCGGTTGGATTATAAGGAATTAAATTAACCATATATAATGGCTTTCTCATAATCTTCGCTAGAGCCAAGGCGTCCTTATCACTATCGTTAATATTTTTAAGCATTAAATACTCAAACATAACCCGTCTGCCACTTTTTAAAATATAGTTATCTACCGCTTTTAGAATTTCCCTAATAGAATATTTTTTAGCAATCGGCATCAAATCCTTTCGCAAATTTTCATCAGCCGTATGCAAAGAAATTGCTAAATTGATTTGTAATTTTTCACCAGAGATTTTTTTAATTCCCTCAACGATGCCGGAAGTTGAAACCGATAAGCGACGAGCAGCAAAATTAAAGGTCTCCTCATTATTTAAAAACTTAGCTGCTTTAATAAATTCATCATAATTTAAAAAGGGCTCACCCATGCCCATAAAAACGATGTTATCAATTTTTTCTTCTCTGCCTTCATCCTTCAAAAACCTCGCCCAAAACAAAACTTGCTCAACAATTTCTAAATAATCTAAATTGCGACGAAAACCAAAATCACCAGTAGCGCAAAAAGCACAAGCTAGAGCACAACCAACTTGCGAAGAAAGACAAACCGTATTTCTAGTTCCCTCTTTTGTTTTTTGGCGAATTAAAACCGTTTCAATTTTCTCACCATCAATTAACTCAATTAAAGCCTTTAAACTTTTAGCGTTTTTCGCCCCGATTAATTCCGCTTTAATTTCTATCGGACAATTAAGGTTTAATCTTTCCCTTAAATTTTTAGAAAAATTTGAAACCTCATCCCAAGAAGAAATAAAATCTTGAAACAAAGCCTTGTTCGCTTGAACAAAACGAAACTTCGGCTCCTCATTTAATATTTCTGATAATTTAGATAAATTCATTTTTTTAAAATTATTTTCTCCTTAAAACTATTTTCACAATCTCACTTCTAGCGGTTGTTCTCATCGGTGGCCCCCAAGTACCAATCCCAGAACTAACAACTAAATTAAAACCATTTTCTTTAAATAGACCATAACCATAGCCCTTATGCATCCATCTAGCAGGAAAATTCAAAGGAAAAAGTTGACCGTCATGGGTATGTCCAGATAGCTGCAAATCTATACCAGCGTTTTTGGCTAATTCAATATTTTTCGGTGTATGAAAAATTAAAATACTGGGCTTAGCTTTATCATAACCTGATTGTTCAAGAATTTCTTGTTCCAAATTAAAATTATTACTAAAAGAATAATTAATACCAATTAACTGCAAGCCCTCAACTTCAACTAATTTATTATCCAAAACTGTTAAATTTTTATCAGCCATTAATTTAACCACATAATCAAAGCCTAAGTAAAGGTCATGATTACCAAAGCCATAATAAATTCCCTTTTCCGTCTTAAGATCACTTAAGGGCTTGTGCAGCCAGGAAAAATCTGATTCCATCCCGTCAAAAAAATCACCGCTAATAAAAACTGCTTCCGGTTCTAAAAAATTAATTTTCTTAACTAAGCGACCTAAAAATTTATCTCGATAAACTGGGCCAATGTGAATATCGGAAATATGAACAACCGTTTTCCCCTCCCAATAAGCTGGCAAATCTTGAATTTTAACTTCATATTCTTTAACTACTGGCACTAAGGCGCGATAAAAACCAACTAAAGAAATAACCACTGTACCAACAATGAATATTAATTTCAAATAAAAAATTGGCAAACTTAAATTAAAAACTGATAAAGTATTTTTTAATAGAAAAATAGCAACTATCATTAAACCAATATTTGTTAGTACCCCTAGCCAAGAAACAAAAAAAACATAAGTCGAGCGAGCAAAAACATTATCCCAGACATGAATAAAATAAGAAGCTGCTATAACACCAACGAAAAGACTACTAATAATAATGGCTGTAATTAACTTGCCTGAAAAAAAAGAAATACTAAAAAATCTAAGCAAAAATGAATAAGCTATAAAATGGCCAATAAATAAAAAGATAGCTGAAAAAGAAAAAAATAATAATTGCATCATATGTTTTTTTAAAAAGGAAAGTTCGCTAAGACCGCTTCTTTTCCTAACTCTGCTTCAATCTCCATTAAGCGATTATACTTAGCGGTTCTTTCACTTCTAGCCGGCGCCCCAGTTTTAATTTGACCCGTCCCCATAGCAACTACAAAATCAGCAATAAAAGCATCCTCAGTTTCACCACTACGATGAGAAATAATTGAACTCAGGCCATTTTTACGAGCCAGTAAAATTGCTTCTATTGTTTCCGAGAGTGTGCCAATTTGATTTAATTTAATTAAAATTGAATTAGCCGATTTTTCCGCAATTCCTCTTTCTAAACGGTGGACATTGGTAACAAATAAATCATCCCCAACAATTTGAAATTTATCACCAGTTTTAGCGCTAAAGGCTTGAAAATTTTCCCAATCATCTTCGCCGAAAATATCTTCAAAAGATTTAATTGGATATTTTTCCGCCAAAGCCAAATAAAAATCACTTAACTCAGTGCCACTTAAAATTTTCCCTTCTTTCTGTAAATTATATTTCCCCTCTTGATGAAATTCGCTAGCCGCCGCATCAATACAATAAATAAAATCTTCAGCAACTTTATAACCAGCTTTTTCTACTGCTTCTGATAATAAAGTAAACGGTTCTTCATTACTTTTTACCACTGGAGCAAAACCGCCCTCATCGCCAACGGAAACGCTATAATTTTTAGCATGTAAAACTTTTTTCAAAACCCGATAAACCTCAGCACTCATTCTAATCGCCTCGGCCACAGTCTTAGTGGAAATCGGCATAATCATATATTCCTGGATATCAGTTGCCCAATTAGCATGCTTACCACCATTTAAAACATTTAACATCGGTAAAGGCATAATAAATTTACCATCAAAGTCAGGATTAAATTTACTTAAATAGCGATAAAGAGGAATATTTAAATTAAGAGCGGCCGCTCGAGCTAAAGCTAGAGAAACTCCTAAAATTGCATTAGCGCCAAGCTTTTCCTTATTTTCTGTTCCGTCAAGAACTATCATTTTTTTATCAAGCTCAACTTGATTTTCAACCTCCTCGCCAATTAAAGCTGGGGCAATAATAGTTTTAATATTTTCTTTGGCCTTTAAAACACCTTGACCACCATAACGACTAGAATCACCATCTCTTAATTCACAAGCCTCATAAGCTCCAGTAGAGGCGCCACTAGGCACCATGGCCGAGCCAACAATATTATTGTCTAAAATAACTTTAACGGCTAAACTTGGGTTGCCGCGTGAATCAAGAATTTCAAAAGCTTGAATGTTTTTTATTTTCATATATATTATTTAAATTTTTAAATTTTCTTTATCTAAATATCTTTCGGTCCTATTTACCACTTTTTTCAAAGTTCTAACAGCAATAAAAGGATGATCGCCAATCGTTGTTTCATCAGAAAGCATAACCATGTCACCACCATCTAAAACAGCATTAGCGATATCACTAATTTCAGCCCGGGTTGGATGAGAATTTTTTATCATCGAAGTCATAATTTGAGTTGCAATAATTGCTGGCTTATCATGCCAATGAGCAAATTTAACTAAATACTTTTGTACAATCGGCAATTCCTCAATCGGAATTTCAATTCCTAAATCACCACGAGCAATCATAATAGCATCAGAGGCTTGAATTATTTGGTCAATATTTCTTAAAGCAATCGCTCGTTCAATTTTAGAAATTAATTGCACTCCTTTTTTCTTAGAAATAAGCTTTCTTAATTTCTCCACATCATCCCTTGTTTGAACAAAAGATAAAGCAACATAATCAACACCAGTTTTTAAACCAAATTTTACATCACGTATATCCTTTGGCATTAAACCACCTCGCTTCATATTAGTATAAGGGACGTTAATACCCTTATGAGAAGTAAGAAGGCCACCGCGAACAACAGTTCCTTTAATAAAGCCTTTTTTAATTTCATTAACGATTAATTCAATTTCACCATTAGCTAAATAGAGCGGTTCACCTTTTTTAATATCAAGATGGAGCTCAGAGTTATCAATAGGAATTATGCCTTTTTGATAAGTTCCGCCTTTTTTAAAAATAAAAGAATAACGCTCACCCTCTTCTAAGTTAATCCCCCCATCTGGCATATTGCCAACTCTAATTCTCGGCCCTTGAAGATCAAGCATAATTTTTACTTGCTTCTTATTTTTTTTATTATAAAAATCAAGTATCTTTTTTACTCTAACATATTGTTCATAACTAGCGTGAGAAAAATTAATTCTTATCATCTCAACCCCCTCATCTAAAAGGCGTTTTAAATCTTCTGGAGATTCAGTCTTGGGGCCAATAGTCGCAATAATCTTAGTGTTCATAGTTATTATCTTAATTTATTATTTTTCTTTTCTGCTCTTAACTCAGTCATCAATTTCTGATAAAACTCTAAGTTATTAAGAGCGGCTAATTTCTGTCCTAAAGGTTCTTTAAGTTGAAAAAGATGTTTCAAATAAGATCGTGAATGTGTTTTCAACGCCTTAATATTACTCCTCTTATTGATAGCTGTAAAATCTTGATTAAAAATTGCATTACTAATATTAATAGAGCGCGTTTTAACTTTGATTAAAGATTGAGCCCCATCTAAAAAAAGTTTTCCATGACGACCTTCTCTGGTTGGAATAACACAATCAAACATATCCCAACCGAGCTCGGCACAAATTTTTATATCCTCAGGACTACCAACGCCAAGCGCAAAACGAAGCGAGTTTTCTGGAATAAAACTGGCTGTTTTCTTTAAAATTTCTTTTAAAAATTTACCATTTTTATCAACATGTCTAGCGCCAAAACCGTAACCATCAAAACCGATTTTAACTAATTCTTTAGTACATTTTTCTCGTAAATCAAGTTCGGCTCCACCCTGTATTACCCCAAAAATTAATGGTTTTTTTAAGCCAACTAATTTTCTTTTTTTAATCTGATGTTCATATTCAAGCTTGCATCTTTTTGCCCAATTAATAGTTCTCTCAACCGCCTTTTCTAAGTCATGACGAGAAAATTCGTTTGGTGGACAATCATCAAGACAAACCATCATATCAACCCCTAAATCAAACTGAATTTGAATTGCTTTTTCTGGACTAAATTCATGACGCGAACCATTAAGCGGTGATTTAAAAACAACTTTATCATCATCAATCTTGCCCATGGCTGAATTTTTATGGATTAAAGAAAAAACTTGAAAGCCGCCGGAATCAGATAATAAAGGACCATCCCAAGCCATAAATTTATGAACACCACCAGCTTTTTTAATTGTTTCTAGTCCTGGCTGAAGATAAAGATGAAAAGTATTAACAACCATCGCTTTAGTTTTTGTCTCTAAAACTTCATCAGCCGAGCTTAATTTAATAAAAGCTCTGGTTGCATCAGGCATAAAAAATGGTGTCTTTAAAAGACCATGCCTTGTTTTTAAAAGCCCCAAACGACGCCCGTCTTTTTTTCTTGTAATTAATTTAAACATTTTTATAATCAACTTTATTGAATTAAATTTCAACCATCATCCCTATTTTACCCGCCCGGAATTATTCATTTGGGCAATATCATCATCTTCAAGACGACTAGTTTTCGGTTCAGTTTTACTTAGAATCACTCCCCCTGTTTCTGTATCAATAGCACTAACGATTGAGCCAGGTGATAAAACTAAAATCTTGTCTCTATCATTATCAGTTGGAGTAACGCTTAAATAAAAAGAACCCTGAAGTAAATATTTAGAAGTTGGTAATAATCCAATTTCCCAAACTACTTGCCTTAAATCATCATCATAATAAAGACTACCGACCTCAAGCTCTTGACGCCCAGTAAAATTGACATAGGCCGGGAGATTAAAAGTTGCCTTCAACTCTCTTAATTCGTGCAAATTATTTTCTATCGTCCAATAAACTCTAAATTCAGTTTTTTGATTAACTTCCGGAGGTAAAGGACCGGAGCCAACCGGATAATTATCATCATTAAAATATCTTAATTCTTCTTTAAGATTAAGGTCACTATTTATTTTATTAATAATTTTATTACTAATATTCTCAGCTCCACTTATTTCTTTGCCACCAACACTATATTGAGCGTGAGCAGAAAGTTCTAAATTTTTTCCTAAAAAATTAGAATTAAAATCTTTAACTTTAATATTAAAATTAATTTCACCTTCGGTTCCCGCTTTAATTTCTCTTAAAGCAGGTAACTCATTTTTTGACCAAACTATTGAATTAGCACTTCTTTCACCATTTTGACCAATAACTAAAGAGTCAAAATCCAAAACTTCACCCTCTAAAATTGCCATAATAACAACATCTTGATAAGCTTTAGTGCCTTTATTTGAATAATGTAGAGAATAATTTAAATCTGAACCAAAATTTAAAGCTTGGTCATTACTAGAATCATTTAAAATTAAATTCAAACTCAAATCACTAGAAACTAATTCTGGTTTTAAAGTTTTTTGCCAAAAAACATATTCCTTATCACTTAAACGATGGCGCAAGCTAATGTTAACTTGGAAAGCATCAACCTTATTCTTAACCCGATATTTGAAAGTTGTTTCTTGACGATTCATGAGTGAGCTTAAGTTGGCGATATGCCAAGAGAAAGCACTTAATTTTTCTAAAGATAATTTTTCTTCAGACAATTCTTCATTTGAAGCTAAAGATAAAGAAGATGTTGCTCCTAATATCTCTCCGCCACTACCATCACTAAAATCAAAAAAGATATCAAATTCACTAAGTTTTTCTGTCAACAAGCCATCATCAAAGCCTGAAAAAAATATTTTTATTTCATTTTCCTGATTAATAAAGATAGCATTAGAGCTTTCAGTGTCAACTAAAAATCCTAAACCACGAATAATCGTTGAACTTGAATCCTCCTTCTTAAAATGACTAGAAAAAGTTCCTGGTAAATAAGTTAAACGGGCAACTGCCAAATTAACAGATTCTGGTAAATTTAAAATGTATCCTTTAATCTTCAAACTTGCTCTTTCCCCTGAATCAAGTGTCTCTAATTTAAAAGCATAGTTTCCGTTTTCAGGTAAAACGGGGATAGAATTAAGAGTAGCAGAATCAAAAATAAAATTATCCGGATATTGCATCTCTAAATAAATTTCCGAAAAAACAAATTTACTTGGATTAAAATATTCAACTTCATAATAAAATTCTTCTCCAGCCACAACTCTTTCCGGCGCAATTAACTCTAGTTTTAAAGAGCTAATATCATTATCATTACGGAAATATTGATTATAAACAAAATTAACAAGTGCCACTAGTAGTGCGACAAAAATAATATTTTTCAAAAGTGATAGAAAAAATTTCGGTTTCTTTTTAATATTCATGTGGCTGACATCTACCCTTCCACCTTTCTTGTCACTATAAACATCAATTAGATGAGAATCAATTTCTTGATCGCGGAGTTCACGATTAACTGCTTTTTCAAAATCAATTATTTCGCCCTCTTCTGGGATTGGTCGTGCAACAAAGGAGGCTAAACCAGATTCTTTTTGATTTTTAAGGCTAAAGTCTTTTCCTTGTTTTTTCTTCGCTATCATATATTTATTATTATTTGATTTTTTTGATTAAAGATCCGTAAAAACGATCTTGATTTAAACTATCCTTAATTTCAATTTCTCTTAAGTTATAATCTTCCTCTGCTCGCCAAAAAACTTCATGTTCTTCTGGTAGTTTAATATTTAACTCAAAATCAAAAGCTTTAGCCCCTGGTTGTTTTTGCCAAAGAAAGGAATAAGGAAAAACTAAGTCTTCATCAGGATTTAAAATTTGATAGAATTTTTCTAACCAAGAGACATCATCTTTTTGAGAAATATCATTAAAATTATAAGGCAAACTATAGCTAATAACTATTTCTGAACTTTGACCAGGGTCGGTCATTGTCCAATTAGCAAAAACCGTTTTCTCATCTTCGTCGTAAATTAAAGTTCCACTAGGCTCATCAACTAGCGCTCGGTATTCGTTTTCAAGTTCCGGCAAAATTAAAGCATCGGGATCAACTTCATCAAAATATTCAGCATCAGGCGAGTTAAAACCACGAGCCTCTAAAAGATTCGCTCCTTTTGGTACATAAATTCTAAGCCAATTAACATTACGAACCCCAACCAAGACTTCATTCTTTCGACCAAGATGTTCGCGCTTAATAGTTAAAGTATTAATTATTTGACCATTATTAGCTATCTTTGATTCCAAGGAAGCGTTTTTAGAAATTACTCTGTCCGTTTTCTGTCCAGCAATATTAGTATCAACTATCATCAAATAATCGGTTTCTACATTTTTCATTTCTCCTGATAAGCGATAGCGACTAGCTTCTTTTTGTAAGTTCTCATCTTTAAAATAAAACATCACTTGTTTTTCTAAAACACTTTCTTCAAGAATAGAAATGACTAATGGTAAATTTTCACGACTTAGCTTACTTGGTAAAACCTCTAAAATCTTAGCCATTAAGTCACCAATTATTTTCTTTGGTTTATTATTACTACTGTTTTCTAAATCTTGAAATAAAGGCAGGCTAACATTAATTGGTGAGGAACTGGCTGGCAAGCCAATTAAATCATCGGGATGAGTAGGCATTAAATTTTTATATTCAACGACTCTTTGTACCGTTTCCCAAAAATTTTCAGAATCAATTATTAAGCCATATTCTTCAGTCATGTCTATCGGTCCACTAACTTTAAGCATTCTTTCAACTACTGTTGGTGTTAAAGAGATTACGCCATCAACACTCGGTCCGCTGCTTTGCTCATAAAACCACATTAAATGCCTAGCGGTTTTAGGCCAATCAGGCCACCAATTAGCGTCCCAAAAATTCCATAAAGGATTAACTAAATGAAGTGCATAAGGAGAGGCAAATTTTTTACCCTTAAGACCAGCCTCTAAATCATAAGAACCTCCGGCCGGAACTTCAAGATTTCTAATCTTACCGTCACGTACATCAACCAAAGCATAACTACCAAGAAAACCACCACTCGCTCTTAGTTCAGAATTATTCTGAAAAACTAATAAATATCGTTTATCCATACTTAAGCCAAGAACATCTTTTAAGCTATCACTAAGTTTAAGAAATTCATCAAGATTATTAGCCAAAATAGAACTTTGATTTTTTAATTGAGTAAATTTTAAGTAATATTCTTCAGGTAAATCTTTATCATCAATTTGAGCAATAATTTTTTCAAGTTCCTTAGCGTCTTTAACTGCTAAAAAACCATAATCAATAAAATCTTCTAATGACTTCTCAAAATCATCATTACCACTAAAAAGACTATTAGTTGCTGCTAATAAATTTTTACCCAAAGAGGAGGCAACAAAACCAGCAGCTAAAAATTTTCTACTTTGTGAGGCTAGTTTAATTTTTGAGTCAGAAGATAAAGATGCTAGAGCAAAAATTGCATCATTTATTTTACCTAAATCATCATCAGCCGCTAAAAAATTTAAGCCAGCGGCTGTTAAATTGGCGTCCGCATCTTTTAAATCAAAACGAGAAATTGAATCAGCTGCGGCTAATAAATTATTAACACCTTGATAAGAATTATTAAAAATACGAGCTTCAAAATTTTCAAAATCAAGAATACCAAACAAAGAAAAAGCTTTTAAAGGAATTACTAAAAAAACAAGAGCGATTGCAAATGTTGGTAGTCGTTTCAGAAATATTACTTTTTTTGTTTTAGGTTTTTTCTTAAATGAAATCGATATCTCTGGTAAAATAAAGAAATCTTTAACCTTATTATTCAAAACCTTTTTTTTGTTTTTTAAAATTTTAAAAAATATCTTTCTCTCCTGTTTTCTAGTTTTATAATTTTTAAACAAGGAAGAAAATTTTTTATAAAAAGGCTCATCTTCTTTCTGAATAAAACTTTGATGAAAATTCTTTTTCTTAAAAAACTTAAAACTTTCTTTTAGCTGATTTGTTTTTTTAATTGAGACTTTCGCAACATCCTTTAAAATTTCTTTTTCCTTAACTAAAGGACGCAAATCAACGACCAAACTGGAATTTTGATATTTTTGTAGTATTTCTTGTTTTAAATCTTTTTTGTTCATGTCTCAAATATTATTTAAACCCAAAGCATCCAAATAAACTTTTAAAGTTTTCTCAGCACAAGTATCCCATGAATATTTTTTAACTTGCAATAGTCCTTTTCGCACTAAATCAGTCCGCAAAGACTCATCTTGATTTATAATTTTTATTTTATTAACTATATCGTTTAAATCTTGTGGATTAAAATATAAAGCGCTATCTTCTAAAATTTCTGGTAAACAAGAATGGTCAGAAGACAAAACTGGACAAGACTTTGACATCGCCTCTAAAGGTGGTAAACCAAAGCCTTCATAAAGCGAGGGAAAAATAAAAGCTAAAGCTTTAGAATATAAAGAAGAAAGCTCAACGTCAGAAACATAACCAGGGAAAAAAATACGTCGAGCCTTAATTAATTCTAAAGCAGGCTCATCTTTTTTTAAACGTTCATAAAAAAAGTCACTCTTTCCAACTAAAACCAAATAAATATCCGAGCCTTCTTTTTCTAATACATTAAAAACTTTTAATAACCTTTCTAAATTTTTATGAGGATAGGCGCTACCAACATAAAGTAAAAACTTAGATGGATAATTTTGAATCTTTTCCTCTACTTGCTTTTCTACAAATCTACTATCTTTTGCTAGCTCTAAATTAGCTGCCCCCTCATAAATTAAAACTATTTTATCAGACGCAACTTTAAATAATGATATAATATCTTTCTTAGTGAACTCAGAAATAGTAATTATCTTCAGCGAATTATTAATAGCCCGACGTAAAACTAAACGATAAGCTAAGTTCTTTAAAATATAAATAAATTTATTTCTAGTCGTTGCTTTAATAGCTGGAAAACGAGTAAGAATTAAATCATGAATTGTGACTATAAATTTAGTTGGACAAAAAATTGGTATATTAAAATGAAGAAAATGAATCAAGTCGAGGTTATATTTCTTAATATAAAATGGAAATAGTAATTGCTCTTTCACTGAATACCAGCGAAATGGTAATTTAACTTTAGAAACTCTTTCATTTTTTAACTGAAATTCATCAAAATTTTCTGGACTTAAAAAAATAACAAAAGACAAATTAAGTTCTGAACTTGATTTACTTTTTTCTATTACTCTATCCACAACTTCTTGAGTATAGCGCCCCAAACCTTTGCCTAGGGGGCCATAGAAGCGTGCGTCTATGCCAACAATTCTCATATTGTTTTAAGCTATTGGTAAATTTGGCGGCAAATCAGCTTTATTGTCATCATCTTCAGTGATACCAAAAAAATTATTAATTTCATCATCTTTTCCCAAATTATCATTTAATGAAGAATCATCTTCGTTAATAGAATTAGTCTCAGCTTCATCAGAAATAAAATTTAAAAATTGCCCCGAAGCGCCCGGCAAATCATCATCAAGAGGTAATGTGGGTGGGGCATCCGCTTTCCTGCCCGGAGCTTTTTGTAACATAGAAAATTTAGCCATAAATTCAACGGGAAAATGCCATAAAGTTGCAAGTTCTTCAATATTAAATATACCCACATCAGAACCAATTGAACTAGAGCGATTAATATAAGCGGCAAGCAAAGTTCTTTTCAATCTATTCAAGCGACTGGCTTTATTAAAATACGCTACTCTCGTCGCAATTCGACTTAATTCCGGTTTTAGATTATTTAAGTTCAAAGACATGAATTGTTTAATATAACCAACAAAACCAGAAACAACTTTAGCTCTATTCATCACCTCTTTACGTGACATGTAGATAACTCGAATCTTAGCCTCAAAACCTAATTTTGCTGCTTTAGTTTGAATGGCTTCAATCCTTACCTTTTCTTTTGGCGAAAGATCCATCATTGTTTTAGCTCTTTCCTCTTTCTTTTTAGGGGCCTCAACCTCGCCCCAAATTGGATAAATCGCTTCACTTATTTCGCCTAAAACACCTAACCCCCTAGTAAATAAGTCGTCCTTAACTTTAGGTTTACGGTCTAAAAGTTTATCCATTTCTTTTTCGGCTCTTTTAACCCAATCAAAACCCGTTGGAATAACAATCATCTGAAACCAAAATTGCTCCCCTGGTCGCAAAGAACCACAGAGATCCATTAAGCTCGCCATTGGGTCCTTAAATTGAAGCTCACTTGGCCCCATTTGATGTTCAAATTCTTGATAACATTTAATTGGATAAACATCAGGTGATCCCTGAACAAATTCTGTTCCCCAAAAATCATACTCCTCATCAGGAACTTTATGGGGAACATTATTAACGTAATCTTCAACTTCAGAAATTTCCGCATCCGGATATTGAGAATAAACGGCTGATTCAATTAAATTACGAAATTCAAGTGGAGTTCTAATAATAAATTGGGTGTAGCCGTCAATGCTCACAATTTCAAAACTAAAAGATTTTTGATACATGCCCTCAAACCACTTTTCAAAAAAACTTTGACTTCCATGGGCGCCACCAAGATAAGTAAACATATTTTCAACCGCCTTAGGCGATTGCTCATTACCCCGGGGAATATCAATAGCTAATAAAATATATTTATGATTTTCTGACCATTTTCCTCTAATCCAATACAAATATAACTCCCTAACTCCAATGACAAAAATTAAACCCAAAAAAGGCCAAGCAAAATTAGCAAAAAAACGCCAAAGCATCTCTTCAGCCTCAAGATTAAAAAATCTCTGAAAGGGGCTAATATCTAAGAATATTTCCATAGAAAAATAGGTGGTCCTAAAAATAAACCTGCATTAACTTATGCCTATATTTTAACATATTTTCAAAAAAAGATAAAACCTTTTTTAAAGCTTTTTTTAGAGTTAAATTAGCTTAATAAAAAAACAAGTCCAAAAAATTGAACTTGTTTAAATTTGAATAAAATTAGGCTTTTTTCGTTATTTTTGCCACTCCTTAAGACCATAGGTTCCGCGACTAGTTAGGCAATATCTATCATCAAGAATTAATTCGTTATGAACGGTGGCAGCATTTGCTTTTTTCTTATCAAAAGCAACTTCATTTATCTTATCAGCTATTTCTATGAAGTGAAGTGGCTTTCCATTATGTTTTAAAATTAGATAGATTTTATCATTAACGGTTTTTGGTTTAATTTCACCAGAATTAGCAAGTCCCCATTCACCAAATTTGTTTTGCTCAAGATTTTTAACTGCTTGAATTAAAGAATAAAGCATTTTATTGCTATTCATAATTTCAGCTTTATCAGGAAAAATTTTACTTTTAAAAATTCTAGTAATATCAGCTCCAGTGTCTTTAACTTTACTTAACACTTCTTGATACTTAGCATAAGCATCTAGTTCTTTAACAGTTTCAATCAGTTCATCGGTTTTCAGAGTCTTTTTCATCGACTCAACTTTCTTCATTAAATCTTTAGCTATTTCTTCGAAAAAATTAAGTTCTCTTTCTTTAATTTTAATTGAAGGGTTGAATCCAGTAATAATATTACCCTGATCCAAATCATCGGACATGAGCTTAGTAATTAAAAAATTGAAATTATTTTTGTAAGAAGCTCTAACATCTTCATAATCCTTTGTTCCTGGTTCAAGCTTGTTATTAATCTCTAAAGCAATAACAGTTAAAATATCTAAGAGAAAATCTTTTCTTAATAAGCCACCGTGTTCTTCTAATAAATTATTAATAGTTTCTTTTAATAAAGCAATGTATTTTTCCAAATCATCAAGTTTTTTAATTTTCTTGATGCTAGCAGATTCAATTTGACGAACTCTTTCTCTTGTTAGATTATGAAGATTACCAATTTTTTCCAAGGTTTCAGATTTTCCACCTTTTAAACCAAAACGACGAGATAAAATATCTCTTTCTCGCTCAAGGAGTTCGGAAAATAAAGAATTAACGATACTAACGGCATCAAGTCGAGCCATCTCTTCATTACGCTCTTCTTTAATAATTTTTTCTAACAAAACTTCAGATAATTTTTCCATACTATTTTAATATTGCTAAATTATAATTTGCTACTAATCTATCACAATATTTTATATTAGTCAATAAAGAACTAATTTTTCCAAAATAAATAGATTTTTTTATACTCTTTAAGTAAAAATTGCTCAAATATAAGCGAAAAAACAAACATTGTCAGAATTTTGACAAAAATTACTATTTTTGACAAGAAATCTTGACTTAAAAAGTGTTTAATAAAAATGAAATGCTGATTTCTAAAAGACCAGGATCTTGCTAAACGACTTTTTTTAGTTCTTGTTTTAAAAAAATTAAGCGGACTAGAGCTAAGTGACTTCGTTGTCCTGTCATGATAAATAACAGCATTAAAAACTAGTAGTGTTTTGAGGTCTAAAAAGTGCAAACGATAAGCTAAGTCACAGTCCTCTTTATACATAAAAAATCGCTCATCGAAGTATTCTTTCTTAGCCGCCCTTATTTCTACAACTTTTTCCAAAGCTTTGAGCCGATAAAGACCGGCTGCTCCACTTGGCGCTAACACATTTTTTCCTTGAAATAAATATTGTTCCCTTTTTTCTTCCAGATATTTTTCACCTTGACAAATATCAAAGAATTTTAAACCTCGTTTTAAGCCAATACCGAAAGAATCTATTAAATTATGTAATTCTGATTTTTCAGAATTAAAAGACATAATTCTTGGCGCCGTGGCCGATAAATTATTATCATGTAGTAATGGCTCAATTAGGAGCTTGATTGACTCTCGAGAAAAAATGACATCAGGATTAATCACTAAAAAATACTCAGCCCCGGATGATAAAGCTTTTTCAATCATCAAATTATAAGGCTTAGCGAAACCTAAATTTTTACCATTACTACTTAATTGCTGATAATGGAAATCGGGATTAAGAGCTAAAAAATCTTTAATGAAATTATCATTATCCCTAAAATTTAAATCACTATTTTCAAAACCATAAATGATATAATCACTAAGACCTGAAAAATCAAGGGCTTCTTTTAAACTTTTTAAAAAATCAGACAAATAAGAACTTGAGCTCTCATTATAAGTTATAAAACCAATAGCTAGCTTCATAAAACTAAATTATCATCTTTCCGACCAACTTTTCTTTAGCAATATTTTGTGCTTTCAATAAACTTTCAAAAGTCCCAGCATCTAACCACTCACCATTAACCATTGCTACCTCGAGCTCTCCTTTTTGTAAATACCAATTATTAACATCGGTAATTTCTAATTCACCACGATCACTAGGTTTAATATTTTTGGCGATTTCAACCACTCGATTATCAAAAACGTAAAGACCAGTAACAGCTAAATCCGAAATTTTATCTTTTGGTTTTTCTATTATGAATTTTGGTTTTAAATTTTCATCTAATTTAATAACCCCAAATCTTTCTGGATCTGAAACTTTTTTAGCAAAGATTTTCGCGCCACTTTTAAAACTTTTAATTTCCTCAGAAAAATCATCTTCAAAAATATTATCACCCAAAATCATAGCGACGCTCTCTTGGCCAATAAAATTTTCAGCAATAATAAAGGCCTGAGCTAAACCCTCCGGTTTATCTTGAATTTCATAAGTAAATTTAACACCAAATTCTTTACCACCACCTAAAAGATTTAAGTAATCACCCGCCCTTTCTGGAGCAATAATAATCAAAATTTCCTTAATCCCCGCTTTAATTAAAGTATTTAGCGGATAATAAATCATCGGCCTGTCATAAATCGGTAATAATTGTTTACTGGTTATCTTGGTTAATGGTTTTAAACGACTACCTGAACCACCAGATAAAATAATACCTCTCATATAATTATTTTTATTTTAAATTTAATAAATTAACATATTCTGCTAAAGCTTGATTTAAACCTCTTAATTTTTTCACTTTAGTATTTTTTAAAACTGAAAACTTCGGTCGCCTAGCTGCTCGTAAAAGATCTTCACTTCTAATAGCTCTAATTTTCACTTCTAACTTTTGCAAAGCAAAAAATTCCGTAACTGCTTCATACCAAGTGCAGGGACCTTCGTTTACTAAATGAAATTCTCCAAAAGGAACTTTAAGTTCCCAAAGTCTTTTGGTTGCTTGAGCTAAATCTGGGGTATAAGTAAAGCAACTTAATTCTTCCTTAACTACCGTTAATTCCCCACCCTTGTAGGCGAGGCCAAGCATCACCTCAAAAAAACTAGGTTTAGAAGTCTCACTACTGCCGGCTGGGCCAAAAAGCTTTGAGGTTCTAATTAAATAATAATTTAAACCTCTTGCAGCTCGTTTTTTTAATTCAAGTTCGCCAGCAAATTTACTCTCACCGTATTTATTAATAGGGTTTGGCGTTTCATGTTCTAAAAAAAATTGCTTATTATCGGTTCCGTTAAAAACATAGTCACTTGAATAATGAATTAAAACAGCAGAAATTGTTAGGGCAATATCAGCTAAGACTGCTGGTAATTCAGCATTTAATTTTAAGGCTTTAGTAAAACCATCTTTATTTTCGCAAGAATCAACGGCATTAAAAGCAACGGCATTAATGATTAAAAGTGGTTTTAATGCTAAAATTTTCTCTCGCAAAAGATCAAAATCAAGCACATCAACATCATCCCTATCCCAAGCGACAGTCTTATAATCATTAGAAAAGAATTTCTTAAGTTGGCTGCCGAGATTACCTCGACCCCCTAAAATTAAAATAGGCATATAAATACAGTATAGTATATTTATTATGCCTTAGCAAACGAAAATTATTTAATTATCCTTAAATTAAAGCTTTAAATTCTATTTCCAACCGCCCCCTTGACGAACTAAAAGTTCAGACGCCCGATCTTTTTCCGCCATAATCTCCTTAACAACTTTTTCAAGGCGCATTCCTTGTGAGCCTTTAACTAAAACTATATCACCTGAATTAATACGACTAATTAAAAATTCTCCAATCTCATCGGTACTATTAAAATGAAATGATTTATCATTATCTAAACCATTTTTAAGAGCCGATTCAGCTATCATTAAAGATTTATCGCCGATAGTAATTAAAAAGTCCGCCTTTATTTTAGCGATTTTTTCACCAACTAAACGATGTCCTTCATTAGTATAGGAACCAATTTCTAACATATCCCCTAAAACAACATATTTCTTAGATTCGGATTCAATTTTAATACTACCTAAAACATCAAGCGCTGCTAAACAAGCTTCTGGTGATGAATTATAACTATCATCAATAATAAAAGAATTATTAATTCCCGGCAAAACATTCATCCTTCCTCTTGGCAAAGAAAAGTCCTTTAAAGAATTAGCAATATTAACTAAATTAAACCCCAATTCTAAAGCACAAGCACTAGCTGCTAAGGCTGCATAAACTGCTCCTGGAGATAAGGCGTTTTTCATTAAAACTGGAACAATTGAGCCACGAAAATTTAATTTAAAATTTATTCCACTTAGCTCATAATCACCTTTGTCAAAATTATATCTTACATCCTGAGCAAGTAAATCAACTCCTTCTTTAAAACCATAGCTTATAACTTTAACCCGACTAGCTTCTGCCATTTCCTTACAAAAATCATTATCAAAATTTAAAATAGCGGCGCCCTGACCCTGTAACGATGTTACTAAAACCTCTTTTTCTTTTTTAATTTCTAAAAGTGAGCCAAAATATTCAATATGAGCATAACTAATAGAGCTAACAATTCCTATTTTTGGTTTAGCTAACGAACATAAATATTTTAAGTCTCCCGGCCTATCAATACCCATTTCTAAAATTAATATTTCCGGATAATTTTTATCACCAAAAATAATTATTTTAAAAGCTAGAAAAAAAACACTAAACCAAGAAAGAATGTTTTTGCCAGGAGATTTTGCGCCAATAATAGTTAAGGGTAGACCAATCTCATTATTATAATTTTTATAAGTTGCTCTAACTTTAAATTTACTACCTAAAACTAGGGCTAGAGCTTCTTTAGTACTACTTTTTCCAATTGAACCAGTTATACCAATAACTAAAGGCTTCTGTCTTAATAGAATTAATTTAGCAAAAATCTTTAATTTGAACATTAAAATCTTTTTCATCTTATTTTCTTGTTTTTGGTATTTGATAATAACGAAGAATAAATTCGGCTATATCACGCCAGAGCGGAACGGTTGAACCCTCAGCATACTGGACTCCTTTTGGGCTGTCAATTTTTACCAGCATCACAAAGGCAGGGTCATCAATTGGAGCGACGCCAATAAAAGTATGAAGCCATTCATCTTTTTTATAACCACCAACTGTAGCAATTTGAGCCGTTCCTGTCTTGCCCCCTAAATAATAACCTTCAATCTTCGCTCTTTTAGAATGTCCTTTTTCTACAATATTAACTAACATTGCCGAAACTGTTGCCGCTGTTTCCGGGCTAATAACCTCCCTTACTTTCTTCGGATTTATTATTTCTTCAACTCCATTATTAATTATTTTTTTAACAACATAGGGCTTCATTAAAACTCCTTTATTAGCAATAGCCTGATAAGACATCACCATTTGTAAGGGTGTCACCGCTATTCCCTGTCCAAAAGAAGCAGTCGCCGCATCAATTTCTTTAATTCTATTTTTTAATAAATTATTAATATTACCAGGGCTCTCGGCGCCAAGCTCAAGTCCACTTCTTTCCCCAAAACCAAAATCTTGAACATATTTAGCAAAAACATCATCCCCAGTTTGTCGCATCGCAAAAATAGCTCCAGTATTTAAAGAATTATCTAAGACATAATTCATATCGACTAAACCATGTGCCCCCTTAGTACTAAAATCAGAATTTCTAATCGGCTTATTCCAACCACTAATCATTATTTCACCTTTATCTTCATATAGCGTTGCCGGATTTACCTTACCCTCATTAATAGCCGCCGCCATCGTAATAACTTTAAAAACAGAGCCTGGTTCATATTGATATAAAATGGTCGGATTATTAAAATAACTTAAATCTTTAACATTTTGATAATCATTAGGATTAAAATTTGGTTCTGAACACATAGCTAAGATTGCCCCTGTTTTTGGTTCAACCACAATGACTGAGCCTCCAGTCGCTTCAAATCTAGCCACCGTTTCTTTAAGTTTTTCACAAGCAAAAAATTCTATATTTCTATCGATAGTTAAAACTAGATCCGAACCTCCCTGAGGAGCAGTATACTCTCTATCATTTACAATAATTAAATTAGCTGAAGCCCCTTTTTCTGATTTCAGATTTCCGTACTGACCAAATAACTCTTTATCAAAAAATTCTTCCAAGCCATAATGACCATTACTCTCACCATTAGAATAACCAACATAGCCAAGAATTTGTGAGGCAACCTCATTCTCAGGATAATAACGATATTTTGAAAAAGTAAATCCAAGCCCAGGTATATCTAAAGATTTTTTTATTTCTTTTTCCTCGCCACTTGATTCGTCCAATTCTTTAATGGTTAAATAAATTTTCTCATTTCTAAATTCAAGATCTTCTTTACTAATATCTTTTGACACCAAGTCACGCAAAGAACCACGCCTAATTTCACCATTTTCAAAATAGTCAGAGTTCACTAAATAAACATAAAGATCAAGTAAACGATTAATTTCAAAAGTTTTGTTTAAAGGTTCATAAGGATCTCCAGGCTTATCAAAACGAAGTAAATAGTTATTAATTATTACCTCTTTCGTTGAGGTAGCAACAATTAAATCACTTAAATTTTTATTTTTTAATTCTTGTTCTAAAATTTCTCTATCAAAAAATTCATAAAATTTTTCTGCCATTTCTAAAGGATTAGTAATGTCCTTAGGAACTGAATAAATTGTCGCTAAGTCACGAACGGAAGCGGCCGCATAAAGTTTCTCCCCTTCGGTGGACCTTTCGGTAAAATATATTTTTCCTCTTTCTGGTATCAATTTTAATGAAACTTCATGTTGATCAGCGGCTCTGGCTTTATAAATTTCAGATTCAGAAATTTGAATCGCGTACAATTTATAAACTAAAGAAAATGATAATAAAAAAACGACCGCAACGACTAGGCGCCAGCGACCAAGCCCAATTTTTGATTTTTCCGAGCCTTTTCTATTCCCTATCTTAATCGGCCTCATATTAAATTATTTTTTTGCCACGGAAGCTATTGGTTTTAGATATTCAAATTCAGCTACTTCAACCATATTTAATTGTACTACTCTTGAATTAACAGAATAATATGATTGAGTAAAACTTATTTTCTCTTCTAATTCCGACTTCTCAACTTTTAAAATATCGGTCTTAAAAGTTAATTCTTTTAGAATAAAGCCTTGAGTCGCTAAGTGACTAATATTAAATAAATAAAAACCAATACCAATAAAGATAAAAGAAAAAATCGAAAAATTAAAATAGCGCCAAGCGGAGCTGGTTTTTTTTCCTTGATTTTTGTCTCTTAGACGAGAATTATTGTTTGCCATAGTTTTTATATTTTTAACTTGAAAATTATCTAAATTTTTTGAGCAGCGCGTAATTTTGCACTTCTCGCCCTTTTATTACAACTTGCCTCAAAAGAACCTGGAATAAGTGGTTTTTTGGTTAAAATGTTAAAGTCTTTTCCCTTTCTATCTCTTAAAAAATTCTTAACAATTCTATCTTCACCACTATGGAAGGAAACAACCACTAATCTACCGCCAATTTTCAATCTCTTTTCGGCCTGTTCTAGAGCTTCAGCTAGAACTTCCAATTCCTTATTAGTCTCCATTCTTAAAGCTTGAAACACTTTTGTAGCCGGGTGAATTTTTGACCAAGCACGAATGGGGATGATTTCTTCTATTAGAGTGCATAGGTCGGAGGTAGTTTTAATCTTTTTCTTTTTTCTAGTTTCAACAATTTTCTTAGCAATGCGATAAGCTTGCTTTTCTTCGCCATATTCTCGAAATATTTTCGTTAATTCAAGTAAAGAATAAAAGTTAACTATTTTCTCTGTTGAAAGCTCGTTATCAGGGCCAAAGGACATATCAAGAGCCCTTTCACCTTTAAACGAGAACCCTCTCGCCTCATCGTCAAGCTGAGCCGAAGAAAGACCGAGATCAAAGACAATACCATCAACTAATTCTCCCGGAAAAACTGATTCCGCTACCTCATTTAAATTTTTAAAATTACTTCTTACTAATTCAACATTATTTAACTTCTTTTCTTTTAATAATCTTTTAGCATTTTCTAAGGCGAGTTCATCCAAATCAATTCCCAGTACTTTTCCTTTTTCACCAACTAATTCAGCAATTGCCCTTGTGTAACCAGCGCCACCTAGAGTACAGTCAATAAATTTTCCTCCTATTTTCGGATCAAGAAAGGAAATTATTTCCTTCAACATTACTGGCACATGACTATAGATCATATTAAATTCCTAAATTTCCCAATTCCTCGGCAATTGTATTAGTATTTTTTTCCGATTCAGTTTTATATTTTTTCCAAGCACCTTCATCCCAAATTTCTAAATGATCATATAACCCGGCAACAATTACTTTTTTCTTTAAAAAAGAAAATTCTCTTAAATACTCCGGTAAAGTAATTCTTCCCTGGTTATCAAATTCCAAATCCATGGCTCCAGCTAACATGTGACGACTAAAAGCACGGGCCTTTGATTGACTAATTGGTAGAGCGGCGAGACTAATAGCAATCTTAGTAAATTGTTCCTTGCCATATAAAAATAAACAGCCGTCCAAACCTTTGGTAACGACTGCACCTTTTTTTAAGACAGCTCGAAATTTAGCCGGTATTGCTAGACGACCTTTATCATCGAGATTGTGATTGTATTCTCCAATTAACATATATTCACCTTAGTTCCCCACAAATCACCTTACAGATTTAATTATACACCACTTATACTCTCTGGTCAACACTTAATATATTGCTTAAATAAGCTAAAATAATAATAAAAAAGATACTTATCAACAAGTATCTTAAAAAAATCGTTAAAAAATTTTTTTTTCATCAAAAGTTATCAACAGGCCATTTTCTGAAGGGCGCTTAACTTGAACTTATAATTTTGTTTTAAAAACTTTTTTAATTTCATTCAAACTCTCCGCTTTAACTAAAGCTTCTCTTAGTTTTGCCGCCCCCTTAACCCCTCTTAAGTACCAACAAAGATTTTTTCTTAATTCATAAGTCGCTCGCTTCCCTTTTAATTTATGCCCCAACTCAGCGTGTTCAAGTAATAATTTAAAAACCCCAGCCTTGCTTTTATTAATAATTTTATTGTTTTTGATTTCCTTAAAAAGCCAAGGGCGACCCAAAATTCCACGACCAAGACCTAAGCCATCAGCTTCACTCTCCTTAAGAGCTTTGTGGGCCTCCTCTAAATCATAAATTCCACCATTTGCAAGAATTATTCCTTTAAAATATTTTCTCGCTTCTTTAATTGCTTTAAAATCAGCGGCGCCTACAAAACCTTGTTTTAAAGTTCGACCATGTATCATTAAAGCAGCGATTGGAAAATCAGAAATATTTTGTAAAAAATTTTTAAAATCTATTGAGCCACTTGCAAGTCTTATTTTAATAGAAACGGGCAAGTTTGTATTATCTAAAACGGCTTTAATAACTGCTTTAGAACGCTCTAAGTCTTTCATCAGACTGGCGCCAGCCCCTTGTTTAATTATTTTTGGTACTGGGCAACCAAAATTAATGTCAATCCCGTCAGGCTTAATTTTTTCAGTTATTATTTTTGTAGCAACGGCAAAATGCTCAGGGTTTGAGCCAAATATTTGAGCAACAAAATATTTTTCTTTTTTTCTATCAAAACGTAAAATATCTAAAGTTTTTTCACTTTCTAATCTGTCTCCTTTAGTTAATAATTTTCTGAGCGGATTTTTTTCTAAATAATAAAGAGCTGCGGTTGAAGCCATCTCGCTATATAAAACGTCAGCTCCGTTCTTCTTACAAATTTGACGAAAAGCAGCGTCAGAAAAACCGGCCATTGGCGCTAAGGCTAAAATTGGCCGGTCATGATTTTTTAACTTTTGCCAAAAATTATTTTTATTTTCTGTAAATTTTAAATTCATATTTTTCATCTTTAACCATAAAGCCAGCCGCCTCAATTTCTAATCGTAAAGCATCGGCTTGAGCAAAATCTTTATTCTCGCGAGCAATTATTCTTAGCCTAACCTTTTCTTTTATTTCTTCAGTTAAATCGAACGAAGAAACTTCTTTTGCTTCATCATCAATTATAATATCCTCCAACTTTAAGCCCAAAACCTTATCAAAATCAACTAAGGTTTCATATTTTTCTGCTTCAATTATTTTAGCTTTAAAAACTGAATTAACAACTGCTAAAGCTTTTGGCATATTCAAATCGTCATTAAGCGCTTCTAAAAATTTATTTTTTAAGTCTTCATTAACTTTAGCCTCACCCTTAGTTTTATCAAGTTTAACAAATTGGCGTCTTAAACTATTTAAGCCCTCTTGAGCTTGCTTTAAAATTTCCTCGGAATATTCCATCGGCTTGCGATAATGGACTTGAAGAGCAGTGAAACGATAAGCCAACGGATCTAGGTTTTTATCAATTAAAGCCTTTTTGAGAGTCAAAAAATTATCATCACTTTTTGCCATCTTTTTCCCGCCTGGAATATTTAAAAAAGCACCGTGAAGCCAATAATTAAAAAATTTATTACCGGTCGCTGCCTCACTCTGAGCAATTTCATTAGTATGATGAATATTAATATGGTCAGCGCCGCCACAATGAATATCTAAATTATTAGTTAGATGTTTTAAGCTAATAGCCGAGCATTCTATATGCCAACCAGGAAAACCTAGACCCCAAGGAGACTCCCATTCCATCTGCCTCTTTTTATCATGGCTCGAAAATTTCCAAAGAGCAAAATCTGTTGGGTTTTTTTTCTCATTATTCTTCTCTACCCGAGCTCCCTCTTTTAAATCTTCAAGCGGAAGATGGCTTAACTTATTATAATTAGGGAATTTAGAAGTATCAAAATAAAGACCATCGCTAGTCTGATAAACAAAACTTTTCTCTTCTAGAGTTTTAATTAAATTAATTTGTTCGGGAATATTATCGCTGACTTTTTCCCAAACATCTGGCCTTAAAATATTTAATTTTTCTAAGTCAGCCTTGAAAGCGTCACTGTATTTTTTGGCAATTTCCCAAGCACTTTTTCCCTCTCTTTTTACTCCCGCCTCCATCTTATCCTCACCCATATCCATATCACCAATTAAATGACCAACATCAGTAATATTTTCTACATGAAAAACTTTATAATCATTATAAATCAAAATACGTTTTAAAAAATCTTCAAACAAATAAGTTCTAAGATTACCAAGATGAGCAAAATTATAAACAGTTGGGCCGCAAGTATAGAGACCAACTTTCGGAGCAGAAATTGCTTGAAATTCTTCCTTCTTTTTACTTAAAGAATTATATAAATATAACTTACTCATAAATTCAAGTCAAGAATAACTCTTTTTAATTTTCTTTTGTAATAACAAAATTACTTGGAGCAACATCATCCTCAAAGGAAACCTCGGCCTCAAGAGCGATGTGTCCATCTTCATACTTAATCTGAGCTAAATCCTCGCTAGACCAGTTAAATTCTGTGATGTAAAAAGTCCCGCCTAAAACTTCTTTAATAGGAGAAAGTTCACTAATATTTTCCACTAAATAGTTTTGACGAGAAACTAATTTACTAACAGGTTCTAATAAAACCTCTTCAGCAGGAACCTCTTCTTCTATTAAAACGTCTCCGTTTTGATTCTGCTCGTTGCTTAGTCTTGTCTCATCATTAATTAAATTTCTTTCTAATTTAAGAAAAACCACCAAAAAGAATAACAAAGCAATAACAAAAAGGAAGATAAAAACCACCAAAATTTTGTTATTTTTTTTTGTGTTGTTTGAAGTTTCCATAATTTTAAAATTAATTATTTTTATTTTTTCAAGTATATCTTAATCTGTAATATATTATAGCAATAAAAGCCAAAAAAGCCAAAAAAAATAAAAAAAGTTAAAAAGAAAAGCCCGTTTTTCAACGAGCTCTTAATTTTTTTATGTTAAGTTTTAAAACAATCTTATTTGTTCAGCGTCGCTTATTCTACCGGAAAAATAGCGACGACGAAAAGGAATTTCTTCCTTTAAGTCAGGTTTTTCTTCCTGAGCTTGGTTGACTAAAACTTTCGACTAAAGACTCTTTAAATAAGCTTTATTAAACTCATAAAAGATGTCAAAAGGAGAAGCTCTTTTTTTAATTTTAAAAGCTTGGCGAAAAACTAGTTCCGCCCTTCTTCTTATAGTCGCGCCCCTAAATTGTCTTAAACCATCTAAATTTAGAGGGATTAAGCGACTTTCGGGTCGACTAGACTTTAAAGCCTCTTTACATTCAGCACTATCACAGCAACTCAACTTTAAATCAAGAATTGAGTAGTTAAGAAAAAGTAAAAATTTAATTTTACTTTTCTTACAGAATTGACAAATTTTCTCTGACTCCATCTTTTTACTAGCTAAAACCAGAAATTTAATTTGCCGCGAGAGAGCATCGCCTTCTTTACGAACTGGGCGTAATTCAAGTTCGTAGAAAACTTCAGAATCATTAAAAATAAATGATTCTAAAAACATTCCTTGAAACCGAGTGGAGTTTTTAAAAAAATAGGGCTCGCTAGGAGTTTCCCAAATTTCATTTTTATTTAGCATTTTATCTGTTTTTTTTGTTTTTGATTGTGAATGAACTTTAAAGATTAAAAATAGCCAAATTTATTGAAAATAGCTTTAAACTACTCTGCCCTATTATATCACAATTTTTACAAAAAGTCAATATTTTTAAGAAATTTTTAAGAAATTTTCTTAAATCTTACAGAAAAAACAGGCTCATACTCAACCTTGTTTTCATCAACTAATTTGATTAACTCCCCTTCTGAAAGTTTTTTAACTGCTAAATCACTAATTAATTGATTATCACCAGCAATATGTAATTTTAAACCTTCAAGCTTATCAAACTCCTCTTTAAAAGAATCCTTAATCGAAATTTCTACCTTTTTTTTCTTCAATTTTAAAGCTTCAAGCTCTTCTACTAAGTCCTGATATTCACCATTAACGGATAAGGCGTCGCGATAAGCTTTTTTAAGTTCACGACTTTCTTTTTTATTTTCTTGGACACGTTTAAAAATGTCTGGAATTTCTTGAGCCATATTATTTATTTAAATTAAATTAAATTATTTTACAAAAATTAAAATTGCCACTCAGGCAATTTAAAATTTTAAAACCATCTTTAAAGATAAAGCTCCTTAACAAAATTTATTATAACATAATTATCCCGCCACCCAAAACTTTTTGACCATCATAAAAAACCGCACTTTGACCAGGAGTAATAGCTCTTTGGGGGCGACTAAAAATAACTTTATAAGTATTGTTATTTTTAGTTAGTAGAACTTCACAATTAACTGCTTTATGCCCATATCTAATAATAACCTGGGCTTTAAAATTTTTCTTTGGCACCTTAGAACTCAACCAATTAACATCCTTAACTATAAATTCTCGCCCATAAAGAATTTTATCATTCCATTCTTTAACAACATACAAAATATTATTCTTATAATCAAAGTCAGCGACATAAAATGGGCCGATGCCACCGACTAAACCACGTCTTTGTCCAATAGTATAAAGTGGAAGTCCGAGATGTTCACCAATTTTTTCATCAGTCCCTAAAATTTTAATGTCACCCTTGTTTAATTTTAAATATTTTTTTAAAAAAATATTATGATCACCAGACAAAAAACAAATATCCTGACTTTCTGCCTTAGCAGCAATTTTCAGGCCATATTTTTGGGCTAATTTTCTTACTTGTGGTTTTTTATAATTACCAAGAGGAAAAAGTAAGTGTTTTAATTCTTTTTGAGAAAGAGTGTAAAGAAAATATGTTTGATCTTTATTTTTATCCTTAGCTCTTAACAAAACCTGCTCCTTGCCTTGTTTTTCAATTTTTAAATAATGTCCAGTTGCTAAATAATCAAAACCAAGAGCACGAGCTTGTTTTAATAAACGAGCAGTTTTAATTTGTTTATTACAAGTAACACAAGGATTTGGTGTTCTGCCAGCCTGGTATTCATTTAAAAAAGTATCAACAACTTTTTCCTTAAACTCAGTAGAGTAATCAAAAGTAAATAAAGGAATACCGATTTTCGCCGTCACCGCTTTAGCGTCAAGTAATGATTCCAAAGAGCAACAACGATTTTCAACTCTTGAACCAAGACCGGGTGACTCATCTTTCCAAAAATGTAAAAAAACTCCAGCAACTTCATATCCCTGATCTTTTAATAAACAGGCGGCAACACTTGAATCAACCCCGCCAGACATCGCTACTAAAACTTTTTTTGATGTAGGTTTTTTAATTTGACTATTTAAATTTTTCATAAATTTAATTATTATATCGGCTAATATCAGCTATTTTTCTAAACCAACTAAATCTTCAAAGTAAGCTAAATATTTTTTTGCGGTTTTATCCCAAGAAAAAAGCTCAGCTCTTTTTAAGCCTTTAGTAATTAAGTTGTAACGATAATCCTCATCTTTTAAAACAAGTTCAATCGCTTTCGCAATTTCTAAAGGTTTATTTGGATCAATTATTAAAGCAGCATCAGCAACAATTTCTGGCAAACTTGAAACATTAGAAGTTATAACCGGCAAACCCTTAGCCATCGCCTCAAGTGGTGGAAAACCAAAACCTTCATAAAAAGAAGGATAGATAAAAAGTTTAGCGTTTTGATATAAAGCTTCTTGAATTTCGTCATTTACATAACCAAGGAAATAAATGTCATTCTTAAATTTTGACTGACGCCAAGTGGAAAAAATCTCCTTAATTTTCCAGCCCTTAGCTCCAGCTAAAACTAAAGGCAAAGCATTATCTCCTCTAGACAATTTTAAACGCCAAAATTCATAAGCCTTAATTAAATTAATCAAGTTTTTTCTTGGCTCAATATTACCTAAATATAAAAGATAACCTGACTCTAAATTTAATTTAGGAAAAAAATTATTAATTGGCATTATTGTCTCGCTTGAGATCTTCTGATTTAAGCCAGAATAAATTACTCTAATTTTTTTTTCATTAATACCTAAAAGTTCAACTAAATCGCTTTTTGTATTCTCAGAAACGGCAATAATACCGTCAGCCTGATTTAATATTTTTTTAATTCCTAAAGCTGAGTGCCAAAATCTTTTACGCCAAGAAAAAAATTCGGGATAACGAATAAAAGACAAATCGTGAACGGTAATTACTATTTTAGTTTTTGAATTTTTAGAAAAGCTTGAAAAATTAAAATGAGGTGACCAAAAAATATCTGGACTCTCTAATAATAAGTCGAGTTTAGGCCAAGACAAAGTTTTTTGTAAAAAATAATTAAAAATTTTATTAGACCAAGACAAGAATTTAATTTGAGAAAAATCATTCTCCCAAATACTAAGACGGTCTTTTATATTTTTCGAAGAATTATAAAATAAATTATATGTATTATTTAATCCAGACTCAAAAGATTTTTGTTCTTGTTTAAATAAAGCTAATAATAAATTAGCGCCATACTTAGAAACGCCGCTATAATTTTTATCCATTAAAACTCTAATATCAATCCCTATTTTCATTGAATAATTTATTTAAATTTAATCTTTAAGGAAAAAGTCACCCCGTCCTCCAGCCTGAGCCCAAGAAATATAAGCTTCAATTTTTTTTCTAAAATTTGAAACGGAAAATTTTTCAGCATAACTTTTAATTTCTTCCGGCCTGAAGCTCATAGCTTGAAACTTTTTAATTGCTTCACAGATAGCATCGCTTGTTTGTTCTTTAAAAAAGGTTCCACTAAAGCCTTCAATCACGGTCTCCGTTGCTCCGCCTTTTTGATAAGCAATTACTGGACGACCAGCAGCCATTGACTCAACTACGGTAATGCCAAAATCTTCTTCTTGAGGATTAATAAAGGCTTCGGCTCCAGAATAAAGTTCAGCTTTATAACTATCACTTACCAGTCCTAAAAATTCAATATTACTAGCATCGCCTGTTATTTTTTTCAAGCGCTTCAAATCAACGCCATCACCAAATATTTTTAATTTATAATCAGTCCCTAAGCGCTTAAAAGCATCAATTACAATATCAACTCTTTTATAAGGTGCCAAGCGACAACCAACTAAAAAATATTTCTCTTTTTTTATTTGACTCTCTTGATAAATACTAAATTTTTGAGTTTCAACGGGCGGATAAATAACAATTGAATCGCGACGATAATATTTTTTTATTCTTTTCTGGACAGTTTTAGAATTAGCAATAAAAAAATCTACTCGCGCCGCAGCCGCATAATCCCAAATTCTAATTCGGCTTAAAACCAAAGAAATTATTTTCTTAAACAACCTATTATATTTAAGCTCATTAATATACTGATGGGTGTCACTCCAAAGATAGCGGGTCGGAGTATGACAGTAACAAATGTGCAAAGAATCAGGTGAGGTAATAACCCCCTTAGCAAAGGAGCTGGTATCAGAAATTATTAAATCATAAGCTCTTAAATCAAAAAATTCAATTGCTAAAGGCATAAAACTTAAATACCATTGATAATGTTTAACACCACCAGGAAGTTTTTGAATAATAGAGGTTTCAATTTTTTTATCAGAAAAATATTTATTAATCTGTTCTTTTTCAAACAACAAGGTATAAATAGGCGCCTCTTGAAACATCTCGGAAAAAACTTTCAAAACTTTTTCCGCTCCACCGTCTTGAGCCAAATGATCATGTATTAAAGCTATTTTCATATTTTTATTCTACTTCGCGATGTTTAAAAACTGCTAAAGGAGTCCTAAATAAAATTGAGATATCAAGCATTAAAGACCAATTTTCAATATAATAAACGTCTAACTTAACCTCTTCTTCAAAAGCCAAATCACTTCGTCCAGAAACTTGAGCTAGACCGGTAATTCCTGGCTTAACTGATAAAGTTTTACGATGGTAATTTTCATATTTAGCAACTTCTTCTGGTAAATGAGGTCTTGGGCCAACCAAACTCATTCGTCCACTAAAAACTAAAAATAATTCCGGTAATTCATCAATTGACCAGCGGCGAATAAACTTTCCAACTCGAGTAACTCGAGGGTCATCTTTTATTTTTACCATTGGTCCGTCAGAGCGAAGATTACGATCAGCTAGTTCTTTATAACGCATGCTATCAGTGTTAGGGACCATTGATCTAAATTTAAAATAACGAAAAGGTTTTCCTCCTTCACCAATTCTTGTCACAGGGCTACCATTGTCGCGCCGAGAAAAGAAAATCGGTCCCTTAGAATCAAGCCAAATAGCTAAAATAGTTAAGATAATAATTGGTGAGAAAATTATAATCATCAAGGATGAAACAACTATATCAAAAATTCGCTTCCAAATTTTACCCCAGCCTTCTAAAGTTGTTCTTTTAACCTCAACGATTGGTACACCCATTACCTCAGCCACTTCAGAACGTAAAACTTTTACTTCTAATAAATCGGCGACATATTTATAAATAATATGATTGTCAGTTGCAAAATCATAAAGACGAAGCGTTTCCGCTTTACTTAAGTTCGGATCAGCTTGAATTATTTCATCAACTTTATTCTCGGCAATAAATTCAAATAGTTCTTTTGAGCTCTCTAAAGAAAAGTCGCGCAATCTTTTGGCAACCTGAAAACCAAATTTTTTATTAGCCGAAAATTCAGATAAAAAATATTCCGTTGTTTTTGAATTACCAACCAAAACAACGTAGTGGACACCAATACCATATTTTAATAAATATCTTTGTAATCGGCGTACTAATATTCTAGCCAAACCAACATAAACAAAAGTTAAAACATAAGCAACTAAAACAATGAAACGAGAATCAAACAAGTCGCGTTGAAAAAAAATGATAATAGCAATTAAAGCTAAGCCAGTAGAACTGGCAAAAAATATTTTTTGTAATTCTTGCGTTATTTGTTTAGTGCTTTTAACTTGATAAAGACCTGCTAAAATAAAAATCAATAAACACAAAATAGCGACATAAAAAGAAGATCTTAAATATTCATCAAAAGGTAAATTAAAAATAACTGGTCTGATATCAAGCCATGAATTAGAAAATCTAATTTTATAAGACGAAATGGCTGCTAAAATAATTAGAAAAAAATCTAAGGGAACGAGTAGAACTGAAAAAAAAGATTCACTTCTTTTCATAAAAATGTGTTTTAAATTATAATAAAGTTAATTTGTATTTTGCTATTTCGGGGCAGCTATAAGCCGGATTCTGTTTTAGCGATCATTTATCTAAGACTAGTTGTTACCAACTAGTTCAAGCGAGCTACTTTTTCTTATCTTAAAAAGATAAGTTTGCTCTTGCTTCAGATAGGGTTTACCACGACTCTCCGTCACCGGAGGCCGAAAAAAGTAGCTTAAGAGTTGCCCCTTAAACACCTAATTTCTTTTCACCTTTCATTTATCAAAAGATAAACTAGTATTGTCTCTGTGGCACTTTCCCTAATCCGCCGGAACGGATTGGTGGGCATTACCCACTATCTTTTCACGAAGTCCGGACTTTCCTCTCCTTTCAATTTAAATCAAAAGGAGCGATCGCCCGCTCACCCCTAACAGCTCTTTTATAATACTAATAAAAATGAAAAAAATCAAGAAAAAACCGCTTAAAGCTACTATTTCAAAAAGCTCTAAACGGTTTTCTTTATATTATATTAGCTAAAATATAACTAACATCTTCATACTAAGGCTCTATATTTGGTCTTGTCTCTTGATAAATGTCGTAAATTTCTGAGTCTTTTAACACCCCCTTAAAAATCATTAAATCATCAATCGCAGAAGCCTGTGAATCGGATGATATTTTCAAAGTATCTATTAACTCAGTCCCAAGTTGAAACGGAATTTGCTCTTTAGTTAAACGATTCTCAGCATCCACAAATAGTTTTAACTTATACTGAGAAGAGTCATAGACTAAGGCCAGATGATGCCAAGAACCATCATTAGGTATAAGAGATGTAATTCCTTGAGCTAAAATAGCTTCCCCCCCATTAAAAATATAACTTTGTCGATTATAATCAAGTGTTAAACCAAACTTCCCCACCACATTCTCTTGTGAATCATTTTCCAATAAAGATAAGCGCACTCGCCCTTCGTCTGGGTGCGAAGCATTACGCCACCAAAAAGCTAAGGACAAATCTTGACAGGCTAAAGGATGTGAAAAATCAACTGAAATCGGAGCATAATTATTAACAAGAGCAGCATAATTATTAGGGGCACGGCTAGTCCAAGATTCCTGATCAATATATAATAGTTCAGCGCCAATCTTATCATGAGCAAGATTTTCATTATATTCATTAAATTCCCAATGATGTAAAAGTTCAGCCTCTGGCGGAATTTTAAGTAGTGAGCGTGGACCCAGAGCTAAATCGCGAAATAAGATTTCTGCAATTTCTTCCTGAGATAAAGCTCGGTCCCAAATCGCTATTTCATCAAACGACATTGACCCTATCCCACCAGACAAAGCAAAATAATTCATCTCGGGGAGATTAGCTAAAAAATTACGACGTAGTATTTCTTGACCATTAGAATAAAGAGCCCAATAATTTTCTGGGCGATTAACAACTAAAGTAAAGTAATTCCAGCTATCACCAAAATCAGTATTAGTATAAATATTTGCACCATCAATTACGCCACCAATATTAACTAAACCAGGCTCCACAGAAACTGAAAAAGAATTTCCATAGAGATTAGTTAAAGAAAGATCAATTCTCGGCCAGTGATAGTCATTATGATGATAAAAACCAATACTAAAAGTATCCATATCAAGACCCTTAACTAAGTCCCCAGAAAAATTTCCGGGATGATATCCAAATTTCCTCCCACAAGCCCATTTACCAACAATTACTTGGCCCGCAAAATCAGCATAACAATCGTCAAAGTGCCAAAGATATTTAAGCCCTTCCGAACTTTGTGTTTCCCAAAAATCCTCAGGATTATTTCCCGACTCTTCATCAATATAAAAATAATCATAAGTCAAAGAAAAATCTAAAGAATTATTATTAGTTGTTTGAGTTCTTTCCAAAAAATAACGATCAGGAATTGTTTGAGCGTGACTATCGCCTAAATAATAAAGAGCATTAAGGCCATAACCGACTAAATCTACTATATCCTCATCGTCACCGGAACTTATTGGCCCTCTTCCTAAGAAAATTGAATAATCAGACCCGGATAAATTAAATTCAATTCTAGTGGCAATCGCATCAGCTATTTCTAAAAGTCTATTAGAAGCTCCTTCTCTAACAATTAAATAAGTTGAACTAGCTTCAAGTATTGTTCCTCTTTGATAATGACCATCAAGCGGGTCGCCAATTCTCATCATAATCGCGGGATCGGAAGCGGTTTTAGTTTTTTCTAAACGAAAATTATAAGAGGCTAAATCTATATCATAATTACTATAATTAACTAACTCAATATAATCATCATTAGCAAAAACACCAATTTTTTGAATCATGACTGATTTTAAAGCTAAGGCAAATTCATCGTCTTCATTACTTTCAGGCATTAACTCATCCTCGGGTAAAGGGGGCACTTCATCATCAGGTAAAGGGGGCACTTCATCATCAGGTAAAGGGGGCACTTCATCATCAGGTAAAGGGGGCACTTCATCATCAGGAGGCGGAACATCATCAGCCGGTGGCGGAGGATTGTTTGGAGGTGGAGGATTGTTTGGTGACGGTGGAGTCGTAGAATTTTCATTATTATTTTCCGCCTGCCAAGCACTGATAGCCGCTGGATCCGATGAAAGTAATAAATTATAATCAAGACTATTATTATTTTTGTAAGCAAAGCGATTAAGAAAATGGTAATCTTCAATTTTAGATGCTGGGGCTGAACCTAAATAATATATCGCATCTGAACCAAAACCAACAACATCAACTATATCCTCATCTTCATAGGAACTTATAGCTCCTACACCAAGATAAACTGTTTGGTTTAAACCAGTCAAATTAAAATCAGTCCGCGTCGCAATTGCATCCGCCCGACTTAAATAATAATTAGTAGCAGAATTTCTAACAATTAAATAGTAACCTTTAGCAGGAATGGTTGTGTCTCCAGGATAAGAGCCATCAGCCTCGTTACCAATCCTCATCATAATTCCCGGATCAATAGCGGTTTTAGCTTTTTCTAAACGATAATTTGCGGCTAAAAGATCAATGGCAAAATTATTAGGGTTATAAAGTTCAATAAAATCATTATCACCCGTTGTATAAATTTTACTAATTTTTAATGTTTCCGCCGCAACCTCATTTTTCATAACATTTAAATTAGTAACTTCTTCAACTCCATGTTGAGGGTGCGTTGAGCTTTGATTTATTGTATTTGAAGCTTTAATTGAAGAGCTTGATGTTTGAGGTAAAGAGCTTGATGTTTGAGGTAAAGAGCTTGATGTTTGAGGTGAAGAGCTTGATGTTTGAGGTAAAGAGCTTGATGTTTGAGGTGCTACTGTTATCAAAGAATTCAAACTAGCTTTAACTTTTTCTAAA
>JAACPL010000027.1 GCA_009995495.1 Candidatus Falkowiibacteriota bacterium
TGAGCCCCGCCCATTTCCGATTTAGTAATAACAATTAGTATTTTCATATAGCTTTACTATAGCAGATTTAGAGGAAAAAATAAAGAAAAAAGGCCCTGATAAATATTAAATTCATCAAGGCCTTTGCGACTGTTTTTTTACTTTACAGTCTTTTTAATATGTCCAAATACTATTACGTAATACAAGTGAATCTTTTACTGCGGGGACCAGGTATAATAACCACTCCCATCGTACATCAAATCAAGTGGAACCCAGCCTGTTGCTGGGGCTTTAATCTGAACGAGGCCGTTATCATTAGGAATCATATGATCCTCTATGAGCTCTTCAGAGAAGAAGAAGATTCCTTGGTCGGTAACGCCCAAGGACCCTACAAATCCCTTAGTCGGATAAGTATAGAAGTTTGAGCCTCCTCCTGGCAGATGATTTGGCTTAATGATATCGGCATCAAAAGATTTTGGGCTCAAACCAGGCAAATGCCTATTCTCATTACCACCATACATTAGGCAATAGGTAACCCTGTCTTCACCAGGACTACCATAATAGTAACTAGGCAACATCTTAACGCTTTGTGTTACTGACTTTAGTGCTTGTACCACAACTGTTTGAGTTGTTGGTTTTTGCGTTTCAACTACAACTGTTTGAGTTGTTGGTTTTTGCGTCTGTGTAACCCCTGTCTTTTGCTGTTTAGTGTTCGTCTTAACGGTTTGACCTGTTGGAGTCAGGATTAATTTCCCCGAAACCTTCATGTCACCAGACACCTGCATCTCGATTGGTCCACTCATACTTAAGCTCCCCGAGTTCGTGCCAGTACTTCCGGAAGCCAGACCGTCATTGCCCAAGCCAGTTACAACTCCACTAACATTACTGCTAGCGGCGCGATTTTCACATTCCTGAACTCGACGCTTAAGATCATTAATTTCGTTTTGTTGCTGAGATATCAAAGCTTCTCGTTGATAATTTTGGGCGGCAACCTGTGGGTTGCTGTTTACATTTCCCCTTTGCGTTTGCGAATTTCGATCGCAGGAAAGAAAAGCCCCCGACACAAACATAATCAATACTACGGCAATTATGCCGAACCATACTTTTTTTCTCATTTTTCTATTTTTTTTTGATTTTACAATAAGAACAAATTTATTTAGCCAGAAGGCTACTGAAATTAAACTGAAAACTTATAATGAAATAGTTATCATTAAAGTCTTCACTCACCTTGTATAGAATTCCGAGTGATAAAAAATCATCCCGGTATTCTCTGGCAAGAGCGGTTTCAAAACCAATTCCATAAGAATTGCGTTTGTCACCTTTAGAGTAGTTATAAGAAGCAACAAGTTTTGGCGAATAATAAATATTATTACGCCAACTTAAGAGACTCTTATATATACTTTGTTTAGTCAAGATTTCTAAATAACTCTTGTCCCAAACATAAGTTTCAATTTGTTTTCCCTCCCAATAAGCGACCTTAGTCGATTTCATCGGGTGCTTGTAGCGAAATTGAATCTGGCTCCGCGGAAACAAATTTGGTCTGGTGCCAAAAGCTTTAAGAAGATTGAAATTTAAATTGGAATTTAAATATAAATCGTCCTGCCAGCCTTCAAACAAACCCTCTTTCATTTGCAGTTCTTGTTTCTCAATCCCCTTACTAATCCCTAAGGAAAAGCCAAGAAAAGATTGATGACGAAAACTAAAGTCCGGTTCATAATAGCCGAACGATAACCCTCCGCCATACTCCAGGTTACGGTTAAAGCCATTGTCTCCCTGATAACGACTATCAGAGCGACTAATAACGCCGTAAGGACCAAATGAAAAGCGATGGTCAGCGGATTTAAATGCCAAGTAATCGGCATAAAATCCGTAGTACTGCCCGAACTGATCAGTTTGCTCAGACTTTACAGTCCCAGCAAAGAAAACGAAATTTGTTTTCTCTTGAAACAGTTCGTATTGTGCCTTTACTTCTGTGCCAATGGCTAAAAGCAAAGTCAAAACCAAAAAAAGTAATTTCTTTTTCATTTTATATCTGTTTTTTAATTGTTAACGTACTTTGATTTGGATTGAACCTTATTGTTAATTAAGCTCAATTATATTTAAATAAATCAATTTCAATTTTAGGCGCTAATTTCTCGCTAGCGCAAACTCCTAACCTCTTAACGCAGGACTCCGGAGATATCACCCTCAGGAACAAAAACATCTTTTTCAAATAATTCCTCTTTAACTTCAACCTCTGATTTTACTGCAAATTCTTGTTTTTGTCCAGCTGAAACTTCTCTAGCTCGCAAATCATTAAATTCCTTGATTTTTACATTATCAGTATCAACCTTAATTGCAATTGGTCCTTTTTTAATAAGTGCCCTTTCCATTAATCTTTTTTCCTTATTACTCTTAGGCCAAAGTCTAACACTATAAATTTCCTCAGGATAAAGATAAATAAAAATAAAGGAAAGAAACAGTCCTAGAGCAAAAGCAAAAACAAAATTAACGACTAAATTCGGTTGATCAGGGTAATTTGAAACTAAAGGTTGATCCAAAATACTAACCTTAACACCATCACCGCCGTGATAAGTTGCGTTATTATTAATTAAAACATCATTAACCGCTAAAGAAATTAAGCGAGCCTGGTCGGGATTAGGGTGATAAATATTAACCTCAATAATTCCCGTATCGGATAAAGTTTTAGTAGAAATGCTTTTTCGCCAAAGCTTTAATCTCTCACTATAAGTTCCAGAAAAATATTCTTGGGAAACTTTATATTGAGAATTACTCATCACCAAGTTAAAGAAAGATCCGGAATAAACAACCTGAGACAAAAGATTGCCAAGGTATTCATTAGAACGAGAAACGACATAAGCGTCAGCACTACCCGTATCTTGGACTACCAGTAACTTTGAATGAGAACTATATTTTAAACCGCCAAGTAAAGAAAAAATCATTACTAAAGCTATTAACAAAAAAGTAAGGCTGAAAATAGTGCCTGTCTTTCTTTTAAGTAAATTTTTGAATTCATTAAACTCCATAACAATGTTTTTATTAGATCCTTAATATAATGAGCTGTTTTTTATGTTCTTAGAACTATACACTATTTAAATATTTTTGTCAAGAGCAGTGCAAAAACCATATTGACAAATTTTTATAAATAGGATAGAATAATTAGAAATTAAAAAATTTTAAATTATATGAAAAAAAGTTTATTTTTAATAAGCTTATCTTTAATTGTCGTTTTGGCAGTTTTTATGATAGCAAAAAATGGTGAAACCAAGAACCGCCCTTATTATTCCGGCGATGCTATCAGTTTTAATGGCGAAGTTTTCCTTGGTTCAACTAATTCTGGTTATTTAGAAGTTTTTCGTCTAAATGGGAAAAGTCTTGATTCTATCTCTAGATTCAAACACTACAATGCTCGTTTTAATAGCTACGAAGACTTTTATGATTTAAAGTTTAGCCAAGAAGGTCCAAAGCTCTTCGTTTATACAATTAACGGCTATTCCCTTTATAAGTATGAAATTATAAATAACAAGCTTGAATTAGTAGAGGAAAGTAAAAATACCTATTGGGAATGGTATAACCGAGTTGATAAATTTGGTGATAAAATTGCTACTATTAGTGCTAAAGGAGTTAAAATTTGGAATAATAATTTAGAAATTATTAGCTCCTATGATTTAAAGAATGAAGAAACTCCTTATAGCCTAAGAGCTAGCAATAATTTTTACGCGACTAATGTTAGTGGCGACTATTTAGAAATTCATAATTTAGAAAACCGAAGTTTGGCCGCAAAAATTGCGATTAACTTTTTCCAAAAACCAAACAACCACAAAACTTACCAAGACGCTAACTTAAATACCTATGTTGTTGATGATTACTATGCGAAAAAATATTCTTTAGAGGGTAAATTATTAGGAAGTTTCCGTCATCTTGATTATGAAGGTTTTGATATTACTTCAAGCGGCAATGGCTTCGTTTATTTTTCAAACGGTATGGGTGTTGTTAAGCTTTTAGCCTCTGATATGAGTTTAAAGGACTATGCTTATACTTATAGTTTAGGCGGAAATGGTGGTTGGGCGATGGGGCTTAGTGTCGTTAATAATAAAGGTTATGATAATATTGTTATTTTTAATAACACTAATATTTTAGTCTTAGACCATAACTTAAATAAATTAGCCTCAGTTTCTTCAACCGAAGAAGAAGATCCTTATCCTTTAGAAAATCTTTATTTAAATTTAAGTCATCCTAGCGCTACTAATGGGGCAAAAATTACTGTAAACGGCGGCGGTTTCTTACCTAATGAAACTTTAGAAATAGCTTTAGACGGTAATATTACTTTAGTTCAAGCTAATAACGCTGGTCGCTTTAGCAAGGAATTGGAAATAATTGGCTTTAAATACGGAAGAACTAATGAAATTAAAGCTGGGGTAACTGATATAAAAGTTACCGGAAGAGACTCTAAATTAACTTATAGCATTTCTTTTACCGTAACTGATTAAAGAATAATATAAATCAAGAATATAAAAAAGAAGCCCTGACTTTCACGTCAAGGCTTTTTTATATTTCTTCAAGTGTCCCCAATTTGGCGACAGTTGAAAAAATAAGTTTTAAGCCAAAGCTATAAACTACTATAAACTTTAATAATCTCCTTTAAATTATTATCCGGACTTAAATCCTTAACTCTATCTTTAGCTTTAAGGCCGATTAAATTTAAGTTGTAATTTTTAAGAGCATTGATTTTAGAAGCTAAGTCTCTAAAATTTCCTGGTTCAAATAAAAAACCGCTCAGACCATCTTCAATAATTTCCGGAAAACCACCAATTCTAGAGGCAATAACAGTTTTTCCTAAGCTCATCGCCTCAAGTAAAGACAGGGGCATATTCTCCTGCCAAATAGAAGGCATAACTATTGCTTTAGCCTTAGTTATTAAGAGCCTCAACTCTTCCCCGCTTTTATAACCTAAAAATTCAACTCTTAATTTTAAGCTTTCAACTTTTAGTTTTAATTTAGTATCTTCCTCACCGCTACCAACTATTTTTAATGTTTCTCCAGTTGCTGGAAGCGCGTTTAATAAAGTATCAATTCCTTTTTCCGCTCCTAAACGACCGAAATAAAGAAGATAATCCTCTTGAAAATCAGCGTTTAGATCGCCCTGAGTTAAAATCAATTCGGGGCTATAAGAATTATAAACTACGACGAATTTATCCTTCGCAATTTTATCCCAACCAAAATCAAGACAGGTTTTCTTCATATGCTCACTCGGGGCAATAAATAAAGCAATATTTTTTTGATAAATTTTCAAAACCCGGTGATGAATATACATCTCTAGCGCTACTAAAAGACTAGCAAAAAAAGAATTCTTTAAACAACGTTTTTTAACGCAATTGAAATATTTATGACCACGGCAACTATCACAATTTTTACCCCCGACAAATAAAGTATGGTTTGGACAAATTAATTTATAGTCATGAAGATGCATAACTACCGGAATTTTAAAGCGACGAGCGACACTTAAAATTGATGGCGAGATATGGTGATAAATATTATGAAGATGGATAATATCGGGCTTAAAATCTTTAACTAGCTTTTTAAACTTGCGCTTTGCTTCTAAGCTATAGATAACCCGACCAATGATTTTAAGCTTGGCGAAGAAACCTAAATTTTCATTAAAACTAACTCTGGTTAACCAATATTTTGACCAGGGGCTCTTTAAATTTTTCGGATGATGCATCGAAAAATTAGCAACTTCGTGACCCGCTTTTTCTAAACTTAAACTTAAATCTAAATAGTATTTATCAGCCCCTCCGCGAGGATAATGGAATTTATTAACTTGTAGTATTTTCATAGTTTTTATATTTTCTGATACAAATTTTCGTATTGACGACTTATTTCTTTAATATCAAAATTCTCTCTCACCCTCTTATTAGCCTTTTCTATTTTAGCAGCAACTTCAACGGTATTATAATTATTAATTAAATTATCAAGTTCTAAACTTAAGGCTTTAACTAATTTATCCTCGGCTAACTTTTTATCATCATTAGTTTCAAGATTAATTAACCAAGCCTCTTTGTCGCTAACAACTTCAGAAACTCCACCAACTCTAGTAGCGATAATTGGTAAGCCTGATAAAGCCGCTTCAACTAAAACAATCCCCATCCCTTCCCAAAGAGATGGTAAAACAAAGGCATCAAGACGAGCCAGAAAATCTGGCGCTACCACTCGACCCACCAACTCAACTCTTTTAGTTAATTTAAGAGCTTCAATTTCTGCCTCAAACTCAGACTTTAATTCACCTTCACCAGCAATAAATAATTTCGCTTTTTTATTTTTACTCTTAGCTAAAGCTCTAATTAAATACCTCTGGCCCTTTTGCTCACTTAGACGACCGATTGTTCCAAAAACAAAATCGGGTCTCTCGTGATCATTAAACTTTCTAATTGCTAATTTAAAGCGATTAAGCTCAATGCCATTATAAACTATTTCCAGTTTTTTATAATTTAAAGCATAGCGTCTCTTAGTTTCTTCCTTAACCGCCTGAGAAACCGCTACTATTTTATTAACAAATCTAAGACTAAAACGCTTAACTAAATTATAGAAAAAACCCTCATCATTATTAGTATTAACCTCGGTCGTCATAATCTTTTTAACTCCCGCTAAGCGACCCGCTAAAACACCATAAATATCACCGCCTAGTTGAGTATGAATAATGTCTGGCTTTATTTCTTCAATCGCTTTCTTAATTTCAAAAAAGTTTCTTAAATCAAGACGCTGTTTTTTTTCTAAAATTATAACTTTAATGTTCAAAGCTTCTAGCTCTTTAAGCCATTCTCCACCTTTTTTATACAAAATAAGACTTGGTTCAAATGTTTCCTTATCTAAATTCTTAATTAAATCAACAAAAAATCTTTCCGCGCCACCTCGGTCTAAAGTAGGAATAATATAAGTAATTTTCAGCTTTTTATTCATTTATTTTTTAATTTTAACTCGTCTTTCCGCCTCTACTTTTAATTTATTTTTCATTTTTCCGTTCTGATTATCAAGTAATTTAATGGCAAGTAAAACTAAGACTATCGGCAACCAAACCTTACCTTTATAATAAGAGGTATTTAAAAATTGGAAAAATAAGCCGCCCAGCGCCCCTAGAATTAAAGGCGTTAACCAGGGATAATTAAGGCTATATTTGTTAATAGCTTTAATAAATATTTTAATTAAAGCCGCTAAAATAAAGAGCCAAGCTAAAAATCCTAAAACTCCGTTTTCAGCCAAGTTTTTTTGTAAAACCCCGTGTGAATCAATCGCCTCGCCATACTTAGTGGCGAAACGAAGATTATCTTCAACTAAAAGGATGAAACTTCCGCTTCCGTGTCCTAATAATGGCTTTTCTTTAAAAGCTTCAAAAGCAATTTGAGTTAATAACAAGCGATTTTCATTTGAGCTAGTATTATCGCTTTGCAAACGACCCATCTTGAAAAATAAAGGCGATAAAAATAATAGAAGTAAAATTATCGGAAAAATAAAATCATGCCTTTTTAAACCGCGGTCACGAAGATAAATAATACTATAAGCGACGCCCTGTAAAAAAAGAACTATCCAACCGGAGCGAGAAAAAGTTAAAATAATTCCTAAAATTGAAAGGATAAAAAAAACATCCAATAATCTTTTTAATCTTAAATCCTTAGCTAAAAAGCGAAGACTTAAAATAAAAAAAGCACCAACATTTAAAAATTCAGCAATTAAATTATGATTTTCTCCAAAAGGAAAAACTCCGGCCAAGCTAACTGAACGAATACGAAAAAAACTATCACGTAAATCTTGACCGTATAAAGATAGAAAACCAAAAATTAAAACTATTAAAGAAGATGTGGCCGCGGCGATAATTACTTTTTTAAGAGTTTTCTGATCCTTAATTAAATTATAAGGAACAAAAATATAAGCTAAATATAAAAACAGAGGCCAACGACAAAAATACCAAACTGAATAAAAAATTTGTTCCGAAAGAATGGCTGAGACAAAAGAAACTAAAAGAAAAAGAAAAAATGGAAAAAATAAGGGTAATTTTAATTCTTCTAAGTTATTCGGAGAAAATAATAAATTAAAGGCGAGTCTGAAAGCAAAAGCTAAAAGAAGCGCTAAAGCAACAAAATCAATTAAAGGCAGGGCTAAAGAAAAAAAAGCTAATTCAAAACCAATAACCGGTAAAGTTAAGGCCATTAAATAAAGTCCGGCTTTAGGTTTAACTAAAAAAAGGAAAAATAAAATTAAAAATACCGCCAAAATAATATAAGCCATAACCTAAAGAAAGCGAGTTTAAATTAGTCTTTCACTCTTATATTGTAGCTTAAATAATAAGAAAAATAAAGACTTAAATAAAAACTTAAAAAAAGCCACAAGTCCTAAAACCTGTGGCTAATATTTTAACAATTTCTTGCCCATTTATTTTTTAGCAAGACTTTGATTAAATATTTCAATTTTGGCCGACTTAGTGGTTGGCCTAACAATTATTTTAGCGTGTTCATAATTTCGGGAATAAATATTCCCTTCTTTACCATAAGGGCCAAGCGGCTTGCCAAGCTTTGCTTTGAAAATTGGCGAAACCATGTCATTGTCCTGTCCGACAACGACGTAGACATTATCCAATAGCAAACTACTAGCGAGCGTGAATTGGAAATCTGTTGGTGGCTTCATCTGGAAAAATATATATTTTTTTTCAAGAGCCTCCATTTTCATTGCGTTTTCCATGGATTGATTCCAACCTTCATTCTCCTTTGAACCTAGGTAATCGTTGGGCCAGTCCTCAAAGAACTTGCCATCAAGAATATCCATAAACTCAACTGAGCCTTTGTTACCAATAATGATAAAATCTTTTCCGCGCTCATCTCTGATCGCTTTTAAAAATTTTCTGACTCCAGCCGACCAAGCATTGTCAATTTCAATAGCAGAGTTGGATCTACCGTCATTATTGATATCAAATTGAAACGGCTTATTTTCATAAACCCAAGAGATGTTTCCTCCAGAATTATCCATAAAATGACCATTCCAAATTGGATCTGATAATACCTCATCGTTGGTTTTATAAGCAATCCACTCGGAGTAGTTCATTTTGACCTTTTTGCCATCAATTTCAATTTCATATTTAGGACAAGTCGATGACAAGTTCATCATCACCATCTTGCGCCAAAATATTGCTTGTTCACCATTACCGGTTTTTAAAAACCAATTTGGATAATTCATCGCCTGACTCAACCACTTACTTTGAATTCGACGATTAGGTATCACTGGTAAAAAAAATTCAATCGGGTTGGAATAGGCTATCAATTTTATCTCCGGGTTCAAAGTTTTTAGTAGTTCTAAAACCGGTCTATTATTAACCATGTTTTCCATGTCAATAATTAGAACCTGATGCTGAGATAATTTTTTGGCCTGAGCAACGTTCATTATTGGACTCGTCCAATAAGCTGAACTCTTCATTTCTCTTGGTCCAACTTTTTTACAAGAGTTGGCTGAAAAAATCAAAAACATTATTACTACGAAAAAACTTAGCAAAATCTTATTTCGCCAAGATCCAAATTTTCTCTTTTTTTCCATTTCTTATATTATTTTTATTGTTAACGAACTTGAAAGATTAAAAATAGCTAAACTTAGCTAAATTTATTTAAAGTAATTTTAAAATCACTTCGACTTATTATGGCATACTTTCTAAAGAAAGTCAATAAGAAA
>JAACPL010000028.1 GCA_009995495.1 Candidatus Falkowiibacteriota bacterium
GTTTATTAATTGTATCTATTGAGATGCAAGAAATAAAAGACAGCCAAAAAGCGGGAGATATAGAAAGAACTAATGAACTTATAAAAGATGTTAAGGATGATTCTTTCGCTATTATGCCCGCCCACAATATTAAAAACTTTCCCGAAAAAGCAATAACCTCCGCTCAATTTTTAGACTCTTCAATGGAAATAATTAATAAGCATATTATTGATACGATAGATTCTCAAGCATTCTTAGAGGGCAATAAACCTATACCGCCCATTAGCTTTGACTCTATAAATAGTATCCTCTATATCCGAGGGCAAGAGATAAAAATAGCCCTCAAAAGTGAAAAGCCGATAGATCATTATATTCTTGAGGCTATCTTTGCTAAAGACCTAACAGACCAAACCGACTTAGTGGAAATATCAGAAGATTATCTAAAAGAAGACTACGAGGGGAATCAGCAAAGATTCCGCCATGCCTGTGATAAACTGAATCGTAAAATCTCAAAAGCCACCAGTAATAAAATTAATGACTTTATAAGCTACACGACCGAAAAGAACGGTTGGTGCCAAATCAATCATAAATACCTGTAAAAACAGCTAAACAGAATAAAGAGCCCTGCACTCACAATGGTGCGGGGCTCTTTTTGTAAACTTAGGTCATGACTAAGTATGACGACCAACTGATATCTGATGCCCAAGAATATTTTAGCGGATTGTATGGGCGAGCAATTACTCCCGATGAGGCGGATTCTTTTCTGACATCTCTCGTTAATTTATATAACTCACTATTCAATAAGGAATAACTCTTTTTTTCTTTTCGGCGGTTCCCCCGTAGGGGGAACCGAAAAGAAAAAGTTATCCTTGTTAAGAGAACTTCTAATTAGAACTAGATATTAATAAATATATGAAACAACAAGATAATAAATACTTATCCAATCGTAAACTGGTAAAATCAGGTTCATTACTTGAGATATATCAGTTTGGTCGTGATATTCACCTAGAGCGAAGAATACGGCATATCAAAACCGAGGAAGAAATTGAGGAGGCCAAGAAATTCCCCAAGCCTAAGTCCAGCCAAGAGGAAATTCTCAAGTCTTCCGCCAGGCGTGCTAAACGAATGATTAAACGGCTGATTATGGCTAATTGTTTTCTCTGGTTTAAAGAAAAGGGTAAACCATATTTGCCGATTACCCTGACTTTAACTTTTGCCGAGAATATTACCGACCTTAAAAAAGCCAATTATGAATTTACAAAATTTATCAGACGGCTAAATTACGAAACTAACGGTATTGAGGGAAAAGACTTAAAACAAAGCAATCTGAAATATCTGGCTGTCTTTGAATTACAAAAAAGAGGAGCGATTCACTATCATATGATTTTCTTTAATCTGCCCTATATTAAAAATATCTATAAAAAGATGTTTGATATTTGGGGGCAAGGTCGGATAATGGTCGGCGGAAAGGACAGAAATTTTACTAAGATAAAAAACCAGGCTCAGCTCCAAAAGATTATTTTTTATTTTATAAAATATATTCAAAAATCCGTCTTTGAAAATAATTGTCCAAGGCAAAAGAAATATATCGCCAGTAAGGGGCTTTTAAAACCGCAAGAAAATTCTTTTGTGGAAGTCGTGTCGCTCGTAGAATCAAAACTCCCCTCGGAATCTCTGGTCTATAAATATGACGGCGAATCGGAGTATAACAATAGCGACATTAATGACACTATCGGCAAGCCAGTAAATTTTATGCGTTGGTTTAATTATCAGCAATACGACCTCTCAAACTATCCCGAATTAGACGAGAACATCGCCGAGATACTAACTGACCATTCTCTGGACGATATTGATTTTTAACTCGTTCTTTAGTATATTAATAGTATTCACCTAACATAATAAACAGACATGCCCAGGGTATTTTTTTAACAAATACCTTTGTCGCTCGAAATGGGCAGTTCTGCCAAACGATAAATTAACCTTTGGGCTAGTTTGTTATGTTGGGTGAATCAGGACTGCCCTTTTTGATATAAAAAAACGAGCGATTTGAATCTACTCGTATTTGTGATTATTTATAACATCAATTTGCATTAAATAAAAATAAAGATGCAATAAATGTCATAACCGACAGAATCCCCATTATTAGCAATGCGCCTTTATCCATTTGATGTCTTTTTTCCCCACTCATTTTTGCAAAAAAAGCAGAAAATAAAAAAACACATGAAGACATTAGAGAAAAGCAAAGGATAAACAATGTTAAACAGAAAGATGAAATCATGGTAAAGCCTCCTATATTTAGTTAAACAATTATTTTAAAGTTCAATAGATTATAATAAAATACTTATCTAAATAAGTCAACATCTATAAAAATATGCAAAACAATGAACAAACAATTAAATATGCCTTATACTGCCGAAAGTCTACCGAAGACAGTAGCCGACAAATTCTTTCTCTAGATTCACAAGAGAAAGAAATGTTAAAGTTAGCTGATTCTTTAAATTTGAGCATTGACTACAAATTTAGAGAAAGCAAATCGGCCAAGAAACCCGATAACCGTCCGCAATTTTCCGAACTTATCAATTTGATCAAGAGAGGCAAAATTCAGGGCGTTATCTGTTGGAAAATAGACAGACTTTCCCGCAACCCAATAGACTCGGCTACCATTCAATGGTTGCTCCAACAGAATGAATTGAAAATAATCCAAACTATGGAAAGGCAATATTTGCCTGGCGATAATGCTCTATTGTTTAATGTGGAAAGCGGAATGGCTAATCAATATATTTTGGACTTGAGTAAAAATGTAAAAAGAGGAATAAGAGCCAAACTGGAAAAAGGCGGTTGGCCAAATCTGGCACCGCTTGGATACCTGAATAAAGACAGTAAAATTATTATTGATAAGGCACGAGGAAAATATATCGTCAAAATTTTTGAGATGTATAAGACTGGTAAATATAGCGTTAAAGAAATCTCTGATACATTATTCAAAGATGGGTTTAGAAGTCGGGCACATAATAAATACCATAAGAGCAAAATTCATAAAATGTTATCGGAATCTTTCTATTGCGGAATTATGGAAAAGGGCGGAAATGTTTATCAAGGTAATCATGAGCCGTTAATCTCCAAAAAACTATTTGACGAGGTGCAAGAAATGCTCACTAAAAAATCCCATATTAAAAAACAAAATATTCCTTTCGCTTTTCGTGGTATGTTGAGGTGCGCCAAGTGTGGCTGTCTGCTAACAGCCACAAAAAAGAAAGGCCGACTAACTTACTACTATTGTACTAACGGCAAGAATGTCTGCGAAGAGCATAAGGCTTATATCAAAGAGGAAAATCTTTCAACGGAATTGAACAATGTTTTTAATGAGTTAATCTTTGACGAAAAAGTCGTTAATCTCGTCTATCGAGCAAAACTAAAAGAAAGCGGTAATGTCTTATCATACCTAGAAGAGGCTATCCTCGGTCTTCAAAATAGGCTCAAAACACTCGAAGAGCGCAAGAAAGTTCTAATAGACGGCTACTTGGATAAAGTCGTTTTAGAGGGCGACTATAAGGCTAAGAATCAAGTAATAGAAAACGAGATAATACTTATTAATAAGGATTTAAAGGAGCTAGAAATCAAAAAACAGAGCCAAGATAATATTACTTTGGAACGGATAAGAGATGCGTTTTTAGAGCCTAAAACAATGCAAAAAGAGTTTTTATCTCAAAAACCTGACGAACAGCGAAATACGTTAATAACTCTACTTTGGAACGCTAGCGTTGCCAACAAAAAAATCGCTAATATTTCTTATAAAGAGCCATATAATGTCCTCTCTAAAATCGATAATAAAAGCGATTTTTCATCAGTGCGGGGTGTTAGGGACGTTATTCGAACTGGAATTTGTGAAAATGCTAATGAAAACTACTTTTGAACAATTATTTTTGAAACACCGTGTTTGTGCGGCAATTCAAAACCTGGATGGCCATTATCTAAAATAATGTTTTCTAAATAATAAACAATCTTAAAATCTGAAAATATTTTTAACAATTCCTGTTCTTCAAAATAACAAACAAACTTATTGTCACTTATAAAACTAGGATCATCTTTTGTAAAAACATCAATAACAATATATGCTCCATTCTTAGAATTAGTCTTTAAATTATTTACTATTTTTAAAGTCTTCTCTTTGTCTAAAAAGTTTAAAACATTGCGACAAATTATTGCATCATATTTACCATTTTCTATTTTAAAGTCACTGATATCGCCGCAAATCAATTCTAAATTATCAAAACTAAACTCATTTTTCTTAACCTTAATTTGATTAATAGCCACTTCTGAACTATCAATGGCTGTAACTAAAAAATCATTTTTTGCTAAAAATAAAGAATCACGTCCCTGCCCACAACCCAAATCAAGGATAGAACCACCTGATAAAAAATTTTTCCAAATTAAACTAATTGTTTGACTAGGTTTGATATCTTCGCTAACATTAGAAGATGAGTATATTTTATTATATTTTTCCATATTTTTATGTTAGAAAATAATTTTTTTAGAGGTAATAATCAAGAAGATGAATTAATTAAAAAATTTAATTTAAGAACTTCTCCTATGGAATATAGTGACACTGATTCCATTAACTACAGTTCTAGAATAAATGAAAATAATGATTTAAGTAAAAATCCAGACAATCTAATAAAACAAACGTTTGAAATGTTACCAAATTATTTATCCGGAAAACATGTTATAGATATTGGGTGCGGCGAAGGAAGGTGGGGTAGATTAATGGCTGAAAAAGGAGCTATTGTAACCGGAATTGACTCCAATCAAAAAATGATAGAAATTGCCAAACAAAGATCCCAGGAATTTAATGAAAAGATTGAACTACTAAATCTTAATATAAATGATTTAATCAATACCGACAAACAATTTGATTTTGCCCTTTCTTGTTATACCTTTAATAATATTAGCAAATTGAACGATATTTTTCAAATATTAAATAAAGTTGTAAATAATGGTGGCGAATTACTAATAGCGACAAAACTACTAGATTTTAAAAATTCACAAAATAAACTATTAAAAAATTATTTTTTACCAATAAATATAAAAGATAAATACAAAATCTATACTTACGGAAACGAATTATCTGATTATGAAGAAAGTGCAAAAAATAATGATTTCGAGCTTACAGATAGTTATTTATCAGAAACTGATAATAACTTTACGAACGAAGAACTGAACAAACAAAATATAAAAATATTTGATGCAGTATTGAAATATAAAAAACTAATAACTAATCAAAAATAAATAAACTATCGATTAACAAAAAATGGCCATTATTTAATGGCCATTTTATTTATTTTTTCCAACATTGTGGATCCTTCTCAAAATAACTTCCGTACGTACCGAAGGAAACTGCATGACAACCGCGACAATAATTAAGAAGATTGCAATCAGCACAGCCACTCATTTTTTCAATAGTTCTATATTCTTCCATTTTTTTGCTAAAGAATATACTTATAATTTTTTCGTTACGAACATTGCCAATTGGGCTAGTAAAACGGCGACAAGCATACATTGTTCCATCTGGTAATAAAGTGATGTGCCTAAAACCGCAATTACAGCCAGCCACAATAGATTTAGAATCGCCAATTGATATTAATCCTTTTTCATAAAGAAATAATGTCCACAGATGATCCTTCAAAGAAAAAGTCGTGCCTTTGTCAGCTAATCTCTCATATACATTCCAAACATTCTGAAGAAAATTTTTATATTCTTCTGGGGTCATAGAGGATTCCTTTGTGTCATCACCAGGAGTGGGGCAATACCTAGCAAAAGCGTAAGTATCAACTTTATTCTCCACAACGATTTCAATAAGATCTGGGATGTCTAAATAATTTAGCTTAGACACAGTTGTCATAATAGTCGTTCTCATTCCAGCCTTTTTTAACATTGGAATTTTTTCTAAAGTAGCATCAAAAGAACCTTTTTTTCTAATTGAATCATGAGTTTCTCTTAAACCATCTAAAGACATTTGATAAGAAACACAACCAAGTTCTTTTAATTTACTACACACCTCATCCGTCAAATGAAATGGATTCCCTAAAATGGAAAAACGAATACCCTTACTAAATATATAGGAAAGAATTTTCCATATATTTTTGTACAGTAATGGATCTCCACCAGTAATACTGAGTCTTGGCTCACATTTCATTTTTTCACAAAAAGATAAAAAATCATCGACAACCAAAATTGCTTCATCTAGATTTAATTCTTTTTTTTCACTTTTCAAATAATCAGCATTTTGATAAATATAACAATGCTTACAAGCCTGATCACAACTATCGGTTAAGTGCCACTGCATACTAAAAATCTTTTTTTCACTTTTCATTTTTCTGTTCTCCTATATTTACAAATTATTAATGATTGGAATAAGAGGAAGTAATAAAAATATTACTTCCTCTTTTAATAAACCGGGAAGTTATTCACCTCCACATTCACCATTGCAGCCACCGCCACAATTGCAAGAGCCTGCCCCGCAATTTTCGGCCACAACATCGCCCACATTTTTTGATAAACCCAAAACAGACTGAACAGTATGACTAACATGTTCATCGGTTTTTTTGTCCCAAAAATTGTGCTGAAAAATTTTTTTAATCTTTTTCATGACAAAATCTCCTACTTTTAATTAAATTATTAAAGTACAACTATTGTACTAATTAAAAACTACACTTTATTGGTTAAATTGTCAAGTAATGTAGGTAATGTGCACACACATATTGCACTTTTGGTGGTAATCTAGAGGTATATGTCAAAAACTATGCCTAAATCTACTAGCGAGGAGAAGTATCGCTGGATTAAGCCCATTCTCGATAAAGAGATAAGTATTAAGCAATTAGCCAAAGTGTGCCCGTTCAGTGAACGAACTATTAAGTATTGGTTGGCTAGGTATCGAGCCTGCGGGCTAAATGGATTAGATAATAAGTCCACCAGACCAAAGTCTCAACCTCATGAGACACCAATTAGGATTAAAGAGCGAATAGTTGAAATGATATTAAAGAATAGGTTGTGCGCTCAGAAGTTGTGGTACAAATTAAAGAAAGAAGATATTGATATTAATGTCCGAACAATTGGTAAGATAATTAAAGCTGAGGGATTGGTTAGAAAATATCGGATTAGGAAATTACAATATAAATATATCAAACCAACACTGCTACCAGGTGATTTAATTGAGATAGATATTAAATATGTACCAGGTAGAATCGGAGGGAAAAGATATTACCAATATACAGCCATTGATTGTGCCTCTAGATGGAGACATCTAAAAATATACGACAATATGGCTAATAGTTACTCTATTTCATTTTTAGAGGAAGTAATTAAAGTAGCGCCATTTAGTATTAGAGCCATTAAAACTGATAATGGTAGTTGCTTCACTAATCGCTATATTGGATATCTCAAATCTAGTGACCCAGTTAATCCTAGATTACATTCATTAGATATATTTTGTGCCAAACTGGGTATTCCTCATTACTTAATTGATCCTGGCAAACCAGCTCAAAATGGTAGAGTGGAACGGAGTCATAGAACGGACCAAGAGATGTTCTATGATAGAAACTGTTTTAAAGATGTGATAACCTTAAAGAAGAAGATTAAATCATGGAATGTTTATTATAATAATTTAGAACACTGTGCTCTAGATGGTCTCACCCCAAATGAGGCTTTAGCTAGAGTGCAAAATGTGTGTACCTAAAACAGTCAAGCCTGAGCAGTATTTTAGACCCAAAGTTCCACAAAGTTTTGGCCAAAAATCCCAACAAAACTAACAAATTTAGAGAGTTCTGAAAAATGGTATCAGAACTTTTCAGAACATGCTTTTGTTATGATAGTTAAGAAAAAATAATAGTGTAAAGTCCAATAAAATAGCTGTTTTTAAAGAGTTAAGAAAAAAGTGTTCTAAACTTTTCTTAACTTCCCTCTGATATTGTTTTGTCAGTGGCCGGCTGCTGTCTTTTTTCCTTTTTTGGCGGCATCCCCTTGGGGGAGCCGAAAAAGGAAAAGGCAGCCGGAAATGAGATTTAAGACTAGAAATGAGGCCCGGTCCCCTCCCTATATAATTAACTTGACTATACGCACACACCGGACCGCGGTCACGAATATTAAACAAAATATTAACTAATAATTTAAATATATGAAATACATTCTATATGCTAGAAAGTCTAGCGAAGATAAAAGCAAACAGATCTTGTCACTTGAGAGTCAAGTAGCTGAGATGAAAAAGTTAGCCTCTAATCTAGGGCTAGATATCGCCATGACTTATACCGAAAGCAAATCGGCAAAGCTACCAAACAATAGACCGCTGTTTTCTGAGGTGATTAAGCTCCTTGAAAATAGTTCTGATGACTATGGCATTATCTGTTGGAAGATAGACAGGCTAAGTCGTAATCCAATAGACAGTGGAAAGATTCAATGGTTATTGTAACAAGGCAAGATTAAGGTTATTCAAACTAGCGATAGACAATATCTTCCCTCTGACAATGTCTTGCTTTTAAACATTGAGGGCTCGATGGCAACGCAATATATTTTAGATTTGAGTAAGAATGTTAAAAGAGGCATACAGACTAAAATAGAAAAGGGGCTATGGCCAAACTTTGCGCCTATTGGTTATTTAAATGATGGGAAAGGCGGGATAGTAGTTGATAGGGTTAGAGCTCGGTATATTAAAAAGATATTTAAACTATACTCTAGCGGAAATTACACTATGAAAGAACTAGCTGATTTAATGTATAAAGAGTGATTTAGGAGTAGAAGTAATATTAAATATCATAAGAGTAAAATATACAAACTCATTAACGATTCTTTCTATTGTGGTCAGATGCAGTTTCATGGAAAAGTCTATGAGGGCAAACATGAAACAATAATATCTAGAAAGTTGTTTGATGAATGTTAAAAAGCAATGCAAGAAAAACAACATTCCAAGAAGAAAAGGATCTATTTCCCTTTTAGAGGTTTAATGACTTGTGCTAAATGTGGTTGTCTACTTACTGCTTCAAGAAAAAAGAAAAAGTATGTTTATTATTACTGCACTAATGGGCGAGGCGGATGTAGTGAACATAATCACTACTTAAAAGAAGATGAGGCAATTCATGCCTTATCAGAAGTATTTGATAAATTAGTTATTGATGAGGATGAGATAGAAAGAATGCATGATAATACTAGAGAGCTACTCATTAATAACAATCCGGAAAGACGTGAGTATCTAGAAGCCAAGCAGGGGCTAGAAAATGAGCTTAGAAGATATAAAAATAGAAAAGACGAACTCTTTAATCTTCTTCTTGATAAAACGATTACTAAAGAGAGCTATGAAGAAAGAGAAAATAGAGTTTTTAAAAACCAGTTTAGACAACAAAAGAAAAATGCTCTCTGGACTACTTTGGAACTTATCGATAGACAACAAAAAATTAGCTAAGGTTAGTTTCAAAGAGCCATTTGAAACCCTAGCTAATTGTTGCGTCAATGATGATATTGACAATCTGCGGAGAGGCAGGGATTTCCGCCCTCACTCGGCGCCGGCAAGCGCCTCGCTCGCTTGTCCAGGGTTGGCGTCCGGATTGCCATTCAAG
>JAACPL010000030.1 GCA_009995495.1 Candidatus Falkowiibacteriota bacterium
GAATCTCTTAGGAAGCTCAATATAAACAAAAATAACTCCACGCAGGTGGAGTTATTTTAGTTAGTGGTCGTTAAAAAACGGATTTCCAACTCTTTAGATGAAATTATTGAGGAAATTAAGTATTGGGCGGGGTTTTTGGAAGAGATTTAGAGGCATGATGTTGTTTGCTTTTTTGTTTTAAAGTTTCGGTCTTTATCTTTTTCTTAATATTTTTAATTAAACGATATTTTGTTATTTTTTTCTTTATTAGTTCCGAACCAAGTATCCTTTCAGCATTTTTAGCGTAGTTTACTAAATTATTATTGCCAAAGTCAGTAAATTTTTCATAAATTTTCTTCTTGGGAAAACTTTGATTATTTCCATTTAGAAATTTATATGTTTTTAAAGCAACAAGTTTTGATAATCTTCTGTGATATCTAGACCAAGTTGAATCTCTTAGATCTAAATTTATACCGTCAAATCTAATTCCAAGGTATTGAATAGTTGATTTTTTTAAATCAAAGGTTGAGCATGTTAACTGTTCCGTATTATGTTTAAATATTTTTTTGTCTGTTTTTTCATCTTGGATTTCTAATTTTTGTCTTAATATTTCCTCTTTTATAAACAGCTCTGATTTATTGGAAACTTCTTTCGGGCCGTCATTATCGGAAAATGGGAGTACCACTATTATGTCATCACAATATCTTTTATATAAACCATGACATTGGTTAATATAATTATTAAGAATAACATCAAAATCAAGCATATAGAAATTAGATATTACGGCACTTATTGGCGAACCTTGTGGAATACCAAATTGGTTGGTATTTTTTTTAATTAAGCCTGTTTTACTAATTTTTTCTCTGAGTTCTTCCGGACTACAAAATCTACCCCTTGAGTTATTAAATATTTTTTTTATAATTTCAAGATCAATGGATGAATATTTAGTTATCGCTTTATATATCGCATAATGATCATCCGGAAGTTCTAATTTATCATCAAGACAAAGCACTCTTTTCCATTGTTTCTTTATTATTTTGTGGTCTAAATGATCAAAAAATCCGTGTATATCAAAACATAGAACAATACAATTTTTTTGTTTTTTTATAAAATCAAATACTTCTTTTGCAAAATCAATGCTAGATTTTTCTAAAGATCGGTATGCTATAACCGAATTATCTATACCAAGTTTTTTTATTTTTTCCTCGTATAATTGGCCTAAATAATAATTATACCAAGAAAATAGGAGAGCATCTTTATGGGACGCATATCTTATGGGTCGCTCTTTTTTTGATAGAACTCTAATGCCATTATCATTCTTCTTTTTTCTTCTAATGATAATAGAGCTATTTATAAATGGATAAAAAGAATGCCTGGCAACAATGTCAGGCTTCCAAACAAAATCTAAATTTTCTTTATTCAAATTTAACAGACGAAAATCAAAATGTAAGTATTTTCTTTTGTTTTTTTTAGGATCTTCATTATTAATTTTCTCTGTTTCTAATCCGTACCATCGATTTTGTAGGTCTTTTATATTTAAAGTCATAATAAACTCACACCCTTGGTATCTCGACTCTGGCATCTTAAACGATATCAAGGGGTCAAAAAATATTTCCGCTCTTATAAGGAGTCGTCCAGAAAAAAACGAGGAAATAAACTATGTTATTATGTTATTATACTATCTGTCATATACCTTACTGGCTGTAGCCCACTTGGGTTGCCAGTTTGGAATTGTTAACTCTGCACCAGTTGGCACAGGGTTGACAGGTAAATTTAACGTAATATCCTATAAACCATTTTTTATAGGCACGCATTCATTTTAATCAATGAATACGGTATTTATTATACACCATTTAGCAGAAAAGTCAAGAGAGTGCTAATTAGAGAACAGCTCAAATTTTCTTTTTATTAAAATTGATTTTTTCGGCCAAAAGTAGTATATTTATTTTATAAATATTTCCTTGTTTTATGTCGAAAAAGAAAAATTACGACAATTGGTCAAAAGAAGAACTTATCAAAGAATTAGAGCGTATTAAGGAAACTAAATACGGGCTTATTTGGCATAGAGACAAAGAAGCCGAGGAAAAATTAGAGGTTTTAATTAATGTTGACGCCAAAACACCTAAGGAGACTTTTTCCAATGAAATATCTGGTAAACCATTCCCGGTTTTAAAAGAAGTTAAAGACAAACAAATCCTAACGAATAAAAAAAAGCCAGTTGATTTGCTGATTGAGGGGGATAATTATCACTCCTTGGCTGTTTTAAATTTTACCCATCAAGAGGCTATTGATTTTATTTATATTGACCCTCCTTATAATACAGGCAACAACGATTTTATTTATAATGACAAAATTGTTGATTCGGAGGACCCATTTAGGCATAGCAAATGGTTATCTTTTATGGAAAAGAGATTGAAATTGGCAAAGTTTTTATTGAAAAATAATGGAGTTATTTTTATAAGTATCGATGATAATGAGCAGGCCCAACTTAAATTGCTCTGTGATGAAATTTTTGGTTATAAAAATTTTATTGCTACCCTAGCCTGGAATAAAAAAAATGTTGTCCAAAATGATGCTAAGTTTTTTTCAGTTAATCATGAATATTTACATTGTTATGCTAAAGAAATAGAGAATGTGAAATTTAATTTATTGCCAAGATCGGATAGATTGAATGCGACATATAAAAATTCTGATAATGATCATAGGGGACCTTGGGTTTCGGTTAAAATGGACGCAAAGAGTGGTTCTGAAAAATCTAATTACTCTATAAAATTTCCTAATGGCGTACAATGGACTCCTACTCCGGGTCGTTTTCCTGCACACTCAAAAGAAAAATTAATGGAATTGTATCATGATGGAAGATTGTGGTTTGGAAAGAACGGAAACAATGTCCCAAGGTTAAAGGTGTATTTGAGCGAAGTCCAGCAGGGAGTAGTTTCTAGTACTCTTTTATTACCAGATGATGTCGGTTCGACTCAAATGGCCAAAGAGACTCTTAAAAAGATTTTAAACCAAAATATTTTTGAAACACCTAAACCGGTAGAATTGATTAAGAGATTGATTAGATTAAACTGTAATAATTCAAGTACTATATTGGATTTTATGGCCGGCTCTGGGACAACAGGCCAAGCTGTTTTAGAATTGAATGAAGAAGATAATGGCAGTCGTAATTTTATCCTTTGTACTAATAATGAGAATAAAATATGTAGTGATGTTTGTTATCCGAGATTAAAGAAGATTATCAAGGGTTATAAAGATTCAAAGGGTAAGGATATAAAAGGTTTGGGCGGTAATTTAAAATATTTTACAGCATATGATTTTGTGGAGGCGAAAGAAACCGATCAAAATAAAAGGAAATTAGTTAATAAGTCTACTGAAATGTTGTGTATTAAAGAAAATGCCTTTGAACTTATTAAAGATGACGTTGATTTCAAAATATTTAAAAATCACGACCATTATTTAGGTATAGTTTTTTATGAAGAGGCTATCAATGATTATAAAAAGGAGGTTAAGAAGATTAATGGAATATTTAATACCTACGTCTTTTCTCTCGGCGATGACCCCCATGAAAAACAATTTTCTGATGTGAAAAATAAAGTTAGTTTGTGTGCTATCCCAGAGGTTATATTAAAAATTTATAGGGAAATTTTTAAATGAAAATATGAATAATATTTGGTTTTTTAATAGGTATGGTGAGGCACAAATCATTTTTGATAAAAATGGTCGTTTTATAGATCGCCACGGACGAAATTTAGGATATCTGAAAGATAACCAATATCTTTATAATTATAACGGTAAACAATGTGGATGGATGGACGGCTATGTGATAAGAGATTTATATGGTAGCACTGTAGGTTTTTGCCAATACTCCAACGATTCCCCATCTCCAATTTTCCCAATACCACAGATACCACCCATCCCAGCAATACCACAGATACCACCCATCCCAGCAATACCGCAGATACCATATATTAGGCCGATTAAAACTTTTAATTGGTCGCCGCTATCTTTAATTAATCTTTTTAATTAAATATGTCGGCGAAAAATAATAGAAATAACATTCTAACCAAGAAAGAGCAGTCGACAACGACAGCATATAAGTTGATGTCTGAAAAAATAAATAATCTTAAATCATCTCTAAAAAAATCACAGGACGAATCCGGTAAAGAGAGGCAAGAAAAACATGAGCTAGAAAAGAAACTGGTTTTATTAGAGAACAAAATAAAAAATAATACTTTTTTAGAGATTTTAAAATTTGTTTCGTCTGGTGGTATAGGTTTTGCAATAAATTATATTACAGCAGGGTCTTGGGGTTTGGGATTGTCTATTGGTATACCCAGTATAGTTATTTTTATAGTTTGCGTCTCAGTAAATAAATAATATGTGGATTGAATTAAAAAATTATCAAGAGAAAGCGGTCAATAAATTGAAAAATGAGGTCAATGAACTTTTAGAGTTGGGCGATAATAAAATTTGTATTTTTAAAGCTCCAACTGGTTCCGGCAAGACATTAATGATGGCTGAGTTTTTAATGCGTTTATGTGATTCTAGGGTTGATAGTCAAAAGTTTTCTTTCATTTGGTTGGCCGTTAATAAGCTTCATGATCAAAGCCGAAATAGTTTGAAAAAATATTATGAAAACAAAGGGTTGGGCCTGAAGTGTTCCTATTTTGATAACTTAGAGGACAGAAGAATAAAAGAAAATGAAATATTATTTTTAAATTGGGCCAGTATTAATAAAAGGGATAATATTTATGTTAGAGATAATGAGCGAAATAATAATTTAACTAATATTGTCGCTCGTACAAAGGATGAGGGGCGAAATATTATTTTAATAATAGACGAAAGTCATAGGAACGCTGATACCTCTATTTCTAAAGAAATTATTGAGGATATTGCTCCAAAAATAACTATTGAAGTTTCCGCTACACCTCAATTAAATATAGCTAATAGAATAGTAGAGGTAGAATTACAACAAGTAAAAGACGAAGGGATGATTAAAAAAGAGATAGTTATTAATCCTGATTTTGAAAATTATAAATTTGATAAAAAAATTATCGACAAAACCGCCGATCAAATTATAGTAGAGACTGCTCTTAAAAAGAGAAAAGAATTAGTTAAAGAATATCGAGATGAGGGGTCAGATGTTAATCCGTTAATGTTAATTCAAATCCCGGATTCTCGAGCAGGGGTAATTGATAAGAAAGATTCTGTTATTCAACTTTTAGCAAAAAATGGCATAACTACTGAAAATGGTAAGTTGGCGATTTATTTATCAGATAAGGATAATAAAATCAATCTTACTAATATTGAGAAAAATGAAAATGAAGTAGAAGTGATGATTTTTAAACAGGCAATTGCTGTCGGATGGGATTGCCCTCGAGCTAATATTTTAGTTTTATTTAGAGAGTGGAGAAGTATCGTTTTTTCAATTCAAACAATAGGAAGAATTATGAGAATGCCCGAGTGGCATCACTATAAAAGTTTAGAATTGAATAGAGGTTATGTTTATACAAGTTTAAGCGACATCGGAATTGCCGAAGATATTACTAGAGATTATATTACCGTTTATGAGGGCAAAAGGTTGGAAAATTATAAAAATATTAATTTACTCTCTTATCATTCAAAGCGTTTTCGTGAGGAGACCAGACTATCCTCTGATTTTGTTCCAGAATTTTTTAAAGCTTGTGATGAGTTAAAATTAAAAAATAAAATTTCTTTAAAACATAGTATTGTTGATACAAAGTTAATTGCTAGTGGCTATATTGAAGATATTGATAAAGAGATCAAAAGTATAGAGAAAAAAGGTACACTAAATTTGCCTAAAAATGACGTTGAATTACAAATAGCTTTCGATTCTTTTGTTAGGAGTAATTTAGCTCCATTTACCCCAGAGCTGAGATCAATAAAAAGAGTTAACGATTCAATTTATCGTTTCTTTGATAAGGCTTTTAAAATGGGAGTGGATGATTGGGTTAATGTTCAGGCAATAGTTTTGGCTAATGAAAACAAGCAGATAATAATAAACGTTATTAATCGGGCTAAAGAACTTTATCAAGAGGCGGTTGGTCGGGGGAAACACGAAATTGTAAAAAATGATGAATCGTGGGATGTCCCAAAATATTTGAATTATAATATAAATTTTGTAAAAAAAGATTATCAAAAATCGATAATTAATCCCTACTATGCTAAAACTAAAGCTGGGGCTAATTTATCACTTTTTGAAGAGGATAGTGAAGTTGAGGTTGATTTTATAGGTTATTTAGAAAAAAATAAAAAGATAAAATGGTGGTTTAAAAATGGAAAAGCTGATGCTACTTTTTTTGCTGTGCCATATTTAGAAGATGGAGCGGAAAAACCTTTTTATGTTGATTTTATCGTTATGTTGACTGATGGCAGAATTGGCTTATTTGATACTAAAGGTGGACTTTATGCCAAAACCGCCAAAGAAAGGGCCGAGGGGCTATCTAAATATATCAAGTCGGAAAATAAAACTGGTAAAAAATTATTTGGAGGAATTGTAATTAAAGATAAGGATAGTTGGAGACTAAATGATAGTGATAAATATAATTATAATCCTAACGATCTAAAAGACTGGAAATTTTTAGAGTTATAACTCTATGCCCTCTAATTTTTTTCAAAATCTTCGTATAATCTACGCCACGAATAAAAATTTTAGAGATGATATAAAATATATCAGGGAAAACGTTCCCATGATAATGTACTATGTTCCTGGGGCGGAAATAGAAGAGCAGATAGAGGATACTAAGCCTAATAAATCATTCCGAGAAGTCGACTCATCGGTCGATGTTCAGCGTTTGGTTAGTAATTTTAGTAAAGCGATTTCCAACTTGAGATTAAAGTATAATTTATCTTCCTCCTATCAAGAACCGCTTAAAGATTTTATTGAGATAGAGGACAGAAGTCGTCTTTTAGATATACCGCCAGAACTTTGGCCGTTCAATATTTCTAATCCAACCAATTCTCAAGAAGAATTTACGGTTATTCGTTTAAACCCGGAAACGACTATAACGGAATTGCAGAAAAATTGGAGCAGGATCAGGAAAGAAGTCGCCGAATTATCCGCCCGTAAGCCTCTAAAAGCCTCGCCACGGACTAATATCGGCCGAGACCTGGAAATATATCAATTACGCCAAGATGGTAAAGAATACAAAGAAATCGCCTCGATAATTAATGAAAAATATCCGGATAAAATTCTCGGTTATCAAGATATCGCTAAAATTATTAAAAGACTCCTTGATTATTCAAAGAAACTAACTGGACAAGCAAAATAATTTTGGCGGGTATATATCGCTACAACTCAATTCGTTATCATAAGACCATAAACACTAAGCTTATGGTTTTTTGTTTATATCACCCATCTTCTCGCCATTTTCCGTTTTTTCGGATCCGGCGGATCCCCCGTGGGGGAGCCGGGCCGAAAAACGGAATGGCCGGATAAGGTGTAAAAGAAACAAAAGCGAGGGCGTTCTGCTAACGCCCGAGCCGGTACTTTAAAAACTTAATAAATAACTTGATTATTCACTCATATTACACGAGTCGAAAAAAACAAGTTATCGCTCTTAAAACAATAATAAAAAGCGTATGGATGGTTTACCTTATGAGGTCAAGAAAAAAATCATCAAGTCCGGAAATATTATTGAGATATTTGAGTATGAGAAATCATATTGGGTCGGTTGGCCACAGTATCGGAAAATTCATCGCCCTGAATTTAAGCATATTCGCTTAGAATCGGAGCAGGTTAAGATTAGAGAAGATAATGTTAAGCGAGCCAGGCAAAAAATAACTCGCCTGATTAATTCTAATCTGCAGTTAAAAACTTTTTTGACGCTGACGTTCAAAGACGAAATATTGGATTTAAAAACGGCCAATAAATATTTTGACCGCTTTATTAAGCGGATCAGTTATGGCCAAAGCGATTTTCAATATTTAGCCGTTCCCGAATTTCAGTCAACTTCAAAAAGAGTTCATTATCATTTAGTCTCTAATTATCCTTTGCCGGAATTTGAAACTGGTGATAAGCGAAAAGAATATGAACGATGGTTTTCCGACAAATACTGGAAAAATGGTTTTATTAATTTTAGGCCTATTAATAATGCCAAAAATATTGGTATTTATATCTCGAAATATTTAAGCAAGGAAATGTTTGATCCGAGATATTTCAAGAAACGAAAATTTTTCTATTCAAAAAATCTTAATCAGCCGGAAATAATCGACTACCCGGATGAGGTGGACAATTTCTTAGACTTCTTTATCCCTGATTCTTTAGATCTGATTAAAGAACGGGAGTTCTATAGCGACCGCTTAGGTCAAATAAAAGAAACTATTTATAAAATAAACGAAATAAACAACGAAGAATTAGATAAAATTATTAATAATAATAAATCAGAAAAAACAACAAAAAATAAAGAACTGAATATAGATGCTATTGTCTTTTAACAAAGACATTTTAATTCACTAATTAAGATGTTCTGCAGACATTTTTCGGAATTGAATGATGAGCTTAGAGGCTCTGCGAAAACTGCTGGGAAGTCGTGCTAAGCGGTTTTCCGATGAAGAGCTTGAAGAAATAAGGCACGATATTTACGCCTTTGCTCATCTCGCCTTTGATATCCATCAACAAAATCCTAACTTATTTAAATAAATATAAATAATAATCAATAAAATATATGTTAACGATAGAAAAAATGAAAGAGTTAGTCGGCCCGAAATCCTCGGAATATACCGACGCTCAATTAATGGAAGTTAGCCGTGATTTGTATCAATTAGCTTATTTGGCTTTTGAGTATTATAAACGCCATATTAATCCAACCTTAATGTAGCTTAATCTTGTAAAAAAGAGAATTTATGCTAATATCCTTAATGGACACAATTAATATGGTAAAAACCTGCTCAAGTCATAATGACGGCGAGATGTCGTTTTGAAATAAAGGGAGCAGTAGCTGTTTCAATTGGGTTTTTACTTAATTGTGTCCAACAGTTTTACTGCTCTCTTTTTATTAACTTTAAAT
>JAACPL010000031.1:0-2486 GCA_009995495.1 Candidatus Falkowiibacteriota bacterium
GGAGCTGGCTACTCCGAATATCCTCTAAATCTTATTAAGAATATACCAATAATATTAATTGGAGTTTTTGGTTATGCCGTGATTCAGAAAAATATTAAATTACAAGTTTATATTTCTAAAGAGGTTGGTGACATGGTCAAAAAAATTACTTATGGCAAAACTTGTTTATTGCCAATTTTATCAGAAGATCCAAAAGATAAATATATAGATTCTGGATCAACTTTACGTAATATCCTTGTTATTCCCAATGATTATACTGTTTTTGGTAGAATTGGCAGAGATGATAATGGTATTTTTGATTCAATAGGTATAGAGGCCTTTAAAAAATTATTATTAGATTTTAATGATGTTGCTTACTTAATAATGTCTCCGCCACCAGCTTTGCGAGATATGGTTGCTAAAGAAAACATAAAAAATGTGTATTTTTTGGAGTCAAGTTCAAGTGAACATGATATTTGGTCTTTTCATAATGCCATAGATGTCTTGGCTCATTTTAGAAAAGATGGCGAATCTCAGGGATTAAATATAGTTGAATCAATGCTTTGCGCCAAACCAATAATTACTCATAAATCAAGAATTTGGAATGCCCACCTCGAATATTTAGATGAATCTTTTTGTAGAATTGCTAATATTGATGATGTGGAGGCTTATTATAATTTTATGAAAGAGATGGTACTTTTGAAAAAAGACGGGAAATTAGAAGAAATGGGCTTGAAAGCGAGAAAAAAGGCAGAATCTATTTTTCTTATAAAAAATAGATTACCAGAAATTATTAATTGGTTTGAAAACATATAATGTTTTATATCTACACCAAAAAACCAAATAACTATTTTTCTAAAGAATTTTTAAAAGAGTTTGGACGTTTTTTATTTAAAAAATCTCGAGGGCCACAGGCAGTTATAGATAGTTTAATAAGAGGTCTAAATGAATTAGGGGTAGAATATGCTTTAAATGATAAAAAACCTAAATTTGATGGTTCGGAAATATTTTTTATTAATTCTAGTTTAGATGCTTTAAGATGGGCGATAGATTTAAAAAAAGAAGGTAAAATTAAAAAATTAATTGCTGGGCCAAATTTAGTGGTGATGCCGAATGACCTTAATGGAATTATTTTATCCAAAGAAATTGATATAATAATTTTACCAAGCGACTGGACAAAAAGATTTTGGATTGCTGCTGATTTTGAATATATAGAAAAAATAAGAATATGGCCAGCTGGAATTAAAGATAATGGCATTAAGAATAGTGAGAAGAAAAAAGCCCTGCTTTATAAAAAAAATATTTCAGACGAAATTTATTTAATGGTTAAAGATTTATTAAATAAATTAAATATTAATTTTGAGGAGATTATTTATGGTAAATTTTCTAGAGATAATTATCTTAGGAAATTAGATGAATCTATTTTTTTAATTTATTTACAAGAATCAGAATCTCAGGGATTAAGTTTATTAGAAGCTTGGATGAAAAATGTGCCGACCTTTGTTTATAACATAAATTATTTTGAAAAAAATGGAATTAAAATTTATGGTAAAGATATAGCCGCTCCTTATCTTAATGAATCTTGTGGGGCTCTTTTTTCTACCTCAGAGGAGTTAAATAAAATAATTCTTTATTATTTAGATACTAAAGTAAAATATTCTCCAAGAGAATTTTATTTGTCAAATTTCACAGACGCAACTCGCGCTAAAAAACTATTAGATATTATTAATGAATAAAAAATATGTTCAAGAAAATTAAAAGAAAAATAGTAAGTAATATTGTATTTATGAGATTATCTTTTTTAGTTCAAAGGTTAAAAAGAAAAAATCAATCGGAAGATATTTATCATATTGATAAAATAGAAAAAATATTGGCTGTAAAAAAATTATTTAATATAAATATTTTGATTGAAACCGGAACTTATTTAGGGCAAACTGTTAATTATGTTAAAAATCATTTCTCTCATATTTTCTCTATAGAGCTGAGTGAATTATTAGCTGAAGAAGCTAAAAGAAAATTTAAAAAACATAAGAATGTAGAAATTATAAAAGGAGATAGTGGCCTAGCTTTATCTGAAATATTAAAGAAAGTTCAGGCTAAAAAAATATTTTGGTTAGACACACATTACTCTAGTGGGATAGCGGCTGTTAGTGATAATTTTGGTAACACACCAATTTTAAAAGAATTAGAAATTATTTTTGATAACTGGACTAATGGAAATATTATTTTAATAGACGATGCTCGGTTGTTTAATGGAAAAAATGATTATCCAACAATTGAATTTTTATCAGATTATATTTTAAAAAAGAATTTGGAGTTACGTTTTTTTATTGATAAAGATATTATTCATATAATATGAAAACATTAATTAAAAACTTAATCAAAAAAATAATAAAAATAGCTTTATCTCTTTTTATTATCCCCGATTACCTAAAATTTAAAGCAAAATCAAAGTCAGATAAACGCTTTAAATTATCTCCCTTAGATTTCTATCCTTGCCTTAAAGA
>JAACPL010000031.1:2727-3073 GCA_009995495.1 Candidatus Falkowiibacteriota bacterium
CTTCAAATAGTCTAAAATCTCTTTCCTGCATGCATACAATTGAGCATATTGGTCTTGGTCGTTACGGCGACCCGATTGACCCAGAAGGAGATTTAAAGGCGATAAAGGAATTAAAAAGAGTATTAGCTCAAGAGGGTTATTTATTATTCGTCGTTCCTGTGGGAGTTGCTAGAATTGAATATAATGCTCATCGGATTTATTCATATGAGATGGTAAGAGAATATTTTAAGGAATTTGAATTAAAAGAATTTTCGCTGGTTGATGATAACGGTAATTTTATAGAAAATGCTGAGAGCGAATTAGTTAAAACTCAAAAATATGCCTGCGGTTGCTTTTTGTTTAAGAA
>JAACPL010000031.1:3153-11532 GCA_009995495.1 Candidatus Falkowiibacteriota bacterium
TATCGCTTTGCGTCGTGGGGAAGACTTAAAGCTTGATAAAGATATTTTAGGTCAAAGGGGCGATACCTATCGCGCCTATGGTCTTGATAATTTTAACATTAGAGCGGAAATCGCTAGCCGGGAAGAAGTTTTAAAGGTTAAATATCCCTACGGCTTAATTTCAAAAGCTCTACGCTTTTTTAAGGCTAAGTTTTTAAGAATTTTTCATATTGGCTTTGAGGCGAGAATGCTTAAAACAAAAGCGAGATATCTTGAGGGCTTTTTTCAAAGCTATAAATATTTAGAGTCGATAAGAAGGGAACTACTTGAGGAAATTAGTTTAAAAGAAGATATCTCTTTAAAGTATGGCGATTTATTATCCGAGTTTAATTCTCTAAATTCAGTCGCTCTCCATATTCGTCGCGGAGATTATGTTAATAATCCAGCGACTAAAAAGGCTCATTTTATTTGCGACCTAAGCTATTATCAAAAAGCTATTAGTTTAATTAAAGTAAAACTAAATGAGAAAAATTTAACTCCTAAGTTTTTTGTTTTCTCTGACGATATTAATTGGGCTAAAGAAAACTTTAAATTATTTGATTTTATTTTTGTTTCTCGTCCAGAATTTTTAGACCCTGAAGAATTAATACTAATGTCAAAAGCAAAGCACAACATAATTTCCAACTCTTCTTTTAGTTTTTGGAGCGCTTGGCTTAATAATAATCCTGAGAAAATTGTTATTGCCCCGGCTTTATGGAATAGAAAATACAGACGAGCCTATAAAGATTTAATTCCAGAGGATTGGTTGAGGGTTCAATAAATGCTATAATTAATATATTCTTATTTAAAGTTTAAAAAAAATCTTAAATCTATGCCAAAAGTATCAGTCATAATCTGCTCTTATAATCGTGAAAAACTCTTACCGCGCGCGCTTGATAGCGTTTTGAGCCAGGATTTTAAAGACTTTGAGCTTATTATAATAGACGACGCTTCAAACGACGGAACCGAGGCCTTAACTAAAACTTACCTCCAAAAAGATAGCCGTTTAAAATACTTTAAAAACGACCATAATCTCGGAATTGCTAAGAGTCGGAATAAGGGCTGTAAAATCGCTGAAGGCGAATATATCGCCATGCTTGATAGCGACGATTGGTGGCTCAAGAATGATAAGTTGAGCCGTCAGGTGGCTATTTTAGACGCTAAGAGAGCTATTGGCTTAATCGGAACAGGAATTGTTTTATATGATACTAAAGATAACTTTATTAAAGAGGATATTTTTGAGGCTGAGAACGATAAAATAAGAGCTAAAATTTTAGCTAAAAATCAATTTGCCCAATCAAGTGTTTTATTTAGAAAAGAAGCTCATCTTAACGCTGGTGGCTATGATGAAAGTTTAGTTGTCTGTGAAGATTTAGATCTTTGGCTTAAAATCGGCCTTCGTTATGAGTTTGCTAATATTCCTGAAGCCTTAACGGCTTATTTAGCTAATCCTGAGGGTATCTCTAAATTAGATCGGCATCGTTTAATAAAAGTAACTGATAAAGTTATTTCTCGCTATAAATTAGATTATCCGGGATACTTAAAAGCAAAAATTAAATCTAAGTTGAGGTTTTTGAGGGGGTAAATCTGTTAAGACGCCCTTGTTATTCCTTAATTTATTATTATTTCCAACTGTCCCCAAATTGGCGACACTTGAAAATTATTAAATTTTACACTCTTAAATCTCTATAATCAAGGGGCGCTCAATAGTCTATCTCATCTTCCAAACCTTAACCGGCAATCTTAAAATTCTCATAATTATTTGGCTAATTAAGCCATAATGCTTTTTGAAATAGTAATCCTGAGATTTATAATAACTATTTTTTCTTTGGCGATTATCTTTTAAACTTCGTCCGCCTAAATGAATAACTTTTGAATTTCTATCAACTTTAACTTTATAACCAAGCTTAGAAGCCCTAAAACAAAGATCAACGTCTTCGAAGTATAAAAAGAAATTCTCATCAAAACCTTTTAACTCTTCAAATAAACTTTTCCTAATAAATAAAGCGCAACCGCTTAACCAATCCGGATAATTATTAGTCCTTTTAAAGATTAAATTTTTTAAGTTAGGCCAAGGGCCATAAGCATCTTTTTGTTCTAAACCTTCCTCAGTCATTAAGAGTGGGGAAATGAGACCAATTTTTTCGTCTTGACGGAAAATATCCAAGGCTGATTTAAAAATATCTTCCTTAACTAAGGTGTCGCTATTTAGAAATAACAAGAATTCGCCCTTAGCTTCTTTAGCGCCTAAATTATTTCCGCCGCCAAAACCTAAATTAACTAAACTAGGAATTATTTTTATCTTTCCCTCAAACTCTTTCTCTAAAAATTCTAGACTATTATCGCCGGAAGCATTGTCAACTAAAATTATCTCAAAATCTTCTTGATTTTTTAAAGCTAAAAGACTAGCTATACAGTTAGCGCTTAGCTCTTGAGTTTTGTAATTTATGATTATAATTGAATAATGCATATTAAATATAAGCCAGTAGCATAAGTTCGTGAGTCAGGGAAAGAGGGTTGGCTTTTTTAATGATAAATTTATATTCTGGAACTAATTCTTGTAGATAAGACTTAATTTCAAAAAAATCTTCTGGCCTGTGATATATAGAGATTGCTAGTGCCGGCTTATCTCTCTTTATTATTTCTTTTGCTCCTAAAATAGCATTCTTTTCTTCTCCCTCTATATCCATTTTTATTAAATCTACCTTTATTTTTTGGTTAATAGCAAAGTCGTTAATGGTAGTTATTTTTATTTCTTGACCTGTTTTTTCAATCCTTGAAGCTGTATTTTCTGAAGATATATATTCAGTTTTACTTATATTAGATAGCCCCATTTGTATGGGTTGAATTACAGCCTCTTTAATTAATTTACTATTTTTTTGTAGGATAAGAAAATTATTTTTTTCTGGTTCAAAGGCATATATAGTTTTAGGTGAAAAAGCAAAATAAAGAGCTAGGGAAGAGTCTCCATCAAACGCGCCGACATCTAGAAAAATTCCATCTTTCAAACTTTTCTTTTTTTCTTCCGGTAACCATCTTAATCCACTTAAGCCATAGAAAGATTCTGAGCTATAGTTACTGATATGGAATTTTTTTATTTTTTTTCTTATTTTTTTAATTGTTTTTTTTATTTTCATTTTATAATTTTTTATATGTAGATATTATTACCATATTCTGTTGGGTTTAATTATCTTTTTTACTTTTCTTCTTAGCTTAATTATTGCAATAAACCATTGGGGATAAGTTTTTGTTATTGGTTTTCTTCTAGTTCTTTTTATAAATTCATTTTCTAATTCTTCCAAATGCCATATTTCTAAGGGTTCAAAAAATTCTATGGTGTAAGTATCGAAAAAATTATAAATTTCTTTTAGTTTGGTTTTATCATTTTCACTTTTTTGTAAAGCTAAAAGATCATCTTTATAGCCTTTAATCCACTCTTTTTTTACAGAAGCTAATTTCTTATTGTTTTTATCTAAAATGAGGTAATAAGCCTCGTTTATCCGGCGAGCGCTTCTTTTTCCTGCAATCAGCTCAGTACATTTATACCAAACTCTTTTTATTTCTTGTCTTTTCCAAAAAAGAAAAGCTAAATGTATATTTGGGGTGTAATCTATTTTTTTTGTTTTATTTAAAAAAGGCTCAGGTATTCTGTTAGTATGGTCGTTAATAACCTTTATTTTTTCATAGTCTGATTTACCATCATCTACCCAAGCGATCGCTTTATAGTCATCTTTCCAGTCTTTACTAACATTGTATATCTCAGGATTTCTCCAAACCTGTATCCAGGGAAAACTAAAGCTATTTCCGATGCTAAAATCTTCGGTATTTAAAAATTTTTTAAATAAATCATTCGGAATATATTCATCAGCATCCAGAGCAATTAATAAATTATTGTCTCCTAATTTTCTTGCTTCCTTAAGTAAGTCCCAGCGCACTTCGTTTGAATGCCCCTCTCTTTTATTATCGATAACTATGGTTTTGGGATATTTCTTATATATTTCTCTAGAGTCATCAGTTGACATTTGATCGGCAATAATAATGTGGTCGCAAAAAAAAGATGCGTTTTTTAAGTAGAAATCTAAAACATGAGCTTCATTTTTAACTGGAAGCAGGACGATTATTTTGTTATACATACGCTATTAGCATTAACTCATGAATTAAAGAGTATTCCTTCATGGATTCTTCACTAGCCTTATCTCCCACTCCTACTCAAAACAGCGGCAATTGTTTTTAAAACAATTATTCCGTCTAAGTAGAGGGAGCGATTTTTAATATAGAATAAATCGTTTTGTAATTTTTTTAAAGTATCTTCAACCGAGGCGCTGTGATACTCACCAGAAACCTGATCCCAGCCAGAAAGTCCTGGCTTAACTAATAATCTTGTTTTATAAAAAGGCAGAGCTTTCTCTAAGTCGCTAATAAATTCTGGTCGCTCCGGTCTTGGACCAATAAAACTCATCTCGCCTTTTAAAATATTTAAAACCTGGGGAATTTCGTCTATTCTAGTTTTTCGTAGAAAATTACCAAAGGCAGTAATTCTTGTATCGCCCTCAACCGTCATCGCCTTATTATTCCCAATCTCGTGCATCGTTCTGAATTTTAAAATTTTAAATTCTTGCTCGTTTTTTCCAACTCGAAGTTGAGAAAAAAATACTGGGCCCTTACTTTCTAATTTAATCGCTAAGGCAATTAAGGGCCAAAAGGGGAATGAAAGAACTAAAATTAATAAAGCCCCTAAAAAATCGGTTGCATTTTTCATCGCATTAAAATAATTTCTTTCGCCTTCTTTAATGTTTTCTAAAAACCATTCGGCGCCAATTGCCTCTACCGGGACTTTCCCGCTTAAAAATTCATAAAAATCAGGATAGTTATGAAAATTAATTTTTAAATTTAAACATTTAAATAAACTATCACGCAAAAGATCGGCTTGGCCGAAGTCATCACAGATAACAATGCTTTTAATATTTTTTTCTTTAATTTTTTGAGTTAATTCTCTTAAATCATCAGCCGTTTTAAAAATTAAAGCAGTTTGGTAACCAGCCCCAGGATTTCTAACAATTTCCGCTAAGAGTTTATCGCTCTTTTCGTTATAACCAATAATCGCTAAATTTTCTTTGGCTAATAAGTTTTTATCAAATAATTTAAAAAGTCGGCGCCAAATGATGAAAAATATGGCGGAAATAATTAAAAAAAGTAGTAAGTTTGTTTTTGGGGTAATAACGGCGTCTGTTCCTAGATAGAAATATAGAATTGAGAAAAAAGTTGAAAATAATAAAACGCCAGCTAAAGATTTAAAAAACCCTCGACCCCAAGCCCGGAAATTTAGATTATAAAAATCGTTAAGGTACAGAGCGATAAGCCAAACTGCAAAAACAGCAATAAATTTAGGTAGATGGTCCTCTAATTTAGTGTCTAAAATCTCAGTTCCATAACGCAAACTTAGGGTGGTTAAGAGGGCGAGTACTAAAATAAGAACATCACCTAAAAAGAGGATAATTTTTTTTAATTTATTTTTTAGCATAATTTATTTAATTCTTAGCTTAAATATAACATTAAATATAAAAAAAATCAATTTTTTTATCATTCTTTTTCATTGTTTATTTTATTTTATTCTGCTATAATAATCTCATAAATGTTTAGATTAATTTATCATGATAGAAATTGATACTAAGTATAATTGGCCTAAAATTGGCAATGAAAAGGCGATTGCCTTTTTATCTAGTGTTTTAGATAATTCTAGCCCAGCTTCAACCTATATTTTTAATGGCCGAGGGAATCTTGGCAAATCAACAATTGCCTTAGCCTTTGCTAGAAATCTCCAAAACTTAGAGAAAGTTAAAGTTGAAGAAGAGGAAAATGAAACTTTAAATCCCGATTTACATATTTTAGAACGAGGGCCAGAAGAAAAATCAATTTCAATTGAAGCCGTTCGTGAATTTATAAAAACCCTATCTCTTGGTTCTTTTTTAAATTCCTATAAAATCGGAATTATTAAGGAAGCGAGTTATTTAAGCGAAGAGGCAAAAAGCGCTTTACTTAAAACTTTAGAAGAACCTCGCTCTAAAGTTATAATGATTTTATTAGTTGATGATATTTCTGACTTGCCAGCAACTATTATTTCCCGGGCTCAAGTCTTATACTTTGAACCGGTTTCTTCAGAAATTGTTTATGATTATTTAATTGATAATTACGGAGCTAATCGCTCTCAGGCCAAAGATTTAGCTAATCTTTGTCTAGGAAGACCCTTAGAAGCCATTGCTTATTTAGAAAATCCGGAGAAATATAAAAATTATTTAGGAAAAGCTGAACTTTGGCTTGATTTCTGTTTAGCTAAAAATGTTAATAATCGTTTAGAGATTTTAGATAATTTATTTAAGGATAAAACTTGGAGTAAGGAAGCGAGAGATTCGGCTGAGAGTTTAATTTTTTTGGGCGAAGGTTTAGCCCGTGATTTAATGCTCCTCGTCTTAGACCAGGCTAATTTAATGCAACACCTTGCTTTAAGTGATAAATTAATTACTTTAAAAACAAATTTTAATAATTCTGATGAAGCAATAATTCAAGCTCTAAATTGGTTAAAACTTTTAGCCCAAGCTCGAGAATATTTAGAGGGAAGCGTTAATCCTCGTTTAGTCCTTGAGCAAGTAGCGATAAACTATTAGAATTATAAATATTATAAAATTAAAGACTTTAAATAAGAAAAGATTTAATAAAAGAATATGAAAACTAAAAAGTTAAAAAATTTAGAGAGAGTCGGTGGTCTGTTTTTAGGAAATAAAGCGTTTTTAATCGCTCTAGTCGTTTTAATGACTTTATCGCTCTCGGCCTGTTCAATTACGACATCAACTGATGGTCTTCAAACTGGTGCTAGTATTTTTTACTCAAGTGATAAGGGAAATGTCTGGCGTGATTCTAGTTTAATTTCTAGTCCTAGTGCAACTTTAGAAAAAATTACTAATCTTGATATAAAAGGTTTTTATGGTGATCCTAGCGATAATTTAGCCGTTTATGCGGCGACTGCCGAAGGCCTTTACTATACTTATAATGTTTCTAAGGGTTGGAATAAGGTTGGAGCTTTACCTAACGAGCTCGTGCGTTCCGTTGCTGTTAGTCCGGCTAATAAATGCTTGATTTATGTAGCAATTGCTAATCGTTTACATAAGAGCGATGACTGCGCCCGAACTTTTACTCAAGCTTATTACGATAACGATAAAACCGTTAGCGTTACTTCCGTGATAATTGATAGTTATAATCCAAGAAATTTATATCTTGGTACTTCTCGAGGAGAAATAATTAAGAGTATTGATAGTGGTACTTCTTGGCGCACAATTTATCGTCTAGATGAACCGGTTGCTCGAGTAGTTTCTGATCCTCAAGATAGTCGTTTAATATTTGTCGCGACAGAAAAAAGCAAGCTTTATAGTTTTGTTTCCAATACTGAAACTAATCCTTTAACTTCAGAAGATATAGATAGAAACTTCCAGGTTAATAATTTTAGAGATTTGAATTCAGTTTTGACCGATTTGAAAGTTGGCACTAAGTTTAAGGATTTAGTTAGCGCTCAAAGCGATGGCGCTTTATTTCTAGCAACAAGTGAAATGATTCTTCGTTCTACTGACGAGGGTACAAGCTGGGAAAGTTTAAATTTAATTCAACCTGACGGTAAAGCTGAAGTTAATGTCTTAGCGATTAATCCTAAAGATTCAAAAGAAATATATTATGTCACTAATGGAACTTTTTTCCGTTCTTCTGATGGGGCTGTAACTTGGACGACAAAAAAATTACCTTCAGCTCGCGGTGGCTCCGCTTTATTAGTTGATTTTTCTAACCCAAACAGTGTTTATTTAGGAACTTCTAAGGTAGTAACTAAGTAAATTAATTATTGTGAGTAAATTAATGTTTCGGAGCGCCTGTGATTTTGTAGAGTAAAATTTAGCTTTAGCTAAATTTTGCCACAAAAATCACCGAAGCGGAGAAATGTTAATTTACTCATAATAAGAATGTTTTAATTATTAATTTAAAATATAAAAATATGAATGATTATTTACAAGCAAAACAGGGGGATTTTAGTTCGGCTTTAGATTTTTTCAAAAAAGAAATAGGCTCACTTAGAACTGGCCAAGCTAATCCTAGTGTTTTAGATGCGGTTCAAGTTGAAGCTTATGGGGTTTTAAATCCAGTTAATGCGGTTGGCAATATTTCCGTAGCTGATAATAGCAGTATTGTTATTACTCCTTGGGATAAGGGCGTAATTAAAGCGATTGAAAAGGGGATTGTTCAGGCTGATTTAGGTTTAGGGATTGTTAATGAGGGTGATAAAATTCGTTTAAGCGTTCCGCCTTTAACTGAAGAAAATCGTCG
>JAACPL010000032.1 GCA_009995495.1 Candidatus Falkowiibacteriota bacterium
AAGCATTATGACCAGGGGAAAGAAATTTTTTTGTTTTTATATTTTTCATATTGTTTTGAGATTTATTACCAAGAACCACCAGCCCCACCTTGACTGGTATAGCTACAGATTTGACCTCTTGCGGTATCGGTACATTTATATAAATTATGTTTAATGCGATAAGCGTCATCAGTGATTCTGTAAGTTTTATTATCTTCTATTTCATATTTTCTCAATTCTCCATTACAGAATTTAGTGCATTCATCTTGGGTAATATTTTCTTGACAGGATGCGTGTCTATTCAAAATCGTATTATCTCCTATAATACAAGTACAGCAAATTTTGTTGTTTGGATTTATGCAAACATGTTGTTTTAGTTTATCATCTTTTATACATTTAGCATTATCTTGGGAATTACAATCTTCTGAAGCAAGTTCCTTCTGACAACCAGAAAAAATTTCTCCCTCTTCTTTTGTTTTACCCCCAATTTTATTTGTGCTATCAGCATAAAACAAATCATTTCCAACTTTTTTTACACTTATAGTTATCGGTCCTTGTTGCGGATGGCAACAGGTCACTTCAGTGTCATTAATATTCTGAGGCATTATCATTTTAACCCCTTTCATCTGGACTAAATCTGGATTTATTGTATTTAAAATAAAATAAGCACCCATTAAAATAACTATCCCCGTTATACTGCCAGTAATAATACTTTTAGCCTTTGTAACTTTACCGGAATCACCACCAGAAGTAAGCCAAATTAAACCGCCGCCCATTAACATTATTGCTGCTAAAATTCCACCAATCATTATCCCGTAATCATAAAGAGCTTTAACATATCTCGCTAATAAGTCGCTAGTAACGTTTCCGTCCTGATCCGGAGAGCCAACTGCAGTTTCTCCAGAAATAGAAGAAAAAGGAATTTCTATTTGTGGAGTAAAATAAATAGTTTCGATTTCAGTGTTTTGAGCGAAAAGTGGCTTAGTCACAAAAACTGAAGCTAAAAAGAAGAAACTTAAAAATATGACAAATAATTTTATTTTTTTAAAATTTTTAACCATAAAATTTTAAGCTAGCATTTTTTTTAGGACTATCAATAATTATTTTTTTTATTATTTCAGAACTAATATCACGACCACCAAGACCAACGATGTAATTTTTAATTAAAGCGCTTCTATTTTTTTGGCCGCTTAAGGCTTCAACAACATCATTATAAAGAGGGCCGGCTTGTCCTAAGCTAATGGCTTTTTCTAAAACAGCGACATGAGTTTTTGCTTTTATTACTTTTATAATTTCTTGAGCGGGGAAGGGACGATAAGTTTTTATTTTTAGTAGTCCGACTGAAGTTTTTAGTTTTTTATCGCTTGTTATTGTTTCTAAAATAGTGCCATTAAGTGAACCAAGAGCAACTAAAATAATTTTTGGATTTTTTGGTCCTAAATATTCAACTAAGCCATTATCTTTATTATTAAAACCTAAAGTTTTAATCATAAAAGCATATTCTTTTTTAATTAATTCTAGGGACTTAATTAAATCTTGGTGTAAATTTTCTCTGGTTTCCATATAATAAGCGGGCGGAAAGAAAGCTCCAAAAGTTTTGGGATTTTTTGGATCAAGATAGGTTCCTTTGGCTGGTTTATAATCAGGGAGAAATTTTTTAACCTTAGCTCTGGTTGGAATAATTACCGGCTCGTAAGAATGAGTTAAAATAAAACCATCCATATTGACCATAACTGGGAGTCCTTGTTTTTCAGCAATTTTATAAGCAAGAAGATGTTGATTAACCGCCTCTTGAGAATCAGAAGCAAAAAACTGGATAAATCCAGAATCTTTAATATTCATTACATCACTATGATCATTCCAAATTGAAATCGGTGCTGAAATAGCACGGTTAGCGCAGGTCATTACGACCGGTAATCTCATGCCGGCGATGTTATGAACAACTTCAGCCATTAATAATAAACCCTGTGAACTAGTGGCGCTATAAACTCTAGCTCCAGCCGCACTGGCCCCTAAAACAATAGAAGCGGCGGCGAATTCGCTTTCAGCTCGTAAATATTCATAATCCGCTTCGCCGTTAGCCTTCATTTTAGCGAGATCTTCAACGATATGAGTTTGGGGTGTTATCGGATAAGCAGAAATAACATTTGGTTTGATGTTTTTTATCATTAAAGCGACCGCTCTTGAACCTTCAAGAATTTCTCGCTTTCCCTGATCAGCTTTTTTTGTGATTTTATTTTTTATCATAAAATTTTTCTTGATTAAAAATCCTCTTCCATTCTAATTGCCTTAACCGGACATTCTTTAACGCAAAGAGCACAACCCTTACAATAATCATAGTCAGTTACTGGCTTTAGTTTATCATAGCTTTTAACTTTTTTCATTTCAATACAATTTTCGGGACAAATTTTGGCACAAAGACCGCAACTAATACAAATATTTCTATCAGTAATTGGTTTATGAGTGCGCCAAGGGCCGGTTTTATTTTTAAGAGAGCTATTTGGCTCAGCAATTAATTTTTTTATAGCCATATTTTTATTTATTTAAGAAAAGCTTTTTCAATTGCCTTAATATTTTTTGCAACAATTTCTTCGCCCTTATCTTTAAATTTTGTTTCAATGGCTTTCTTTAAAGAGGCGAGGGAAACGAGCTTGGTATATTTAGCAAAAGCCCCGAGAATAACAGTATTAACAATATTCTTGCCAATCATTTCTAAAGCAATTTCTGTGGCCGGCGAAAAATATAAATTTTTTTTATTCTTTAATTTATCCCAACGATTTTCTTTAGCATTAATAATGATTTTTGTTTTATCGCTGATGCCCGCTAAAATATTTCCCGAATCTAATAAGCTTGAGTCTTGGATAATTAAAACAGTTGGCTCATAAATTTGTTCTCTAGTAGTTATTTTTTTCTTACTAATTCTGGCATAGGCTTGGATTGGGGCACCAGTTCTTTCTACGCCGAAATTTGGAAAAGCTTGAGCCTCAAGTCCATCATAAAAAGCAGCGATCGCAATCAATTCCGCCGCCGTTACAACGCCTTGTCCGCCTCGGCCGTGTATTCTTATTTGTTCTAAATTATTCATATTTTCTCATTACTATTTACAATTTTTTAATTTTAATTCAGGTTTTTTAAACCAAGAATTAGTTCAATTAAATTTTCTCTACTTAAGCCTCCAGTTATTTCCAAGCCATTAACAAACCAAGTCGGTGTGCCTTTGATTTTTAATTTTTCGCCGTCCTCATAGTCTTTTCTTATTTGGTTAAGATATTTTTTATCCTCAACACATTTATTAAATCTTTCTACATCCAGTTCCAAAATTTCTGCCATTTGTTCTAAGGCATATTTTTTTTCAGCCTCATCAATCACAATTGCTAAGTCTTCTTGAAGTTCAAAAATAAAATCGTGCATCTCCCAAAATTTACCTTGTTCGCCAGCGCAACGAGCACCGAGTGATAAAACAATTGAGTCTGGGCTTGGATAATCACGATAAACAAAACGAACATCAGCTTCAAATTCTTTAGCGGCCTCTCTAATTGTTTTAGAAATTTTGGCACTATAGACGCAAGAAAAATTACTAAAGTTTGTAATAACTAGCGGTTCCGAACTTAAGCCAGTTTTTGGCGCGCCCAGGTAATAATTATCATTATTACCTTCAATTAATTTAAGTTTATCTTCAGCTGTTATTATTATAGAATTTCTTAATTCTTCTTCTTGTATTTTTTTTACTTCGTCAAAAATATAAAAAACCGCTAGAAAAACAAGAATAAACAATAAAATTGCTAAGGTGATAATTAAAACCCCCCACCATTTTTTATGCCAAGGCGGTAGTTCTTTCTGGTGGCGAGCCTTCATCTTGGCGTACTCAATTCTGTCGGAAATACTCATAAAATTTTTTAAAAAATTTTAAATTGAAAATATATCTAAATTAAGTTATAATTTAATTTAAATACGAAGTATTTTGTTTAAATTTATTATAACATACTTTATGAAAATAATCTCTTGGAATGTTAATGGTTTAAGAGCCGTTTTAAAAAAAGGATTTTTAAATTTTTTAACTCAAGAAAAGCCAGATATTTTATGTCTTCAGGAAATAAAAATTTCTGCTACCGCCATTATTAAAGAAAAGTTTGATTTTAAAGGTTATGTAGAATTTTATTATCCCGCTATTAGACCTGGTTATAGCGGTACGGCGATTTTCATTAAAGAAAGCTTAATTAAAAAAGGAGAAAATTTTAAAGTTAAAAATGGTTTTAGTGTTGGAGATTTTGATAATGAAGGAAGAACTCAAATTTTAGAGGCCGAAAATTTTTATTTAATTAATTCTTATTTTCCTAATTCCCGAGCGGACTTAAGCCGCCTTAATTTTAAGATTAAGTTTAACAAAGAACTTATAAAATTAGCGAAAAAGCTAGAGAAGAAAAAACCGGTAATAATGACTGGAGATTTCAATGTCGCTCATGAAGCAATTGACTTAGCCCGGCCTCAGGCTAACGAAGGTGAGTCGGGCTATACCAAAGAAGAGCGAGACTCGATGACGGAAATTCTAGCGTCTGGGTTTATTGATAGTTTTCGTGATTTAAATCCTGGTAAAGCCCAATATTCTTGGTGGAGTTTTAGGGCGGGAGCAAGACAAAGAAATGTTGGTTGGCGGATTGACTATTTCTGCGTATCAGCTAAACTTAGAAAATCAATCAAAAAGGCTTATATTTTAGATAAAACCATTGGTTCAGACCATGCTCCGGTTGTTTTGGAAATCCTTTAAAATAAATTAAATATATGTACGATCATCAAGCTTTGGAAAAAAAATGGCAAAAAATTTGGCAAGATTCAAATCTTTATAAGACGGTTGAAGACTTTTCTCGACCAAAATATTACATTTTAGACATGTTTCCTTACCCTTCTGGCGCTGGTCTCCACGTTGGTCATCCTAAAGGTTATATTGCCACTGATATCTTTGCTCGCTATAAAAGACTTAAGGGTTTTAACGTCTTACATCCAATGGGTTGGGACGCCTTTGGTTTACCGGCGGAAAACTATGCCATTAAGAATAAAATTCATCCAAAAAAAGCGACTGATGAAAATATTGCCACCTTTAAAAAACAATTATCGATTCTTGGTTTTTCTTATGACTGGGAGAGAGAAATTAATACAACCGACCCGTCTTATTATAAATGGACTCAATGGATTTTTTTGCAAATGTGGAAAAATGGTTTAGCTTATGAATCTTTTGAGCCAATTAACTGGTGTCCATCTTGTCAAACCGGTCTAGCTAATGAAGATTTGGAAAATGGACTATGTGAGAGATGTGGTAGTGAGGTTGAGCAAAAGCCGATGCGTCAATGGGTTTTAAAAATTACTGACTACGCCGATCGTTTACTTGATGACTTAGAAAAATTACCAGACTGGGAAAATTCAATTAAAGACATGCAAAAAAATTGGATCGGTAGAAGTTATGGAACGGAAATAATTTTTAAAGTTAAAAATAGTAAATCAGAAATAAAGGTTTTTACAACTCGAGTTGATACGATTTTTGGTTGTACTTATGTTGTTTTAGCTCCAGAGAATAAGATATTAAATGAGTTAAAAGATAAAATAATAAATTTTTCTGCTGTTCAAGATTATCTTGAGATTACTAGACATAAAACAGAGTTGCAAAGAACTGATTTGAATAAAAATAAAACAGGGGTTATTTTAGAAGGGGTTTACGCAATTAATCCTTTTACTGGTGATGAGCTTAAAATTTTTGTAGCCGACTATGTTCTTAATTATTACGGAACGGGAGCGGTTATGGCAGTTCCAGCTCATGATGAAAGGGATTTTGAATTTGCAGAAAAATATGGCTTGAAAATTAAAACTTCAATTGGACAAAAAATTAATGGCCGAATGATTTCTGGCGCAAAAAGTTGTTTTACTGCTGACGGTTATTTAGTTGACTCAGGAGATTTTACTGGTTTGAGCTCAGAAGAAGCACGCTTAAAATTGACTGCTTGGTTAGAAAAAAATAATTTAGGTTCAAGCAAGGTAAATTATAAAATTAAAGATTGGGTTTTTTCTAGACAAAGATATTGGGGTGAGCCGATACCACTTATTCATTGTCCTAAATGTGGGATTGTTGCTGTTCCCGAAGAAAGCTTGCCTTTAACACTGCCTAAAGTTGAAAGTTATGAACCAAGCGGAACTGGTGAATCGCCTTTAGTCGGAATTTCTGATTGGGTTAATACAAGTTGCCCAAAATGCGGCGGACCTGCTAAAAGAGAAACTAATACTATGCCACAATGGGGTGGTTCTTGTTGGTATTATTTACGCTATATTGATCCTAAAAATGACTTAGCTTTAGTTAATAAAGAAAAAGAAAAATATTGGTCGCCAGTTGACTTTTATGTCGGCGGAGCTGAGCATGCGACGCGCCACTTAATTTATGCGCGTTTTTGGCATAAATTTTTATTTGATATTGGTGTGGTAAATTATGATGAGCCTTTTACAAGATTACAACACGTAGGTTTAATTATGGGAGAGGACGGAAGAAAGATGTCAAAGCGTTGGGGTAATGTTGTTAATCCGAGTGAAATTGCTTTAAAATACGGAGCTGATTCTTTAAGGGTTTATGAGATGTTTATGGGCCCATTTTCGCAAGCGGTTGCTTGGAACACTAATGGTTTAATTGGAGCTAGAAAATTTTTAGAAAAAGTAGAAAACTTGTTAAGCAATTTTTCAACGGATTTAGAACCAGAAATTGAAGCAGAAAAAATCCTTTCCTTATTACATAAAACGATTAAAAAAGTTCAAAGCGATATTGAAAGTTTTTCTTTTAATACCGCTGTTTCCGCTTTGATGATTTTTGTTAATGAATGCACTGCCTATAAACAAACTACCGGTAAATTGCCTTTAAATAAAGATAATTTGAAAATTTTTATCAAAATTTTAGCTCCTTTTGCACCCCATTTATCAGAGGAAATTTGGCAAATATTAGGAGAAAAAACTAGCGTTTTTAAGTCATCTTGGCCAGAATTTTCAGAAGATTTAGCTAAGGATAAATTAATTAATTTACCAGTTCAAGTAAATGGTAAATTAAGAGCAATTCTTGTGGTAGAGGCGGGAATTTCTGAAGAAGATGCTATCAGATTGGCTTTCGAAAATGAAAAAGTTAAGACTTATGTTGCTGGGAAAGAGTTATCTAAGAAAATCTTTGTATATGATAAGTTGATTAGTTTAGTTGTTAAATAAAAATTTTTAAACAATGTCTGAAATATTAAAAAAAACCAGAGAAATTTGTCAGTTACTAGAAATAAAACCCGCTCGCTCTAAGGGTCAGAATTTTTTAATTAATGAAAAAATTTATGACGAGATTGTAAAAGTTGCAGAAATTTCCGAGGATGATGTTGTTTTAGAAGTTGGTCCTGGTTTAGGATTTTTAACGGCGAGATTAGGAGAGAAAGCGCGACAAGTTATTGCCGTTGAGCTTGATGACAAAATTGCTGCTTATTTAAACATGGCTATTGCTGCTCAGGAAGTTGATAATATTTTTATTGTTAATGAGGATGTTTTAAAGTTTAATTTAGGAGCATTTTTTGAAAAAAATGGCTTTGAAGCGCGACAAAAATACAAAATAGTCGCTAATTTACCTTATAATATTAGTTCAATTTTTTTAAGAACTTTTTTATCTTCTCAATTGAAGCCAGAGTCAATTACCTTAATGTTACAAAAAGAAGTTGCTAATCGAATTATTGCTCAAGCGCCTGATAATAATTTATTAGCTCTTTCGGTTGCTTTTTATGGCGAAGCAAAAATTATTCGTGAGGTTAAAGCCGGTAATTTTTGGCCAGAGCCTAAAGTTGATAGCGCTGTGATTAAAATTGACTTAAATCAGAATAATAACTGGCGGGATTTTTTAGTTGCTAATAAAATCATTCAAGCTAGTAAGAAAAAAGAAGACTTAATTTTAGAGCAGGAGATCTTAAATTTAGAAAAAAAGTTTTTTAGAATGTTAAAAATTTCTTTCAGTGCTAAACGAAAAATGCTTAAAAATAATTTAGTTGCTGGCTTAGAAATTAAACCCTTGGAGCTTGAAAAAAGTTTAGTATTAACGGGAATTGATTTAAAGATTAGAGCGGAGGATTTAAGTCTTGAAGATTTTAAAAAATTATTTGCGACTATTTATAAATTTATGATATAATAAGGGCATAGATTTTTAGTCTCTAAAGACTTTTTTATGCTTGAAAATTATCGCTCAGCGTCAGAGGACTTATTAGAAAAAAGGAGCTCAAGAACGCGGAAACTAGTAATTTTTATTTTTACTGTTGTCGGCGTTTTTTTATTATTTTTAAGTTTTCGTCAATTAAAAAATAATATTTATAATCCTTTTAATTTTGCTGATCAGAAAAATCAAAATTTAAGCACATCTGAAGCTGAGGTTCTTTCTTCTTATGTACTGCAAACAACCGATACTGACGGTGATGAACTTTCGGACTATGATGAATTATATATTCATGGAACATCTCCGTTTTTAGCTGACACCGACTCCGATGGAATAAGTGATTATGACGAAGTTATGAAGAACAAAACTGACCCGCTTTGCGCTGAAGGGGAAAGCTGTTATGGGCTTAGCGATCCGAGTTTTGTTGTTAGTCCTAATGATATAACTGAGAATAATACTAATGAAGCATCAACAACTCCGGACGAAGAAACGGATGTAATAGAAGATATAATTAGTGGTCAAGCCGATCCGGCCTTTTTACGTAAATTACTTTTAGACAATGGGTTTAGCGAAGAGGAATTAAATCAAATAAATGATGAAGATTTGCAAGCCGCCTATTTTGAGGTTGTTAGTGAGCAACT
>JAACPL010000033.1 GCA_009995495.1 Candidatus Falkowiibacteriota bacterium
TTAAAAGTTTCTGGTCTTTACGGCTTTGATAAGGCGATGGTGAGTCGTGGCGGACTTAGTTTAAAAGAAGTTGATGCTAAAAATTTTAAATCAAAATTGTTTAATAATTTATATTTTGCTGGGGAAGTTTTAGATATTGATGGTCCAACCGGCGGTTATAATTTGCAAATCGCTTGGACTAGTGGTTATTTAGTGGCGGATGATTTGTTTTGTAAATAAAATTGCTGCGGCTTAATATAGTTGCTATAATTAAGAAGCGAGAAAAAGATTTTTGATTAAAACAAAATGCTTAAGATTACGAAAAAAAAATATCCAAAAAATAGCGCCGGGGCTTTAATGACTGATAAAGTACCGATTGCTTTTTTAACTTCAACGATTTTTGAAATTGAAAAATATTTAAAAATAAAAAAAGATAATTTTGAGTCAATTAATTATATTTATGCAATTGATAAAGTTGGATTTTTAAAAGGAGTTGTTTCTATTAAAGAAGTTTTTCGTCAGGGAAAGCATAGAAAATTAGAAGAGTTTTTTGAAGGTGAACTAATAACTGTTAGTCCTTATAAGGACGGTGAACGAGTTGCTAATTTAGCTCTTAAAAATAATATTAAATCCGTTCCAGTTGTTAATAAGGACGGGAAATTTCTTGGAGCGGTTTTAAGTGATACGATTTTAGAAATTGCTTATCGGGAAATTCATGATGATTTATCTCGCTTGGCTGGTATTGAGAATTCGGATTCAGATCATCATACTGATAAAGTTTCTATTTTTTCTTCACTTAAAAATCGCTTGCCATGGCTCGTTATTGGTTTGTTCGGAGGATTTTTAATGTCAAAAGTTATTACTTCCTTTGAAACTACTTTGGCGGAGAATTTAATTTTAGCTTCTTTTATTCCTTTAATTGTGTATATTGGTTCGGCCGCTCAAACTCAAATTGGTTATTTTATTGTTCGTGATTTAGCTTTTAATCCGAAACTTAATTTTTTAGTTTATACTTTTCGTCAGTTTAAAATTACTCTTTTGGTTGCCCTTGGCTTAAGTATTTTAGTATTTTTTAGTACTTTTATTTTTTATGCTGAGCTTGCAATTGCCTTGGTTTTAGCTTTAGCAGTATTTTTAGCAATTCTATCTTCAATTATAACCGGGGTATTAATCCCTTTTATCTTTCAGCGCTTAAAGCTTGATCCAGCTAGTGCTAGTGGTCCAATCGCCACTATTATACAGGATTTAGTTAGTATTTTAGTCTATTTATTGGTCGCTAAGAGCCTTTTGTAAGGGTTTTTAGACTATATTGCGCTTGGGGCCAGAATTCAGCTTCAAGCTATTGACAAAATTATTTAAATAGTGTATAATAATAAGAATCCTAAAAACAGGTTTCAAAAAACAGTTATTTAAAAATAAATTAAACGGCCGTGGAGGGGCTGTAAAATGAATGCAAATCAATGGATTAAAAACAACTGGGGAGCTATTTTGCTCGTCATTGCAGTAGTAGTTGCAGGTTATTTCTTTTTTGCGCCGGATCGTAACACAGTAAGATCGGACGAGTCACAATCTTTCTTAACAGGCGACGTGACGACTGGTATTCACGACCTTAGGGTTGAGGATGCTAGTGCCAGCGTAGGCACATCAGCGCCAGCAGCGACAGCTGTTCAGGCACCACAAACCGGTGGTGCCGGTGAAGCCATACAGTGGTGTGTATTGCTTGGAGCAAATCACATTCCCGACCTTTTTGGGGAGGGAATTCCTAATGGAGGTGGAGGTACAAACTGGCATTCCGGTGGCGCTGACGACCCTAAAGGTCCCCATGGCGTTTTTAACGAAAATGGAAAAATGGTATTTTTCGTGAAAAAAAGCTATCTGGACCAAAATGGCGCCAGTCCTATGAGTGCTCAGTTGAAATCGAATGTCACCGGATGGAATAATCCGCTTCCTATGACCTTGAGCAATGTACTTGGCGAACAGGCCTTCGTTTATATCAAAGAATAAAATCTGACACAGATTTGATGTAAACTGACCTCGAGTAAATTAACAATTAACTCGGGGTCTTTTTTTATTTGCCAACTAAAAAAATGTTGACCGCTAAAAAAGCGAGATAAATAATTAAAAGAGCAAAGCCCTCTTTTCTCGAAAGTTTTTTATCACTAAAAGCAAAAATTACAAAAAGAATCATAATTAAAGCAAGAAAAAAAGCTAAAACGTAGTAGGCGGGACCGATCTGAAAAGTAATTGGTTTAAAGACTGAAATTATTCCGAGTGCAAAAATATTAGTAAAAGCGGAGCTGATTAAAAAACTAACTGATAGCTCCGAGGCTTTTCTTTTCCAAGAAGTAAGAGCAATCGTTATTTCTGGTAAATTTGTACCGATTGAAAAAACTAAAATGCCAAGCATTAATTTACTCATTCCTGTTTTCTCTAATAAACCAGAGGCGAGCTCAACAATAAAGCCTGAGGATAAAATTACAATGATAATTCCTAAAAGAGAAAATAGCAGAGCTTGAGCGATTTTTTTCTTTTCTAAAATAACGAAGCTTTCACTGGATATAATATTTGATTTGCCGGTTTTATATAAATAAATAATTAAAGCTAGGTATAAAGCGATCATTATCAGGCCATCAATTAGAGAAAATATACCGTCTATTCCTAATAAAAAAGGAGAGAGAATAACAATTAAAACCGGAACTAAAGATTTTAAATTATCTTCGGTGCTAATGTTTTTATGAAGAATTAAGCTAACTCCTAAAATTAAACCAATAATAACGGTTATTCCTCCCAAAATATTGCCAGCCGAGACGCCAGAAACTCCTTTAAGAGCAGCATTAATCCCAACTGATAGTTCGGGTAAAGTTGTGGCAATTCCTAAAATTGCCCCAAGCACAAACATTTTTAAACGAAGGCTTAAAGCAATATATTTAATATTTTTAACAGCAAAATCAGCACTTGAGCTGAGCACTAAAAATAAAGCAATTAAGATTAAAGCATTAAGAGATATTCCCATATTTTGTTGGTATTTTTATTAAGCTATTATATAATATCATAGTCTAATCTTTTAAATTATAACATGCTTCTTATGATTTTCAAAAATAATAATAAGATTAAAATATTTAGTCTTTTTGGTTTTTTAATTTTTATTACTTTTTTTCTCTTAGCACCGCGACTTGAAGCTCAAAACAATACTAGCGCGGGGGCTAAAATGCAAAAAGCCAAAGTAATTGAGATTCTGGCCGAATTAGAAAAAACTAGAGAAGATAATTCGCTTTTTACTCAACAGAATTTAAAACTGGAAATATTAAAAGGAGAAAATAAAGGTGCTCAAGTTTATTTTTACGGAATTTCTGATTTAGAAGTTTTTTCTAGCTCCTATTATCAAGAAGGGGATAGAGTTTTTATTGATTCTTATTTAGATGAAAATGGGGAAGAAACTTATTATGTAGTTGATGCGGTTAGAACTAAAGCCTTAATTATTTTGGCTTTAATTTTTGTTGCTATTTTAATTTTTGTTGGTCGCTTTAAGGGCCTTCGGGCTTTAATAAGTTTAATCTTAAGTTTTTTTGTGATAGTTAAATTTATTCTGCCGCAAATTTTAGCGGGTCAAGATCCTTTTCTCGTTAGTTTAATTGGCGGTTTAATAATTATGACAATTATAATTTATTTAACCGAAGGTTGGCACCGTAAATCTCATTTAGCAATTCTCTCAGTTTTTATTTCTCTTATTTCCATTTTAGCCTTATCTTTAATTTTTGTCGGCCTAGCTAATTTAAGTGGTCTAGCTCAGGAGGAGGCGGCTTTTTTAGTCGGTGTTGGTGATTTACAAATTAATTTTCGCGGGCTATTATTAGCTGGTTTTATTATTGGCGCTATTGGCGTTTTAGATGATATTATTGTTGGGCAAATTGAAGCAACTGATAGTTTGCGTGAGGCTAATCATAATTTAAGTAAGAAAAATATTTTTACTCTAGCTTATCGGGTCGGCAATACTCATTTAGGAGCAATTGTTAATACTTTATTTTTAACTTATACCGGCGCCGCCTTGCCGTTACTTTTACTTTTTATTTTAAACCAATCTTCCGGACTTAGTTTGGAAAGATTTTTAAGCACGGAAACGGTTGCGACTGAAGTCGTTAGAACTTTAGTTGGCAGTATCGGCGTGATGTTATCAATGCCAATTGCTACATTTTTTGGTGCTTTTTATGGGAAAGGGAAGAAAAGTTAAATTATAGATTGACAAGAGCGCTTTAATAATCTAAGATTTATTGTTAAGATTTTATTAAGCACATTAACATACATATAAAAAAAGGAGGAAAAAATGGACAAACAAGAAAGTTGTGAAAAAAGTGGTAATTTAATACTGGTTGATACCAATGTATTAATTAACGCGCCGTATGCATTAGAACGATTTATGGATGGCAAAAATAAAGTTGTTATCCCTCTAATTGTCTTGACCGAACTGGATCAACTGAAAAAAGATTCGCGAATTGGTGCCGATGTTAGGGAGGTTATCAGGGAAATTGAAAAATATGCCTTTGATAAGGATCCTCTCTTTGAAGTCGAAAAAAACTATGACTTCAGCGGTATTGATCTCGACAAAAGTCGAGCCGACTACAAGATAATGGCAACTTTAAATTATATTTTAAAGTCTGAGCATTATCAGGGATACAATCTTTACAAGATTGTTAGTAATGACATTAATATGCGAATAATGGCTCACGCCTTATTTAAAGAAAACCCCCTAGTTTCAATTGAGCCCCATAAACAGGAGCAGGTTGAACAGAAGAATTCAAAAGAAGAAATTTCTATTTTGAGTTTACCGGATTTCTTCGTTGAATTTAAAATCGATTACAATCCAGAAATTTTTGGAGTGTTAAATCAAAATGCTGGAATCGTTATCGAACACGGAGAGGATAGAAAAAGAAACCTCTTCATCCGTAGCGGAAATGATTTAAAACTTATTAAAAATGATTACTCCCTCTTTGGTCTACAGGCCATCAATGGTGGTGATGAACCTAATTATGGTCAATTGTTGGCTTTTTATCAATTATCCGATCCCGATATTAATTGTATTTTTTTGCAAGGGAAAGCAGGCACAGGAAAGACTTTGATGGCCTTGGCCGCAGCTTTATCACAAAAAAAGTTATTTGAACAAACTATCATTGTTAACCCAATGGTGCCCTTGTCTAATAACGGCAAATTAGGTTTTCTGCCCGGAGATGTACTTGAAAAATCTGCTCCCTGGTTGATACCTTTTGAACAGAATATAAGATTCTTGGAAAAGCATGTACCCGAACAAATGAGCCGTTTAGTCGTTAAGGCAGCAAAGGCAGAAAAAACAGATAAGAAAGCTTATCAAAAAACTGAGTTTGAGGAAATAAAGCTTTGGGCAAAATATGGCTTTATTTGTCAGCCTCTGGATTATATTCGGGGACAGACAATCACAAATTCATTTATCATTGTTGAAGAGCCTCAGAACTTAACCCAACACGAGATTAAAACAATTGTGACTCGTCTTGGTAAGGGTTCTAAAATCGCGTTTTGTGGTGATTTGAGTCAAATTGACGTTCCTTACTTAACGGAAAATTCGTCGGGTTTTACCTATGCTATTGAAAAAATGGTGGGCACTACGGCAAGAGCAAAAATGGCTGGTTCGGTCCTGTTAACTAAATCACTCAGATCAGAATTGGCTTCTTATGCCAGTGAAGTACTTTAGAATTTCCTTAATATGAAATTAAGCCCTGTTAAACAACGGGGCTTTTTTCTTGCTTTTTTATCGCTTTTTTGTTATCCTTTAGGGGATATTTTATAAAAAATTTAAGAAAATTTAATATGGCAGAAGAAGTAGTATTACGTTTTGATGAAGTAATTTTTGAATACATTCATAAAAAACCTATTTTAAAGGATGCCTCTTTTAGCATTCGCAGTGGCTCCAAATTTACTTTAATGGGGCAAAATGGAGCTGGCAAAAGCACAATCTTCAATTTAATTAAGGGCGATTTAAAGCCAAAAAGCGGAAAAGTTTCCGTTTCCATTGGGGCGACAATTGGCACCGCTCGTCAAACAATTGCTCGCGAAAATTTAAACTTAACAGTTGAAAAATATTTTGCTAAGAGTTTTGAAATAAAACCCGCCAATCTTTTAAGTCGAGCAAGTAAGGTTATGGCCGCGGTAAATTTAGAAGTTCCTTATGATAGAAAAGTTGGGGATTTATCTGGTGGCCAACAAGCCCGATTATTACTAGCTGAAGCTCTAATTGTTGAGCCTGATATTTTACTTTTAGATGAGCCAACTAATAATTTAGATAAAGAGGGAATTGATCATCTCTTAGAATTTTTGATTATGTATGATAAAACGGTCATGGTTATTTCTCATGATGCTGATTTTTTAAATTGTTTTACCGAAGGTGTTATTTATCTTGATATATTTAGTCAGCAAACAGAGATGTATGTTGGTGATTATTATTCAGTAGTTGAAGAAATTGCTAAGCGAGTTGAAAGAGAGCAGATGAAAAACGCTCAATTACAAAAACAAATTATTGATCGTAAAGAAAAAGTTAACTTCTTTGCTCATAAAGGTGGAAAATTAAGAAAATTAGCACAGAAAATGAAAGAGGAGACAGAAGAGCTTGAAGAAAATATGGTTGATGTCAGGCGAGAAGATAAAACTATTAGAAAGTTTGAAATTCCTTTACAAGAAGATTTATCGGGTAATATTGTTGAAATTAGATCAATAAAAATAATTAAAAAACACGAAGCTGTCACTAAAGAATTGGAGAAAGATATTACTAAAAAAATGCATGTGATTATTTCTGGCCCTAACGGTATTGGTAAAAGTACTTTTTTAAGAAATTTAGTCTCCGAAAAACCAGAGGGACTTAAGATCGCACACGGTGTTCGTCTTGGTTATTATAGTCAAGATTTTTCTAATTTAGATTTAGAACAAACTGTTTTTGATTCTTTGAAAACCTCAGCTTTTAATATTGAAACCGAACAAGATATTAGATCTCTAGCGGCCGGATTTTTATTGTCAGGCTCTTTAATGGCTCATAAGGTTGGTGCTTTATCAGAGGGACAAAAAGGACTACTAGCTTTTGCTCGTTTAGTTTTGATGCGTCCTGGTCTATTAGTTTTAGACGAGCCAACTAATCATATTAACTTTCGTCATTTGCCTATTATCGCCGAGGCAATTAATAATTTTGAGGGCCCGGTTTTAATAGTTAGTCACATGGATGAATTCGTTTCTTCTTTAAAGCTTGATGATGAAATTAATTTAGGTAAATATTAATTTTATTTTAAATAAAATATTGTTGTAAATATTTTTGCCTGTTTTAAAATTTATGGCCAAGCTCAAAAAAATTATTATTGTTAACGATAAGATGCAAAAAAATTATCGTTACGAATTAACTGAGCCAGAAGGAAAAAACTTTTCTCCTGATTTTAAGCCGGAATTAAGCCCTAAAGAAATGTTAGCGCTTGGAGTTTTTGGTGGTCGTTATTTACGAGATTGTCAAAATGAGTTTCCTTTAGATTGGTTTAAGAAAGCAAAATTTGCCAAGGATAAAAGTGATAAAAGTTTAAATTATTTTGGTGTTTCTGCGAGCATGCCTTTAAAACATTGGCAGAATAAGGGTTGGATTGTTAAAGATGATCCGAGGGGTTGGTTTCAATGGTATTGTCGCTATTATTTAGGGCGTCGCTTAGAAGAGGAAGATGAAAGACAAATTAAACGGTGGCGAGCGATAAAAAGACATGTCGTTGCGATTAAAAATAATTGTCGTCCGGGAGACTTGAAATGTCGTCCTCGACAAAAGCAAGCAGTTTTACATTGGGCTTATGATAGTCGGAAATATTAAAAATGAAAAAACTATTTAATTTAAAATCAGATTTTCAGCCAGCTGGCGATCAGCCGACGGCAATCAAAGCCCTAGAAAAAGGCCTGGCTTCAGGTGTGCGTTATCAAACACTTTTAGGAGTTACTGGGAGCGGAAAAACTTTTACGGTTGCTAATATTATCGCCTCTCAAGATAAACCAGTTTTAGTTTTAGCACCAAATAAAGCTTTAGCGGCTCAACTTTATCGTGAATATAAGAATTATTTTCCTGAGAATGCGGTTCATTATTTTGTCTCTTATTACGACTACTATCAACCGGAAGCATATTTACCGATTACTGATACTTATATTGATAAAGAAGCAATGATTAATAAAGAAATTGATCGCTTACGTCACGCAGCGACTACGGCTTTAATGACAAGGCGTGATGTAATTATTGTTGCGTCGGTTTCTTGTATTTATAACCTTGGTTTACCAGATTCTTACTTAAGTTCAAGTCTTGTTTTGGAAAAAGAAAAACCGCTGACAAGAAATGATTTAATTAAACAATTAATTAAAATTCAGTTTAAGCGGACGAGCGCCAATGTTGAGCGGGGTGAATTTAGAGTCCGGGGCGATATTTTTGAAATTAGACCGATGTCGGAAAATATTTTTTATCGTCTTGATTTAAGTGGTCAAAAAATTAGTGATTTAGCGATTGTTGATAATACCACAAAAAATATTCTTGAAGACTTAAAAGAAATTATAATTTTTCCACCGAAACATTTTATTTCCAACCAACCACAAACGGAGGCGGCG
>JAACPL010000034.1 GCA_009995495.1 Candidatus Falkowiibacteriota bacterium
CTGTTGGAATCCCCCCGCCTCTTCGAGGCGGATAATAAAATAACCAACACTCTGTGTTGGTTATTTTATTATGCTCGGGCGAACATATTCAAACTAGAGCACGGTCTCTAGACACAACTTGCCTTCTCTGTATTTAATATGAGCCAAAATATTTCCGAAATACTTGTACTATGAAAGTTCGAATCCGACTATGGGTTTTAATTTAACATTAATAAAACTATTTAAAGACTTAATCTTTTAAAAGCACCTAGTGCGTCCACTACACAATTTTTAGGCACATCTTTATATATAAAATACCCAAAATTAGTTGGAAGAACAAAATTTAATGAATTCTTTTCACTTATCTTATCAGAAAAAAAACTATCCAAAACTTTTTCTATTTCAATATCGTTTTGAATATTTTTCAACATTCCAATATTTTTTTCAAATTTTCTAGCAGTCCTAATTATTTGATTATAATTTTTTAAAGACAGCTTCCCTAAACTTTTAGACAAAATGGCTACAAAAATTATACCATACATAACTGCTGCACCATGTCTTATTTCTGATTTTTTCTCTAAAAAATTAGCAAAAGTGTGACCAAGGCTCAATGCTTTATGACTTCCATTCTTGTCATTATAATCAGGTGCGACGCAAGACGCTTTTACCTTCATTGAATAATAAATAAAATCAAGATAACTTTTATTTGAAAAATTTGATAAATAACATTCCATTTTTTTAATAACTGTATCATCTCTTCTTATTAATGCATGTTTCCATACTTCTGATAAACCCAATACTTTTTCATCTTTTTTGAGAGTTGATAAAAAATCTAAATCACTAAATACATATTTAGGTGAATAAAAAGACCCTAGAAGATTCTTATTATTACCAAAATTTATTGCTACTTTACCTATAACAGAATCAACCATACTCATTAAAGTCGTAGATATCTGAACAAAATCAACTCCTCTCATATAATTTGAGGCTACATACCCAGTAATATCAGATACGTATCCACCACCAACTGAAATTAAACAACTATTTCTTGAGGCTTTAACATTAATTAATCTTTTTATAATTTTTTCACATTCTTTAAAGCTTTTATAATTTGGAGTAGGGTGCAAAATTACAATATCAACTACGTTTAATTCCTTAATTAATTTATTAAAGTATTCCACACGATCTATTTTAGCATTTACATCTACTATCAATACATGTTTATCGTATTTTCTGCTTTTAATTTTTGAAATTACAAAATCAAGCATTTTTTCGCCGATAAATATTTCTTCAGTTATGTATGGAAGTTTAATTGTTACTTTTTTATTCCGCATATTTCTATTATCTTTTTTAAATTATTAATTTTATAATCCATTTCTTTACATGAAGCTTGATCACTTTCAATAGAGTAATAAATGGCAGTATGCTTTTTTATTTTTTTAGCAGCAATTAAATTTATCAACGTATCATCAATATAATATATTTCATCACCTTTTATTTCTTTAAAAACTTTTTTATAAAAATCTGAAAAAGGTTTCGTAACTAAAAGATCACTGCTATAAAATTTCTTTTTAAAAACAGCTTTTATTCCAGCTTTTTCCAGCAACAATTCGCCCCATCTTTTAGGTATTTCAGTTGCTAAGTATAAAACGCAGCCAGAAGAAACTAAATCATTAATTATTTTTTTAATTTCAAAAGTTATTATGGTTTCTTTAATTATTCTATTCTCAAATTTTTCTATACTACTATTTGTGCAGATAAACTCCCAAAAATCTTTTTTTTCTATCGTTCCGATAGCATATAACAGATATTTTTTCTTAAATAAATCATATGATATTTTATCTTTTACCAAAGGATAAATAATATTTGTAGCAAACATTGGCTCTTTAGTTATTACACCTAATAAATCAAAAATTATTATTTTTTCCATATAAGATAATCATTTAATACTAAATAATCAATTTTATTTTTTGCAAACATAACCATTGCATCTCTAGGTGACTCAACTATTGGTTCACCAGAATCATTAAAAGAAGTATTTAATAATACTGGCAGACCAGAAATATTCTTATATTCCTTAAGTAAATTATATATTTTACCATTTGTTTTTTTGACTGTCTGTAATCTTCCTGTTTTGTCAAAATGAAGCACAGCTGAAATATTTTTTATTTGAGATTGTTTAGATTTTGCAACAAGAAGCATATACGGACTTTCTGTATTAATCTCAAAATAATCACTTTTATACTCATCTAGAATAATCGGCGCAAAAGGTCTAAACATTTCTCTATGTTTTATTTTCTCATTTAAAATATCTTTCATTTTGGCAGGATTTGGTTTAGTTAATATACTTCTATGCCCCAATGCTCGTGGCCCAATTTCACTACTACCTTGAAACCAACCAACAATATTTCCTTCATTTAATAATTTTGCAACTGGCTTTGTAATATCTTTATATTTTTTATACCCAAAGTTTTTTGATTTCACCTCATACGGCAATGGATATATCTCTTGCTTTTTCTCAATTACATCTATGATTTCTGCATCTTTATATTCTCTTCCCAAATAAGCATGTTTAAGATGTATATCTTTTGGATTACCAAATTTATTAATATAACCATACAATGCGTTTCCCAATGGTTGGCCAGTGTCATCACAACAGGGTGGGATAAAAATATTCTTAATAGGTGTTTCATCAAGTATTTTCTTATTAACAATGCCATTCAAAAAAACACCACCAGCTAAACATAAATTATCTATTTTATATTTTGAATATAATCTATTTATTAATTCAATTATTATTTTTTCAATTTGATCTTGAATATAGAAGGCGGCATCTTTATTATTAAAACCAGAAAATGGTCTTCCAAAATTTAAATTATTGTTTTTGGCAAAATTTACAGCACCATGATAATAATTACCACTTAGTTTGCTATTTATTTCACAATTTTCTGATATTTCAAATAGGTTGATACCCTTCCCGGCATCCTTGCCGTAAGCAGCCAGGCCCATTGTTTTACCAGCTTCTTGGGCGCTCCAGCCACAATAATTAGTGAAAGATTCATAGGCTCTACCAATCCCTTGGTATATAGATCTTTTAGAATTATTTCCACCTACTTTTGTTATTTTTTTATTATCAGCTACATAGTAACTTTCTGTATCATTTTCATTTCCTAATCCATCAATTACAACGACAAGCGATTTCTTGAAAGGCGATAAGAAATAACTTGAATAAGCATGGGACAAATGATGATCCACCGTAATAAACTTCTCTTTTTTAAACCCAAGAGAGACAAGGTCTCCCATAAAATTATCCGGCAATCTTTTGTGATAACTGCTGGAAACAAATAAATCAACGTCGGAAACATTAATTTTCAAAGCTTTAAGACAATAAAAAAGTGATTTAATATACCCATCTGAATTCTTTTTTCTATCAAGTCTTTCTTCGGATATTGAAACAATTTTTCCGTCATGTATAATAGCACACCCACTATTATGCCCCGTGTTAAAACCAACCACTGTTTTATTGTTATGATTTTTATTTTTGAAACTATGCATACTTATATTTTTTAAGCCAATTTAATATTTTAATATACTCTTTTTTTCTTCGACTAATGCCATTTTTATCTTCTATTATTTTTTCAGGAAGAACTACGTCAAAATTAAATCCCTCTAAATAATTATTAGCTCCTTTTAAAACATCTTCGTAGCTTAAAGCCTCAATACCTTTTTGTTTTAAAAGTATTTTTAATAAAGTATTTAATGATTTATATACTTTTTTTTCATCAATATCTGCGTAAGGAATCAGTGCCCTCTTGTATTCATGCAATATCATCGTAAAACTAATAATACTACTCCAATAATAAAAATCTGAGTTAATTAATTTTCCTATTTTATTAAACACAACTTTGTCACACTTTCTTGGCTCAAAGATTCCTTTTTTTATTAATTCTAAAGCACAAACAGTCTTTGGGTCTTTAAAAATATTTTTAGACACAAATTCATCAATTGAATAAAATGTTGTACCTATTTTAATATTTGACTTATTATTTTTTAAAGCTGAAGTAAGTGTTTTAAGAATTTTTTCATTATACTCGTTAAAAACTATAAGGATATCAATATCACTCCAATTAGCTATAATATTTTTTCGGGCAAGACTACCGGTTACACAATAAAATAATAGCTCATTAGATAATCTAGAGTCTAAAAAATTAAAAAAATCATTTTCTACTTTTTGATATTTTTCTAGGTATTTATTATCCATATTTATAATTTATTAACCACTTCTTTTAGATCTTTAAGATTTTTAATATCCAAATTATTATAAAATAATTCCAAATAACCTAATGATAACAACATATCTTTTTTGCTCATTTTTGAAACATCGAATACTGCCAACACTTTCATGGCAAAATAATTTTTAAAATCATTATACCAATCATCGTAAATTCCTATATTTTTTATAACAGGAGAAATAACTTTATCAATATAAGATAATATAAATTCTTTTCTTTTCTTACTAATTTTATGCCTTATTGAATTGTTTATTAATGAAACATTATCTAGTTTATCACTATTTTTAGTATATTCTTTTAAACTACGATTATACTTAGGGGACAAATAACTACCCTGAGCTAAATTGTACCAAAAAAACACAGCGAACTCAGCCATTACTGGGTTTTTTCCACCAGCTAAATAATCAAATAAAACTGGTTTTGTCCCGATATTCAAATCGTTAGGATCGCACTGAGAAATAACACTCCATTTATTTATTTTAATTTTAAAATATTTTTTTACAGATATAATAATGACTTCAGTATTTAAAACTATTTCAAAATTATTTAATTTAAATTTTTTGTTTAAACATCTGTCCAGGAAGTCTTTTGAGTAAAAATTGTTAATTCTTGTCTTTATTCTATTACTAAAAAAAATATCTGAAGATGTTTCTTTGGTTTTTGAAATCGTCTTTATAAAGACATTTTTATATATATTAAGTATTTTTGAAAATAATAACTTATCATCATTAAAAGAATGGTTATTAAAAAAAAGATTCACTAATAATCCCGATTGAGAATCGACAGAGTTTTCATATTCAAAAATCAAAATTCCATTTTTACTAGAAATTTTGTGATTATAAATTAATCTAGAAACTGGGTAGTACTCTTTTAGCTGATTATATCCATTTAATTCTCTATCGTACTCCTCAATAGTTAATACTTTATAGAAAAATTTAAACTTATCAATAGCAAATATGCCATTTATATTATTTCTATTTTTATTTATTTTTAAATTTTTTATCATTTTTTAAAAATATTTAATAATTTCGACGCCACTTCTTTAGGTCTTAAATCATAATTAAGTAAATCATTGATATCCAACCATTCTATCTCATGAATACCTTCATAACCAGAATTTACATCATATTCAGGACCATCTCCTGTGCCAAGTTCTCCGGATACAATATCACAAAAATAAAAATGCTCTAATTGTTTAATCTCCCCCCTGTCAAATCTCTCGGATGTAAAGTTTTTAATTACTTTTATCTCTACGCCGAGTTCCTCTTTGCATTCCCTTTTTATGGCGGTCTCTAAATCCTCACCTTGCTCAACTCCGCCACCAGGAAAAACAAAATATACTAAATCTTGTTTTGATCTTTTAATTGTTAAAAGCTTGTCATCTTTGATAATAATAGCACGAACTCTGTTTAGCATAAATGATATTGATAATTTTTTTATAAAAAAGGAGAAGACTGTTTTAAAAATCTTCTCCTATTGCTAACGTTAAAAAACGAGTGTCTGTTCAAATTTGAGAATATTCTCAGAATAACCGCCATCTGAATTATTAAAGTTGATATCGGCTATTTTACTAACCATCTCAGCACCTCTGCTTTTTTTTACTTGATCTTTCTGTTTTGTTTTCTCCCTGGCTTCAGATAGAGGAATGTCTAGTTCCGCAGAAGCACGATTACATCTTACCTCAAAAGAAGCATCCAAATAAACGATTTGAAATTTTATTCCAAAAAGCAATTTAAGAAAGGCCGGGGTGTATGGTTCGTGTAAACTCTCAATAGTAAAATCCTGAACATAGTAATGTGTTTTGCAAAAATGCAAAAATTCCATCGCAATATTCTCAGGTGTGTCATCCTCGCCACGCCGCTTCAAAATTTCCACAAAGTAACCAAGTTTTAAACGATAATACCCATTATTTTTGCGGAAATGTTCCGCAAAACCGCTTTTACCGCATTCACTCAAACCACCGAAACCGATAATACTCCTTACACTACTTAATATTTCAGACAAAGACGACTTAGATATTTTATTAATTAATAATCTTAATTTGTTTTGCGTCTCACAAATTGAGCTATTAACCTTTATTTTTTCTGTCGCAGCATTATTGAAATAATAATCTATAGCTTCTTTGAGTAATTCTTGATACATCAAATAATATTCATTTTCTTCTGCCGTAAAGCAACTTGCCTCATTCTGAAACAATGAAATATATGGAGTAATCGACTTTTGATATTCCACATCTGGCTGTAGAAGAATATTATGCTCATCTTCTATACAATAATTGAGATTTTCGGCAAAAAATAAATCAACGTCATTCATAGAATCCATGATATTCGACCCCGTCCTTATTGATATAGTTGCTGCACACACAGCTTTAAACATCAACGTTCCTCGGTCTAAAATCACAATTGAATCTACAAATTCTGAATTTCTCTTATTCAAAGATTCAATAATAATAGCAAGAAAATTTTCAATTTTTACCTCTTTAAACCACCAATCAAACATACCGTGGGTTCCTAGTTTGGGCCACCGCATAGAGTACTCCGTCAATGATTTTGTAAAGCTTAACTGATTACTACCAAAAAAATGAAGCAACTTTATTTGCTGACTCTTTCCAACACCATCAACACCATTGATAGCAATTAGCATTCTAGATTTATCTAGTAGTTTTTTCTTTACCTCTTCTGGCTGAATGCTTTTTAATAAAAAATCATCCAGTGGAACCCATTCAAGTGCGTACAAACCTTCGTAATTTGTCTCATTCTGAAATTCTGGGCCGGACCCTGTTCCAAGAATACCGCCAATAATTTCACAAAAATAGAAGTATTCACACTGTTTCTCATCGGATTCACCCAATTCATAACATGTGAACAAATTGCCAACTTGAACTTCAACACCAAGTTCTTCTCTGCATTCTCTAACCAGGGCTGTTTCCTTATTTTTATCGGTATTTTCAATACCACCGCCTGGAAAAACCCAATACTCTCTTCCTTTCTTTATTCTATGGATGAGTAAAATTGCATTACCATTTTTAATTATGGCTCTAACTCTTTCTTTCATAATATTCTTCTTTAATTGTTTATGTACTGTTTAGCAATATTTTTATTGCTATTTTGGATAATACCACAAGAACTCAAAAATGTCAAAATATTTTTCCGGCAAATTTTATGCCATTTTCAATTACAACATTCAATTCTTCCTGATTCAAATTAGCAATTTCTATTTCTTTTTTTATATTAGTATTAAATGTTATCGGATCGTCAGTGTTTATTGTTACAGAAATACCTAAAGATAAGGCTTTCTTTATTGGGTTAATAAGCCCCCAATTAACAACTCCCAATATCTCATTACTAATCGGACACATATCCAAACATATTCCATTTTTTTTGATAAATTCAATTGCTTCAGCAGACTCCAATAAAGCTATTCCGTGAGCCACCCTATCTGGCTTTAGCTTCTTTAATATTTTTAGATTAATTAAATCACTAGTAAATTCTCCTAAATGAATAATAATCTTCTTTTTAAACTTACTTCTTATTTTTAACAAAGTCTTGTAATATTTTTCAAATTTATCAAAATCGTCTTCATTTAAAGTTATATCGATTCCAGAAATAGAATCTATATTTTTCTTATCAAACAGCGCTACCAAACTCTTTTCTATTTCTTGTTCAGATTTCGTTAAATCAATAGCGGCTATATAAGAAATAGACTTTCCATCATAACCAATAAGCGCATCATCGTATATTTCTTTAGCATGAGCAAGATTATTAACACTTTTCCATCTATCAAGATGCAAACTTAGACGTAAATCAATATGCGTTATATCATATTTTTTCATTTCTTCTACTGTCTGCTGGGCGACTTTCTTAAAATTATCCAAGGTAAAGTGTTTACTATCTGGGACAGGCAATGTTTTCCTTATAAAATCTAATCTATCCTGAGGTCTTAATTTCAAAAATTCCTTATTACTAAAAATACTATAAAAATCATTTAATTTCTCTGGATTTACTATTTTTACGAGTCTAAGAACTGACTCATAATGCTGATGCAAAATATAATACATATTTTTATTTACTTCTTATGTTTATTATAATCTCATAAAGAAATCCTTAAGTCAAAATAAAAACATATGACTATCAATCGGATTCGAACTAATAATCACCTTTATTTACGACACTTTCTGTGAATTTGACTCCAACAAAAAAACTCAGCATAAACTGAGTTTCTTTTATTTTTGGCTAGTTTTACGACAAATATGTCGATTACCAGCACAAAAAATTTGTTGGCTCGG
>JAACPL010000036.1 GCA_009995495.1 Candidatus Falkowiibacteriota bacterium
CAATATCTCTGGCTACCTGGGGCTTATTGTCCCGTTTCATAGCTAATTCTTTTTTTTGGCTTGAGACAGGTTAATAGTGAGCTCACCAACTAGGGCCATTAGCTCCTTATTCTGTTTCTCTAGTTTAGAGAACTCTTTCCAACTGGGTTGAACTTTAATAGTCTTGCCTAGCCACGAGTAGATAGTGGCCGGGCTGATACCATGCTCTTCGGCTACTTTAGCTACTGGCAGACCTTATTCTTTAACCAGTTTGAGGATTTGATCCTTCATCTCACTTGAGATTTTAAATGCTTTTTTCATATGTTTCTAGTTTAGTAACACATGGAGAAAGTGTCTAGTGTTTGGGGTACCCTCCAATCTGTCAAATATTTTATTGCTATAATTGCAAATAAAATCATAAGGTGCTAATATTTTTTAGTATTACGGTCATAATTTTATTTTTAAGCGAATATTTTTTATTATTTTATGTTTAAATTATTTTTTAAAATATTTAAAACAAAAAAAAATTTAGTATATTTAAATAATGATGAAAAATCAGATATTTTTTTAGTTGGTCAAGAAATAAAAGTAAAAGTTAAAAAATTATTTAAAGGATCTTTGGCTATTAGACAAATTGATGCGGGATCAGATAATGCTTGTGAGCAAGAATTAATGGCTCTGTCTAATGGTTTTTATGACATTGAACGTTTTGGTATTCATTTTGTAGCTTCACCAAGGCACGCTGATATGCTTTTGATAACTGGTCCAGTAACCAGAAATATGGCTAAAGCTGTTAAAGATGCTTATGACGCGACTCCTAATCCAAAAATTGTGGTTGCAGTTGGTGATGATGCTATTTCTGGTGGTTTATTTGCTGGGTCGTATGCTATTTCTGGTGGAGTAGACTCAGTTTTACCAGTTAATTACTGTATTCCTGGCGACCCCCCAACACCTAAAGAAATTATTATAGGTCTACTTAAGATTATAAATGAAGTAGACATTAAAAAATCAGAACTATAAATATGTTAGAAATTATTACTCCATCAGTAAGTTTTTTTGTTTTACTTTCAATTTTTTTTATTGGAGCAATTAGCTCATTGATTTATCAAAAAAATGATAGTATAGCAAATTTTTTGAGCTCTTTTTTTTCAATTATCGGCTCATTGTGTGGTTTATTTTTTTCTGTTTCAATGATTATTTATGGTAAAAACTTATCTTTTATCATTAATTATCCATATTCTTCTTTTTTTAAAATATCTTTTCATATTGATTTACTGTCAGCCTTTTTCATTTTTATTATATCTTTAATTTCTTTATTTTGTTCTATTTATGGGGTTGGATATTTAAAACATTTTTACAAAAAATATAGCATTGGTGTTTTTGGTTTTTTTTACAATTTATTAATTGGTAGTTTACTTCTGGTAGTTACTGCCTCAAATGGAATATTTTTTCTGATTGCTTGGGAAATAATGTCTATTAGTTCTTACTTTTTAGTAGTTTATGACCGTTATGATACTGATAATATTAAAGCTGGATTTTTATATCTTATAATGACTTATGTCGGAACGGTCTTTATTATCTTATCTTTTTTGTTTATATATAAATACATTGGTTCTTTTGAATTTATTGATATAAAATCTGGAATAAGTCTTATTCCTTTATCTATCAAAAATAATATTTTTATATTTACTATAATTGGATTTGGTACTAAGGCTGGGATTATCCCTTTTCATATTTGGTTGCCGGCAGCTCATCCGGCGGCTCCATCTCACGTATCGGCCCTGATGTCTGGTGTTATGATTAAAACTGGAGTCTATATGATGATTAGGCTTTTTGTTGATATACTTCAACCAATTCCTGTTTGGTGGGGTATTTTAATCCTAATAATTGGATCTATATCATCTTTACTGGGTGTTTTATATGCATTAACAGAACATGATATTAAAAGGCTTTTAGCTTTTCATAGTATTGAAAATATTGGTATTATTTTGCTTGGACTAGGTAGTGCTTTAATATTTTATTCTTTAAATATGCCTGAATTGGCACTTTTGGGTCTTATGGCATCTCTTTTTCATACTTTAAATCACGCTATTTTTAAATCTTTACTTTTTTTAAGCGCTGGTTCGGTTATTAACGAAATGCATACCCGAAATATTGAAGAATATGGTGGCATTATTAAATATATGCCGCAAACAGCAATGTTTTTTTTGATTGGATCAATGGCTATTTCCGCGTTACCACCATTTAATGGATTTTTTAGTGAATGGTTGACTTATCAAGCTCTTTTTCAAGGAGTGGCACAACTCAATCTTTCTTTCCAAGGAATTTTTATAATAGCTGCTAGTTCATTGGCGTTTACTGGAGGATTAGCACTTACTTGTTTTGTAAAGGCTTTTGGTATTATTTTTTTAGCTCGACCAAGGAGCACTAAAGTGTCCAGTATTAAAGAATCTCCTTTATCAATGAGAATTGGGATGGGTTTTTTAGCGCTAATGTCTATTCTGTTTGGTTTATTTTCTGGTTACACATCTAGATTATTAGAAAAAATAGGAAAAGATTTGAGTATTTTTAAAGATACTAATTATTTCACTTCTGCGTCGTTTTATCAAGGAATAGATATTAAAAATAGTTTTGCGTCAGTTTCTGCTCCGATAATTTTTGTAGTTTTAATCATAATAATTTTTGCGGTTATTTTTATATTTACTTTTGTGATTAATAAAAATCAAAAGATTAAAATTGAAAATACTTGGGGGTGTGGGTTAAATTTAAATAAACGAGCGGAAATAACTGCCACTGGCTTTGCGCGATCGATTATTCTTGTATTTAAAGGAATTTTGAAACCAAGTATTCAAAATGAGGTTGAGTATCACGATGCTGATAGTCGATATTTACCAAAATCAAGGGTTATTACTATACATGTTAAAAATATCTACAATTATTATTTTTATCAACCACTACGAAATATAATAAATATTATATCTTTAAAAACTAAAAATATTCAAAGCGGAAATATTAATGCTTATATTTCTTATATTTTTATTTCTTTAATAATTGCTTTATTATCAGTATTATAAAATATGACAATTTTAATTTGGATAATTCAATTATTTTTTGTGCCAGTAATATCGCCACTTATTATTGGTGTCATAAAAAAAATCAAAGCTAAATTTCAAAATCGTCAAGGTTCAAGTATTTTTCAGTTTTATAAAGATTTATGGAAACTTATGTATAAAGATGAGGTTGTCAGTAAAGATGCGTCTTGGATATTTCTTTATGCACCATTTATAATATTTACCGTAACTATTGCAGTTGGTGCGAGTATTCCTCTTTTCGCTTCTTTTTTAAACGGACCAACCAGCGATTTGTTGGTTATTGTTTATATTATGGCAATTAGTACTTTCTTTTTATCACTAGCGGGCATGGACACTGGTAGTGCTTTTGGTGGATTTGGTTCTAGTAGGGAAATGACTATTTCGGCTTTAGCTGAAGGGGGGCTCATCTTTTCACTCTTAACTGTCGCATTAGTAAGTAGCTCTACAAATGTATTCATTATTTCTGGTATCAATATCTTAACTCATAGTCAACATTTATTATCTATTATGCTTGCTTTTATTGGTTTTTTTATTATTTTATTAGCTGAAACAACTAGATTTCCTTTCGATAATCCGTCTACACATTTGGAATTAACTATGATTCATGAAGCAATGATATTAGAATATTCAGGGAAGAGATTGGCACTGATGGAATGGGCCTCGGCTAATAAACTCATCATTTTTATCGCCCTTGGTTCAAATTTATTTTTTCCCTTAGGAATAGCGCAAAATATTAGTTGGCTAGCTTTAGTAATTGGTATCATAGTTTTTCTTTTAAAGATATTATTTTTTTCTACTATAATTGCTATTTTAGAGTCTAGTGTGGCTAAATTTAGATTTTTCAGGTTACCTGATCTTTTAATTACTTCATTCATTCTCAATGTAATAGCTATAGTTCTTATTAATTAATTATGAATATTTTATTTTTAAAATTTTTATTTGGTGTAATGTTCTTGACTTTAGTTTTTTTGCATCTTACAAAAAAAAACTTTTTAGCAACAGTTGCTTATAGTATACAATCGCTTGTAATAACAATAGTTTTGTTTAATTCTTTTTTAGAAACTAATAATTTTTATCTTTTATTAGTTGTTTTTCTTAGTCTAGTTATCAAGGTTATTATAGCACCAATATTTTTTACTAATTTAATAAAAAAGCATGCATTAGCCTTTTCTGTGAGTACATATTTTAGCACGCCATTAATATTAATTATTATTTCAATATTAACGTTTATTGCTTATTCAGATAAATTTCTACCATTAACTAGTATTATACCTAACAACCAAGCCTTATTATCAATAGCTCTTTCAGTAATTTTTATGTCTCTATTTTTAATAATTAATCGAAAAGGGGCTTTATCACAAATTATTGGTATTCTTTCTCTGGAAAATAGTATTTTAGCTTTTATTATTTTTGCTGGGCTTGAGCAATCACCAGGTTTACAAATTGGTGTGATATTTAATATGTTTATCTGGATTATTATCGCAAGCGTGTTTATCTCTATGATTTACAAACACTTTGGGACTCTTAATGTTACATCTATGAAAAATTTAAAGGATTAAAATATGGAATTACTATTTATTATTGCGTCATTTATTGGAACAGCCTTAATTATTGTTCTAATTAAAAATAGACTTGTTATTGAATTACTTTCTATAGGAGCTTCTTTTGTGGCGTTTATTAGCTCTGTTTTTATAGCTTTAAAAGTTTCTGTTTTTGGAATATATACTCCATTAGTATTTTTATCAGTTGATTCTCTGGGGTCGATTATCATGTTAATTATTGGGTTAATTTGTTTAGCTACGACTATTTATTCAGTTGAATATCTTCGGCAAGAAACCAGTAAAAATATTATTGGATTTACTAGGGTAAAACAATATTTTATCTTATTAAATCTTTTTTTGATGTCCATGTTTTTAGCTGCGTCTGCTAATAACCCTATATTTGCTTGGATTTTTATTGAAGCAACAACACTTTCAACTGCTTTTTTAATTAGCTTTTATAATAAACCATCATCTTTAGAAGCGGCTTGGAAATATTTAATTATTAATTCTATCGGTTTACTTTTGGGTTTTTTGGGAACACTCTTATATTTTACAACAACAACTAATTTAGGCGGTAATGATTTTGTTAGTTGGCAGTTTCTTCAAGATAACGCTCATAATTTTGATCCAATGGTTGCTAAAATAGCTTTTATTTTTGTATTGATTGGTTACGGAACTAAAGTTGGATTAGTCCCAATGCATACTTGGAAACCAGATGCTTACAGTAAGGCACCTGCTCCGATTGGCGCCTTATTATCAGGAGCGCTGTTGCCGGTGGCCTTTGCTGTTATCTTAAAACTTAAAGTTATAACAGATATAGCCGTGGGGCCTTTGTTTAGTCATAATTTACTTATTTTTTTTGGAGTATTATCTATTGCAGTAGCGGCTTTAATAATGTTTAATGCCAAAAACTATAAGAGATTATTAGCTTATTCCAGTATTGAAAATGCCGGTGTTATGGCTTTTGGCTTTGGTTTGGGTGGGTTAGGTGTTTTTGCCGCTACCCTACATATGATTTATCACTCTTTTGTAAAAGTTGTTCTTTTCCTGTCATCGGGTAATTTATTACTTAGGTATAATTCTGACAAGATTAAAAATGTAAAAGGAGCGCTAAGCGTTGTTCCAGTGACCAGTGTTCTTTTTATCTCTGGTTTTTTAATTGTTACGGGCACGCCGCCTTTTGGTATTTTTCTTACTAAAATGCAAATTTTGTCAGTTGGAATTAACACTCACCCTGTAGCCAGTATTATTGCTTTATTTTTTATGGCGATTGTTTTTATTGGTTTTCTTAAACATGTCACGTCTATGTTTTTTGAGGAAAAACAAGTAGATATAGAAATTAGCGATAAACATATCTGGTTAATTATTCCACCATTAATATTTTTAGTTTTAGTTTTTGGTTTAAGCTTTTATATTCCACCATTTTTGTATACATTAATAAGCGACGTTGCTGTAAAATACTAATATGACAAAAGAAAAAATAAAAAATTATATTCCAAAAAATGCTAAAGTTGAATTTTTCGGTAATACGGCTATTTTTGAAATATCTAGTTTTGATTTAAAAAATGAAATACTTAATTTACATAAAAATAAAAAGCTTTTATTAAAACTTGTAACTGCTACTGATGAAAGAAAAGAAAATGGTTGTTTTAAAATTTGGTACATTTTTGGATCGCCGAAAGAAAATATATTTATTATTCCATTTATTAAAGTAAAAGAAAGTGAAGAATTTCCATCGATATCGCTTATTATTCATAAAGCTTGGAATTATGAAAATAAAATAAGTTCCTTTTTCGGTCTTAAACCAATAGGGCACCCTGACAACAGAACTATTATTCTTCATGAAAATTGGCCAACAAATATTTTTCCTTTAAGAAAAGATTTTAATTGGCAAAAAAAACCAGCGGAAGCTTCTGGGAAGTTTAATTTTCAAAAAGTTAAAGGGGAGGGAATTTATGAAATACCGGTTGGTCCTATCCATGCTGGTATTATTGAACCCGGTCATTTTCGTTTTAGTGTTGCTGGAGAAAATATTGTGTTTTTGGAACCACGGTTGGGTTATACACATAAGGGGAGCGAAAAATTATTTGAAATACTACCCCTGGACGATAAAATTAAATTATCAGAAAAAATATCTGGAGATAGTTCTTTTAGTCATTCCTTGGCTTTTTGTCAGGCACTAGAGCAATTAAGTGATAGTAAAGTACCAAAAAGAGCTAGTTATCTAAGAGTTATTTATGCTGAATTAGAACGACTAGCTAATCATTTTGGCGACATTGGCTCTATTATGATGGATACTGGTTTTAGTTTTGGCGGAGCGCAAGGCGCTAGATTACGGGAAATGATAATGCAAATTAATGAAAAAATAACTGGTAGTAGGTTCTTGCGTGGTGTTAATGTTATTGGAGGTGTAACGAAGAATATAAATAATGATGTAAAAATAAAATTAGCCAATGAACTCCAAAACATCCTTGATGATTTTATTCAAATTATTCAAATAGCAGAAAATAGTTCTACGCTTTTAAATCGTCTCCAAGAAACTGGAAAAATTTCTTCTGAAATAGCTAATGATTTTGGTGCTGTGGGGATTATCGCAAAATCAGTTGGATTTGCTTTTGATGCCAGGTTAGATTATTCATACGCCGCTTATGATGAATCTATTAAAATTGATATTCCAACTGAACAAGCTGGTGATGTCTATGCGCGATTTCGTATTCGTGTCAGTGAGGTGTATTCATCAATTGAAATAATTAAAACTGTATTAGATAAGCTGCCAAAAGAAGATATTATATTGTCTAATCAAGTAACTATTTTTAAAAAAAGATCTATCGCTATTGGTGTTGTTGAAGGATGGAGAGGAGAAATAATATATTTTATTACAACAGATTCTAATGGCAATATTAGTCGAGTTTTTCCACATGATCCATCTATCGCAAATTGGCCTATGATTGGCTTTGCTGGACTAAATAATATAATTCCAGATTTTCCTCTTATTAATAAAAGTTTTAATATGTCATATTCCGGAAATGATCTTTAATATATTTTTAAATGGTAATTCCATTTCAACTATAGCCCAGTCTCCTAGTAAATAGACAAAATAATTTACCGGTTCTAACCGTTTTTCTACTGGGTATTTTAAGCTCAATTAGCCCTTGTTCATTAGCAATTAATATTACAGCCGTTGCCTTTATTTCTAAAGACATTAAATCTCCGAAGCACACGATTTTGTCTGGTCTTTTTTATACACTCGGTTGAGGCATTAGTTATACCTTGCTGGCCGCACTAATATATTTTGGCCTGTTGTCTTTTAAAGTCTCCAGTATTTTTGAGGGTGAGGGTGATAAAGCTCTTGGTACAGTACTGATTAATAATTATTAGGTTGATAATGCTTGATATAATTAAGATTAATTTTAAAACAAGCGAAAGTACAGGAAAAATAAAATTATGGTTATAGAATAAAGGTTATTTTTAGTCATTAGCTCTCGGCCTGCTATTTGTTTTTGCTTTTTGTCCTTATAGTTGAGTCTTATTTTTTGGCGTTCTTATTCCTTTGATTCTTAAATCAGCCAGTGGATTATTCCTACCATCTATTTTTGCTTTAGGTGCTGGTTTTCCAGTGATAATATTTTCGTTTCATATTTCTTATAGCATGAATGCTGTGAGTAAAGCTTTTAAAATTGTAGAAGGTTGATAAATGGCTGCGATATGGAGTTGCCGCTATATTTATTATAGTAGGACTCTACTATACTCAGTTTTTAATAAAATTATTTTTTAATTTCTAGAATTTGATCAAGAATCTTCGCTATAATTAGCTACCCAAGTCCGAAAACCGTCCTTCCAAGCGAGCCAACACAAAAACAGGTTTTATAGGCCTGTTTTTGTTTTAATATTAGATACATTTTAAGTTCTAAAGTGGCTCTGGACTTTTTATAATATTCCTAATCTACTCTAATAATTACGAAAAACCTTGATTTAATTTGTTAATATTGGCTTGAGCCTTTATAGATTAGTGGCTTAAATTATGCTATTATTTAAGCGTTATGATAAAAATAAATAAAAAAAGAATATCTATTTGTCTGATAGCCTTGGTAATGGTTCTTACCCTGGCCTTCTTACTGTATAAACCGGTAATTTTTCAGGAAGGGAATCCAGCGCCTTTGTTAAAAGGGATAATACAATTAAATTTTTCTCGGGATAAAATTGTTAAATTAGATATGGATGGAAACAGATATTTAACCAAGGGCAAAAATGGTCAAGAAGTTTTAGTTAATTTATTAAATAATCAAGGCTACGAATTTATTGATCAGATGGGGTCGGGTTATTTTTTTAAAGATAACAATGATAACGCCTTACTTGCCGAGCATCGTCAATATTCTCGCTTCTACTCTATCTGGAGTCTGAGCATACCAAAAAATGCTAAGGAAAAAATAGATGATAAATTATTTACTATTTCGGGGGAATTTGTTTGCTTGCCTCTAAAAGACGAGAATATACCTCATAATGATTTATGTATATTTGGTATTAAGAATAGTAATAGCGACTATTATCGCCTGCAAGCGCCTAGTGATGATAAAAATAATGTAGTTAATAAGATACGAAAGGGGCAAAAAATAGAAATTAGCGGGGAACTGACAAACGAAGAAAGTGATATTTATAAAACATTAGGAACAATTAAAGTCAGTGGGATTAAATCTTTATATACAGAAGAGAAAGACCTAGAATCAAATTTACCAGATAGCTTTAAGGCTAATTATATTTCATTTCAGAATTATAGTTCGAACATAATTAAAGCCGAAGAATATCCCAAATTAGAGTCTTGGGTAGAAAATAGTCAAATAGAGTGTAATGAGACCCCCCTAGAATCCAGCTTGCCACTTAGAATAAGTAAAAAGGAAATAAACGGCAATAAATATTGTATAGGCGCTTCTAGCGAAGGAGCGGCGGGATCTGTCTATACACAATATGCCTATATAACAGTAATAGGAGATAACGTTTATTCAGTACAATTTGTCGCCCGTTATCCAAATTGTGATAACTACTCGGAAGAGGAAAGTATTAAGTGTCAAACAGAAAGAGAAAGTTTTGATTTAGATATTTTAGTAGATTCAGAAATTGAAAAAATAAGAAGCTAATATTATGGCTTTTCTAAAACTAACAAAAAACAAAACTAGGCTATTTTTATCAATGATTATCTCGTCTTTTATAGCAGGTGTTTTGTTTATTTTGATAAACCGTTTTTTAATAGTGAATTATTACCAAGGGTGGCACCAGTCAATTCAATTTTTTATTGATATTTTTCAGTGTGTTGTTATCGCCTATCTAACAATCGCTTTTTACAAAAAGAAGATTTCACCTCAAGGGGAATATTATACTATCTTTAAAATCACCATACTTTTAATTATTTTCAGTTTTTTATATCAATTATTTTTGAGTTATATCGGGCGGCAAACACCGAATATGTTTCTTTCCAATTGGGTAAACGCGGGGTTCGTGGTCATTAATTTGACTTGGTATTATGTGCTGGCTTGCGTAATTTATGACTTTGATAAATTAGGTCTTAGGAAATCGTCATTTGTTCAGAAGGGTAATAATTGAAGATTTTTAAGTCTTCAGTTATTACCTTCCAGTCCAAAGTTCTAAACGCGTTCAAGATAGGGGGCAAAGTGGACAAAAATATATCATTATGCTATATTTTTTTGTTATTTAGATTTAATAAGAGACAGATTTTGATTTAGCCCAGCTCCTGGAATGCATATTGACAAAAAGGATATCTTGTGATATGTTTTTTGATAATAAAAAATTTGTTCTTCAAAAACAGGGGTTGAAATGAAAACATTTAAAAAGTATTTAATTGGATTATCATTTTTCTTCATTGAATTTTTATCCGTGTTCGCATTAGGTGTAGTGGCATATGTTATTCTTATTTATATAGGGATAGATATGAAAAAATATTTTACCATTGGCCAGCAAGTCGCAATAATAGTTACTTGGGCTGCCTTTGGTTCGATGTCAAAAAGTTTATTAATTTTAATTTTTGACTGGAAAAAAAGTAACAAATTAAAGAAAGAGCCTTCATAAATTGAGGGCTTTTATTTTATATATAAGAAAGCGCCCATTTAACTCTTCAAATATCTAAATTAATTATAACAATTTACTCCCCGTCTGTGTAACATAGTCCAGGCAGTGGTGACGCCTTTGTTGGTAATTAATTGTATAGCAAAAATCTTTCTATAAAAGGATAAAAGTGAAAATTAAATTTAAGTTTTATCAGGGAGTCTTTGTGTTTATGAATTTCTATATTCTCGCTATCAAGGCATATGAAAAAAAGGTATATATCAAGCGAATAATATTAGTTTTTTGTTAAGTATATAATTACTTGTTTGATTGTTTAAAAAGTAAGTTCTAACATCTTCAATCTTCGAAGCAAGTATTTACAAAAAAATACCTTTATGGTATTGTTTTTTGTTACCTTATAATATATAACATTCTTTCTAAGGATTAACAAACGTTCATTCACATCACATAAGGAGTGCGAAAATGTTCAAATTAACAGGCATTTTGCTATTTTATCTGCTTTCAACTACAGTTACTTTTTCCGCGGACAGCACAGTCTCCCGCACTTTAGAAGTAAGTACCTATCACTGCTCAGGTTACATCGCTGACCAGGCAGGATCAGGATTATACACTTATTCCGAACTCGGTTTGAAAAGCTTATCAAAGGAGGATTTATATGGTGGGTTTATCGGGGTTGCCAATGTCGACTGTATTTTCGGTGGCTACAAATATACGGATTTAGAATTTTTTATCGGTCTAAATTACAGTGGCTGGGGCAAGGTTTCCGACTACAGTTATGCCTATTCTGTTAGTCCTTCTCTCAAGCATTTCTCCGATTACGGACAGGACAGAGCCGGCACAGGCGACGAGGTCTGGCAGAAAGATTGGGGTTCACAGCTTAATGCTTGGGTGTATATTGCAGATGAGCAAAATCGGCCGTTTCGTAATCTTAAAATGAATATTCAGTATCAAACTGCTTTTTGGTCAAAGCGTGAAGGTACGCAGATCCAGGAAGAGTTCGTTACCGACAAAGTCAATTTTAAGGCCGTGAACCGGACTTACTTTAAGGTGCAGGTGGAAAATTCTGCGCAGGTTATTCCGCTGGGCGCCATCTCAAAGCTTGAACCAAAAATTGTTCTTGGTTACCTGCGAGATGTAGGCAACAAGAAAAACATGTTTGAGGCTGGGCTTGGCTTTGGCATTTCTTTCACCAAAGAGGGCCGGTACTATGAGGCTTTGAATGTCCAATATCGCGCTCGATTTGGAGAAGAATTTATTAATAATAGTCGATTAGATGTCATTGAGATCGGGCTTGATCCCAAAAATCTTATTGCTTTGCTATTTTAACAGAGTCAAGAGCTGCATGTATTTCATGCAGCTTTTTTTATTGTAGAACATGGTAGAACAAATTTCCTTAGCTATTTCCATCTATAGTGTTTTGAACGCTGTATTCTTGATAGTAATAGTGCTATAATATAATTATAACTGAATAATCGTTTTATAAAGAGCGCAGCGAGGGAACTAGCCCTATGACCTGCCAGCAACCCTGAAATAATCCATTCAGAAGGTGCTAAATCTAGCCCTAGACGGGAAAGATAAAGGTCGATTTTTTATTTTCATAAATAAAAACTCTTTCTCAATCTAGGGGAAGAGGTTTTTTATTATTAATCAATAAATTTATGGGAAACGAAATTTATAAAGGTTTAATTAAGTGCAAAGTTTGCGGGGAATATAATGGAAAAATAATGAAAAAATATTTAAATTGGGGTAAAGATTTTTTCAATAACAGTCCAGAAGAAGGCGAAAAACCAATTTCAGTTACCTGTCTTTGTAATGGTATTCTATGTCCAAAATGTAAAAAGAATAAAATTCATAGACCAGTATCAAATTCTTATATTGAATCTAGTAATAGCATTGAACATTGGCCATGGTTTGTCGGCATGGCGGGGTGCGATGTCTGTAGAAAAAAGAAGTGATAAAGTATAAAAATGACGGACTGTCCGTCATTAAAGCCGACCAATAGTTTAGTAGTTCTACTAATATGAAGTATAACTGGTCTGGTAATAGAAAGATCGGCCCCGACACTCTAGGGATTGGTAAATTAAAAAGCCTCTAGACGATGCATACTGATGCATGCTGTTTAGAGGCTTGGTAAATTTGTTAGCTACTTTAAGAGTATCATTTTTTTGGTTTCACGGAAAAATCCGGTTTGCATGGTGTAGTAGTACACTCCACTGCAGAGTTTTTCTGCATTAAATTTTGCTTCGTGGTTGCCAGCCGGTAGTTCTTCGCCGTTAACTAGAGTCGCAATTTTTTCTCCTAATGAATTAAAGACAAAAAGCGATACTTGACTCTCAGTGGTGAGGCTAAATTTAATAATTGTGGAAGCATTGAAGGGGTTGGGGAAGTTTTGTGAGAGGGAATAGGTTATTTGTTTTGGATCGGAAACATCGGAAATATCAGACAACTCGTTAATCACAATGTATCCTGTATCGCCTACTGCAATCAGGTAGTCATTGGATGTGTGCAGGATAGATTTAAGGATTGACTTGTGGATTGTTCGGTTCGCGTAATCTAAGCCCTGTAATATTATTCCTCGACCTCCAATATATTTGTCTTGAAATTTCCAATCATCTGCCTCAACTCCGACGGACCAATATTCATTCCTTTTTTTATCAAGTATGAGAGCATGAAACTGACCAGTTTGATCATTTACATATACGACTCGTTCAGTTATACCGTTTTTGTGTCGTAGCAAGATGGGGCGAGGGACATGTATAAGGCTTCCACCAAAAATGTATTCCTCATTCTCATTATTATAGAGACAGAAGCCCCTACTTTCATCTGTTTGGAGATTAAGGCTGAAACTATCCCCAATGATATTGACTCCTCCATAGGGACCATCAGTCTCATGATACAGACCTCTGAGCTCTCCATCTTGCATGAAAGCGTATGTAAATTGCCCAACAACGAAGCAATGAGCTGGAGAACAATAATACATCTGCCTATGCAGACTCCACTCGAAATCTTGGCTTAAACGAAGTACCGCATACCTGGTGAACAAATACATACTGGAACCCCTCACTAAGATCCCAACACTAATTGTATCGTCACTTCTTAAGAATGTTGTATTTTCTGGATTAGATATTTCTATCCATTTTACGCCATCGGCTGAAAAATATCCGTATCGATGGGAAAATGCATATATTCCCCAGTCTGCGGCTACAGAAAATTTGATATCATGCTTGCTACCTATATCTACCTGTTGCCAATTTCTCAGGTTGTTCAGGTTTGATTTTGCGGCAAAGCCTTTTTCTCCAAAGATGAAAACTTCAGAAGTTTTAGAGAGTTCAGTAATTGTCTTTAGGTTACTAACACCAAAATTATAATCCTGCCATTGAGCGTACATAAAATTACTCAAGCACAAGACAAAAAATAGTACTACCTTCTTCATTTCTCACCCCTATTGTTAATGAACTGATGTGAGACATATTACCATAATTTGAGAAAAATAGCAAGTGTGTTATATATTAGTTCAGTAAGTAAAACACCTTCATAGTTAAAGGTGGGGGGGTAAACTGCTACTTACTCCTCAAACAGGTTCTAATAAGTTACAGTTTATGGAGCTAGTAAAAACAGGCTGACATAAGCCTGTTTTTATTTTCAAATTAGATACGTTTTAAGTTCCAACGAGGTTCGAAAATTTTTGGGATATTTATGTTATAATAAATTTATGGAAATTTTTTATATTATAGTAATTTTTATATTATCAGGCCTTGCTTTAGAATTGACCGGTTTTGGCGTCGCAACAGTGTCAATGTCTTTATTGCTACTCTTTATAGATCCTTTACTAGCCATCCCCTTGGTGGCAATAGCGGCTTTAGTAGCAACCGGTTTTTTGGCTTGGCGCATCGAAGAAAAGAAAACATGGAAAAGAATAAAACCTTTATTTGTTGGAGTTATTTTTGGCGTGCCATTAGGGGTATTAATGTTAAGTTACATTAACCACGACTTGTTAAAGTTATCTATTGCAATATTCTTTGTTATATATTCGATTTATGGTTTATTTTTTTCTAAATTTAAAACTACATTATTTAATAAGAATAAAATTACCTCAGCAATTATTGGTTTCTTGGCTGGTTTTTTTAACTCTACGGTTAATATTGATGGCCTATTAGTAGCACTTTACGAATCATATGATATTAAAAAAATACTAATGGATATAAGGATGCAATTGCTACCTATATGTTTTTTACTGGCATATTAA
>JAACPL010000012.1:0-440 GCA_009995495.1 Candidatus Falkowiibacteriota bacterium
TGTTCTGTGTTTTTATTTATTCGAGCGAAGCGAGACAGGAAGCGAACGGGAGGCAACGAGCTTAGCCGAAGGTCAGCAGACCGAGGCGTAGTGAGCGATCGACAAGCATCCAGGGGATGCTTGTCGCAACCCGCGACAACGAAAGAGCGAGCGACGGCGAGCGAGTGAGGCGGAATTCCTACCGCCCGTGCGGTAATACAAAAGACCAGACAAAGTCTGGTCTTTTGTATTACTGTCGCTTGGCGACAGGGGAAGCGAACAAGCGGCGAGCGAGTCTTGAGCAAGAGCGGAAGCTCGAGCGAAAAGGGAAGCGACGATAAGAGCGACCGAAGAGGGAGCTCTTAGCGGCCGGTCTGGACAAATGAGCCCGCCGCTTTCCGGCGGCGGGCGAGGGCGGAATTCCTACCGCCCGTGCGGTAAATAAAAACACAGAACTTTGT
>JAACPL010000012.1:533-31527 GCA_009995495.1 Candidatus Falkowiibacteriota bacterium
AGTGAGGCGGAATTCCTGCCATTATTGTATATTTATAAAGATAATATATTTAAATCTTATTAATGATCACGCCAAAACTTCGTTCTTAAAGATTTTAAAAACAGTATTTTTATGATATTCTTAGTATGTAATCATATAATCATAAAACATATGCCTAGCTTTGAAGATTTCGCCAGAAGAGAACAGGAGCCTGCTCGAATTAAAACTTTAGAGGAATTGGCTCTTGCTATAAAAGAGACTACAACGAAATGGCTTGAGATAGCGAATGTTGATGAGCATAGTTTAAGGTTAAAGGAATTAGATATTCTTAAGGCTTTAAAAACTTTAGAAATAAGCGAGGAATGGAAAGCTAAGAATCTTGATGCGGTTGTCGCTTTTATTCAGGTCGCAGACACAAGAACTTTAATTGATGAATTAAAAAGAATATTTTTCCTAAATTCCGTCCCGGACAGCACAATCTCCGCTCAGCAGGTTCTTGATAAAATAAATTCTATGAAGAATAGGGAGAATTGAGGGGGTAATTAATAATTTATACTATACTATGCTTTAATAAATTGTTTATAAACTTGACAACTTAGTTTACAAAATGATTTAGAAAATGCTAATATTTATATTGATATTTAGAGGTTTAGTTAATAATCTAAGTATAAATTTATGAGTAAAATTTCAAGGGCACAGGATATAACTATTGAAGATTATTTAAAATATCCGAAATTTTATATTCCACTTTTTCAAAGAGAATATGTTTGGGGAAAAGAAGAAATTGAAGAATTTTGGAATGATTTAATAGAGGAAAATGTCCAATTTTTAGGCTCTTTCATTTTGAAGGATGAAAATTATAATCATGATAATAAAACGGGTTTTTTAGAAATAGTTGACGGGCAACAAAGAACTGTTTCTATTTTACTGTTATTAAAAAATATTTCAAGAAATTTAAATATTTTGGCAGGTAGTAGAGCGGAGCAATATTAGAAGAATGCAGAAAGGCAAGCCGAAGATATAGATGGAATAATTTCAAAGAGAGACAGGAGGGATATGACTAAGGTTTTAAATTATAAATTAGAGTTATATTCTGAAGAGGCAAATCAAGCCTTTGCTCAAATCTTAAATGGGGATAATGTAGAGGGCAAAGAGTTTAAGGGGTTAGTAGAGGCTCAAAATAAATTAAATAATTTGTTTGCTGATTATTTAAGTAAACGCGAAACAGTAGAACAAAAAATATCGTTTCTTGTTGAATTAAAAATAAAAATATTAGATGTAAAAATTATAGAGGTTCTCGTTCCTACAGATGAAGATGCTTATCTTATATTCGAAGCCGTTAATGATAGGGGGGCTGATTTAGGAGCAGCGGAGCTCTTAAAGAATTATTTATTTTCTAAAACATCCGATAAATCTCTACAAATAGAGATACATCAAGAATGGCAAAAAATTAAAAAAACTCTTTTAGAGGTTAACAAGGGTTCATTAGATATGACGAGCTTCCTACGGTATTATTGGATTGGCGCTTACGAACATACAACCAAGAAAGCTTTATACAGTGGATTTAAAAAAAGGATAAATAATAAAAATTCTACTTTAGTTATAGCCCCAGATAGAGTCCTCCAAGAAATACAGGAATTCAGAAATTGTATAGAGGAGATTTTTTTGTATCGCTTTGATGATTGGCATCAAATTTTTATTAATCTTAATTCTGATGACGGAAATGAAAAAAGGATTATTAGAAGGGCTACGGAATGGTTTAGTTATAAAAGAAATTTGCTATATTTTCCTAAATCTATTCAATTTTTACCAGTTTATGCAGCTATTATTAGAAATTTAGATAAAATAAATTTAAAAGATAAATCTTTTATTGATTTATTTATAGAAATTGAAAAAATTAATTTTGTTTATTCCTATTTATTACAAAAACCGACTAATAGGATTGATACAATTTTTAGTAGTATAGGCAGGGAAATATTTAGTGTGATAATACTGAACGGCAAAGAGGCTAATATTCAGTCTGTTATACAAAAAAGCATTACAATCTTGAATAAGTTTTTGCGGGACAATGTAACTAAAGATGAGGTTTATAAAGCAGTCGCCAACTTAAGTTACAAGCAAATTTCAGATAAACAAATAATAAATTTTATTTTAGTAAACTTAGAATATTTTCAAGGTGGATATGTGAGATTATTGGAGGACAATTTAACAAAAGATCATATTTATCCACAGTCTGTTGAAAAAAAGGGAGCGATACTAGATTGGCCGAAATTAGATTTTGATTATAAAAAATTCGGGCATGGTCTTGGAAATTTAACTTTATTGGCCTCTGATGGCCCCCAGGCAAACGGGAGCGCCGAAGAAAAAGCTTTCTTGATAAAAAGAGATGATTTTTATTTAAAATCTCCGTTTATTATAAATCAATATTTTCGAGATATAGAGCAATGGGGCGGTAATGAAATTATGTTTAGACTGAAATATATTCAGGATTTAGTTTGGGAAAGATGGGGTTATTTAGAGACGTGATATGGTAAAGACTTACGAAACAAAAGAAGAAATATTTAACGAGGCGTTATCACTTATGGAAAAGTGCCTTTTTGATGTTATCGATAAAGAAGAAATTGTTGAGGTCCAAAATGAAATAGAAAAAAACGGTAAAAATAGAAAAGGGTTATCTTGGGCAACTTGTTCAAAAATATGTTTTTCATCAAGAGCTTGTTGATAATCGAGCAGAAGCAGATTTTAAAATTGCTGGGGTTGAGCTTAAGACAACACCAATAAAAGAGCATAAAACAAAAGAATATATAGCAAAAGAGCGTTTAGTTTTTTCGATGATTGATTATATGTCAATTATTGCTGAGAACTGGGAAAATAGCTCTTTTTTAGAGAAAAATAAACTCATTCTTTTATTGTTTTATTTATACAAAAAAGAATTAAGCATATTGGATTATAAATTTAAGTTTTGCTATGAACTTGATTTTCTCAATAGCATTTCTAACAAGGATGCGGTACAGATAAAAAAAGATTGGGAGTATATAGTTGAGAAAATTAAAAAAGGAGAGGCTCACCTACTTTCAGAAGGAGATACTTTTTATTTAGGAGCTTGCACAAAAGCTTCGGATAGTTCTGTGAGGAGACAACAGCCAAATTCTGAAATAACAGCTAAACCAAGAGCTTTTTCTCTTAAACAAAGTTATTTGAATTATATTATTCAAAATGAAATTTTAAATACTCATGAAGATTATAAATCTATATCAGAAGAGAACAAAGCTATTGATGAAAAAATTAAAGATAAGTTAGAAGGGTTTATAGGAAAAACAGATAATGAAATAATTGAAGAATTAGGATTAGTTATAAATAAGAAGCAAAAACAATATAAAAGAACTTTAGCTAATTTTATGATTAGCGGTTCAAATAGTAAAATTGAAGAATTTGAAAAAGCTAATGTCAAATTAAGAGTTATAACTCTTGAAAATAATGGCAATCTTAAAGAGTCAATTTCTTTTCCTCATTTTGACTATAGAGAAATTGTAAATCAGGATTGGGAGCATTCAGACCTGTATAGGTTATTCGAAGAAAAGAGATTCTTGTTTGTTATTTTTAAGAAAGATAAAGAGGATAAAAGTATTAGTTTTCAAGGCTGGAAGTTTTGGAATTTTCCTGCTTTTGATATGGAGGAAGCTCAAAGAATATGGGAATTAAATAAAGAGATGATTCAATCGGGAAAATATGATAGTTTGCCAAAAGTTTTATTTTTAGAAAATGTAGATAGATTACTAAAATCTCCAGCTAAACAGAGGGGAAGAGATTTTGCTATTATGCTATCTTCTTTAGCAAGCTTAGGATATGCAGTCGAGTGGAGAATTATAAATGCTGCTGATTACGGTTTTCCTCAAAGGAGAAGAAGAGTTTATATTTTAGGATACAAAAAAAATACTTCAATTTGGAAGTCTATATCAAAGTGCAAAGATAAAAAAGATTGGATAATTAAAGATGGTGTTATAGCGAAAGTATTTAAGGTAAAAACAGATAATATTAAAATTAATGAAGTAGAGGTGGGCTTAGATCCAGTTTTTGTGTCTAATAAATTTTCTAAAGACATGCCATCTAAAAGTCCTTTTGAAAACTCAGGCGTTATGATTAACAAGCAAGTTTTTACCGCTAAAGTGGAAGCTGATTACAAGGGTAAATATTCTGTATTAGGTGATTTTATAATTGATGAAAAAAACGTTCCAGAAGAATATTTCATTAAAGACTCTTATTTGAAGAAATGGGAGTATTTAAAAGGCGGGAAAAAAGAAGAAAGGGAGTCAAAAGATGGTTTTAAATACTTTTATTCTGAAGGTGGTATGGTTTTCCCTGATGCGCTTGATAAGCCATCAAGAACGATAGTGACTGGCGAGGGAGGAGCCTCTCCATCAAGATTTAAGCATGTAATTAGAACTAAATCAGGAAGATTGAGAAGATTAACACCGATAGAGCTTGAACAATTAAATATGTTTCCCAAAAATCATACGGCAGGAGCCCCTGATATTACAAGAGCCTTTATAATGGGGAATGCTTTGGTTGTTGGGGTTATTAAAAAATTAGGAAAGTCTTTAAGAGATTGTATGTAGAATTTTTATTATAAGTTTTATTAGTATGGGAGAAGTTAATAAACAAATTACCGCAAAACAACATTTTGTTCCGAAATTTTATTTAAAACGCTTTGCCAATAAAAAAGGATTTGTTGAGGTTCTAGACTTAAATAATCGTAGAATTGGCAGTGCAAGACCTTTTGGGAGTGTTTGCTACGAGCATTATTTTTATGGATTAGAGACTGGTAAGTGTGACGATATTAGCCAAGAAATAGAAGATTTATTTAAGGTTTTAGAGGATAAAATTGCCCCAAAATATAATATTTTTATAGAAAAGGTTTTAAGTAATAGTCATATAGAAGAAAAGGACATGTATTATGCTGCATGTTTTATGAGTATGCTGTGGATTAGAAGTAAATATTTTAGAGAAAATGTTAATAAGATGAACAATGATGCTTTAAAAAAGATAAACAAGTTAAGAGCATCCGATGGTAGTTTTGAAAATTATTTAAAAGAAACTATAAAAAAGCGAGGAGACGATTCTATAAGAGATGAAGACATTAAATTATACAAAGACTTGCTTATATCTGGTGACTATGATTTAAAATTTTCAAATAAACATCATTTATTATTTTTAAAAAATATGGAAGGTTTCTCTAATTTATTTTTTGCTAAGAATTGGAGAGCTTATTTTGCTCCAGCTGATTATAGTTTTATTACATCTGACACTCCAATATCTGAAATGGTGCCAAAGCGTTCTGGTTTTTGGGGTTCTGATTTTCTAAGTAGAACACATTATTTAGCTTTAACTCCAAAAGTGATAATTGAGCTTGTTAATCCAATATCTGGTAAGAAATTTAAAAGAAAAAGAATTGAAAAAGTTGATGTAATAAAATTTAATTTAATGAGGGCAGATTTGTCTTTAGAATATTGCTATAGCCAGACAAGAAATGAATTTGAAGATATGATTAAGGTTGTAGAGTATAAGAATTAGTCTTTATTCAGATATTTGGTTAATTAATTTTGGTAAAATAGTAATACCTTGATTAGTAATAAAACAATTTCTTAACTCGTCCACTATACAGTACCGATTTAGTGAAAAAAGAGTATAAGCTCTTTTTTTGTTGCCTTTTTGCCTTTTTAGAGATAAACTTTAAATAAAGAAAAGATAAATTAATTCTAAAGTTAAATATATGTCCGATATAAATCAATTGACCAAGAGAATATTGGATTTTATAAATGATAGAGATTGGAACCAATTTCACAACCCAAAAGATTTGGCTCTTTCTCTGGTTCTTGAATCGGCTGAAGTTATGGAGCATTTTCAGTGGAAAAATAATGAAGAAATGAAAGAATATATTAAGTCTAACAAGGGAGAAGTGGCAGAAGAATTGGCAGATGTTTTATATTGGGTTCTTTTAATGAGTCATGATTTAGATATTGATATCAAAAAAGCATTTGAAGATAAAATGACGAAAAATGAAGTAAAATATCCTATTGATAAAGCAAAAGGAAAGCATGATAAATATAATAAGCTGTAAAATGACTGATATTAAGACATTCGAATTCAGTAAAAATAAATTCGATGAAATAAGAAAGTATAGTTTTGGCTCAAATTGGCCAGTTGTATACCTTATAGAAAACGGTAAAGAGTTGTATGTGGGAGAAACAATTAATATTTATAGTAGAAGTAATCAGCACTATGAAAATTCTGAGAGAAGAAAGCTAAGTAAAATTCATGTAATTACTGATGAAGAATATAATAAGTCAGCAACACTTGATATAGAATCAAGTCTAATCCAATATATTTCAGCCGATGGTAGATTTATATTACAAAACGGCAATCATGGTTTAAAGAATCATAACTATTTTGATAGGCAAAAATATCAAGCTAAATTTGAGGCTATATGGACAGAACTACAGAAAATACAACTTACACAAAATGATTTAGTTCAAATTAAAAACAGTGACTTATTTAAATATTCTCCTTATAAAGCTCTCACAATAGATCAGAAAGCTGTGGCCGACGAGCTTTTGCATGAGATTAAATCTGGAAATGAGAGAGCTTATATTGTAAATGGAGATCCTGGAACAGGGAAAACTATTCTTGCTACTTATTTATTTAAACAATTAAGTGAAATTAAGGAAACAAAACATCTTAAAGTTGCCTTGGTTGTTCCCATGACCGGACTTAGAGGCACTTTAAAAAAGATATTTAAAAATATAAAAGGCTTAAGCGCTAATATGGTTATTGGCCCAAGTGATGTGACTAATCAGTATGATATTTTAATCGTTGACGAGGCTCATAGGTTAAAACAAAGAAAAAATATAACTAATTATAAATCATTTGATGATAATAATAAGTTATTAGGATTAGGTCCTGATGCTACCGAGCTTGACTGGATTATGAAATGTTCTAAGAGTCAAATTCTATTTTATGATAAAAATCAAAGCGTCAGACCATCTGATCTTTCTCCTGTTAAATTTGAAGAATTAGCTGTTAAAAAGTTTGAGTTAAAATCACAGTTAAGAATTGGTGGCGGGGAAGATGGTGAAAAATATATTAAATTTATTCAAGATATTTTTGATTTAGTAGAAGTTAATGATGATAAATTTGATAAATATGATTTTCAGATTTACGAGGATATCGGTAAAATGGTCTCAGATATAAAAGTAAAAAATTCAAAGATGGATTTATGTAGGATAGTCTCAGGTTATGCTTGGCCATGGGCCTCAAAAAAAGATGCAAATAAACATGACATTGAAATAGATAATATTAAATTAAAATGGAATAGCGTTAATCATAACTGGGTTTATTCAAAAAATGCTATCAATGAGGTCGGCTGTATTCACACTGTTCAGGGTTATGATTTAAACTACGCGGGAGTTATTATTGGTCCAGAAATATCTTATGACCCAATTAAAAAGAAATTTATTGTTTTTCCAGAAAAATATATGGACATGAACGGCAAGAGGGGTGTTAGTGATATTGAGGAACTCGAAAGATATATTATTAATATTTACAAAACTTTATTAACCAGGGGTATACACGGAACTTATGTGTATATAGTGGATGAGGGCTTGAGAAATTATTTTAAAGAATCTTTGTTGAACAAAATTAAAACATAATGTTATGCCAGAAAATTTTACAGAAATAATTTTTAGTTCCATGTCTAAAGCTTTTTGGATTTTTTTCAAGGAGACTTGGTGGTTGTGGCTTATCTTGTTTATCCTTTTCGTTATAGTAACTATTTTTACAGAAATAAAAAATAAAATTTCAAGAGAAAAAAAATTTTCCGGAATTGAATCGATGAGAAAAGGTCGTCAAATTCTTTATAATCTAAGAAAGCTCAAACCTTCTGAATTTGAAGATTATATTGCAAATTTATATGCAAAACTTGGCTATAACACAGAAAGAGTTGGTCAGTCTCATGATGGCGGTATAGATGTTATTGTTGAAAAAGAAGGTACAAAACACTATATCCAATGCAAAAAATTTATTACTAGAAAAGTGAGGGCTAGTGATATTCGTGAATTTTATGGAGCAATATCTTCTAAACTAACCCAAGGGAATGGAATATTTATAACAACCAATTACTTTACCACTGAGGCTAAAAAATTTGCTGAAGATAACATGATTGAAGCTATTGATGGTTATGGGTTATTAAAATTAGTGAAATTAGTTGGTGAACCAGTAGCGCCTAATTCAAAAATAGAGACGATTAAAATTGAGGAGACTTGTCCTAAGTGTGGTGCTAAATTAGTTTTAAGAAATGGTAGGTATGGCGCGTTTTACGGATGTTCTAATTATCCGAAATGCAAGTTTATAAAAAATATTTATGCCTAACTTATTAAAAAAAATCTTCTGCACGCCTTTATTTAAAACGCGCGATAATGAAGTACCCAGCGACAATCCGGAGGCGACCCCTAAAAAATATAAGAGAACCTTATTTAATAAAATATTAAGAGGAACCGCCATTTTTCTATTTCTTAGCGCTTCTTTGATTATTATTTTTAATTATATAGACGAAGACTACGAAGACAGTTATTTCTCATCTGAATATGATGACGATAGCTGCAACGTCTTCGGCATTTCTATCGTTGGCGACATTATTACCTTAGGCGGGGAAGAGGGAACTTCCTATACCTCGGCTGATGATATTATTTATTATTTACAATTAGCCGAAGATGATAAAGAAGCTAAGGCTGTTTTTATAGAAATAGATTCTTTTGGCGGTTATCCCGTCGCTGCTGAAGAAATTGCGACGGCTATTAAACGCTTAAATAAACCAACCGTTGCCTTAATTAGAGAATACGGCGCCTCAGCCGCTTATTGGATAGCAAGCGCCGCTGATATTATTTTTGCTTCTAAAAACTCAGAGCTAGGTAGTATCGGTATTACTTCTTCCTATTTAGATTATAGTGACCAGAATCAACAAGAAGGTATTAAATACATAGAACTTAGCGCCGGTAAGTTTAAAAACTATGGCGATCCTGACAGGCCTTTAACTCAAGAAGAAAAAGATTTAATAATGAGAGATGTAAATATTTTACATCAAAATTTTATCGAAGCAGTCGCAGAAAATAGAAACATGGATATTGAGAAAGTTAAAGAATTAGCTGATGGCTCTACTATGCTTGGGCAAATGGCGCTAGATAAGGGTTTAATTGATAAAATAGGAGTATACCACGACGCCAAGGATTATTTAGACAAATTGTTAGGAGAAAAAGCGGAGATTTGTTGGTATTAATTGTGCTTTAGTTTTGAATGAAGCTATCGCACTTCTAACTTGAATGTACCCACAAAACTATTGACAAAAATATAGCAATTATGCTATATTTTTTTGATAATTAAAATTATATTTTTGAACCTTAAAATTATAAATAATGGAAGAATATCAGGAGTATTACATTGGATTACCCATAGATAATTTCTTTAATGGGCTAAAAAAGCTTCGGAAGGAATTAAAAAAGTATGAGGGCAGAAGAATAGAAAGCGAGCCAATATTTTCGTCTACTGTTGCCTTGTTCCAGACCATCCCCTTATCTATATCAGAAGATAATATTTTAATGAGTTTTCATGTTGGCGCTATTAACAGTTACAGGTTTGGTTATCGTCCTTTAGTAATTAACTATCAATCAGACTATCATTGTCATATAATATCATTCTCAAGCTTAAAAATATTACTTTATCAAGATAAAATTGTTTGCGCGGGGATTTTGGCAAAGGGTGATGAAAAAGTTGATTGTGAATATGTTTTCACGAAGGATTGCTAAGCACGGCAATCCTTTTTTATTTCCATCCCCATAATTTCTTTATCTAAAATTTAACTTTCTTTCAGGGTTGGTGGTTTATAATGGGGCTTATTATCTAAGCTTGAAAAGAAATAAAATAAATGATCTCAGATAAACTTATATGGAATTAATAAGTAAAATACTAAATATTCCCGAAGAAACTCAGACAATTGAGTTTAAGCGTCTTAATGGGGAAAAAATTAGAAAATATTTGGAGAAGAATAAGTATATAAATAATAAAATAGCAAGGAGTATTACTGGTGTTATTCAGCTTCATGTTATGTCACGTTTTCTTAAAAAATGGACGGGAAAGGGTTTGTTATTAAAAATTGAAGCTAAATCAAAAAGTCCGAGAGATACAAAATATAAATTATCTAACATTGATGAAATGAAAAATAGTTAATATTTTTACTTGCAAACTAAAATGCAAGTAAAAACAAAAATACCTTATTTTAGCCAAAAAATAGATGTTTTACTTGCAGTCGCAAATGTAAAGAGAATGAAAAATATCTTATATTAGCCAAAAAAATGACCTTCTCTTTGCAGTCGTAGATATAGGCATAATAATCCTCTTTCGAATTTGGGAATAGTAAAAAAATTGAGGATAAGTGGCTATTTAAATAAAAAAAGACTCCCGGTAGAAGCCGTTAGTCCCTAAAAGGAAAAAAAGCCATCGTCCCAACGGTCGACGCCTTTTTTCAGATAACAACTAGATTATATAGCTTTTATTTGGATTAGTCAAGGTAAGAAAATCGGCTTTCGGGGGAGTAATCCTAATAATTTTAAAAAGCATCCCAACGTGATGCGAGATGCGGAGCTACCAGTTATCGAAATAACTGGAAACTAAATGTAATTATATTATAGCAAATACTTACTAAAAGCCAAGATATGATTATTTAAATCAAAAATTAATTCCTTCTAATGTGAAAATTAAAAGACGGGGTTTTTATTTATTCGAGCGAAGCGACAGAAAGGGCCGTGAAGCGACAAAATGTCTCCGGATAAAACTAAAGGCTATAAAAAGTTATAGTATTTAGTGAATACTCCTAATAATTACAGTATATTTACTAATTATTGACATTTATTAGTGAATGGTGTATAATATTTGTATATTAATAGTATAAATTTATGGCTATAACAAAACCAATAAAAAATTATATTACCGCCTTGAAAAGCGAGTTTGATTTTTTGCGCAAGGGTAAGGAGTCTCTTCTAGCGATGATTGATGAAGTTGAGGCGCCAGAAAGCGTTTATAATTCCAATGCCATTGAAAATTCTACCCTTACCCTCAAAGAAACTGAGAAAATCCTTTTAGATATGGAAGTGTCTCGTGATGTATCGGTGCGCGAGGTTTATGAAGCTAAAAATTTAGCGAGAGTTATTAGCTATCTGCAAACTAAAGTTCAGGCGACGGAAGTAAGTAAAGAAATTATTTTACTTTTACACCAAATGCTTATTGGCGGAATCAACGATGAAATTTCTGGTCGTTTTAGAAAGCCGGGGGAATATGTTCGCGTCGGCACACATATCGCCCCAGTCCCAGAACTTGTTGAAAAAATGATGGATGAAATTATTAGTAAATATACCAGCGATTTGTCTGATTATTTTTTAGATAAAATTGCTAAATTTCATTTGGACTTTGAAACTATTCATCCTTTTTGCGATGGCAATGGTCGTATTGGCCGTGTTTTAATTTGTTTTCAACTGCAAAGGTTTGGTTTCCCGATGATTATTATTCGTGATCGTGATAAAAAAGAATATTATAAATCTTTTGATAAATATAGAGAGCAAAAAAATACCAAACAAATAGAAAAAGTTGTTTCGTTAACTTTGACAGAATCTTTACACAAAAGAATTACTTATCTTAAGGGAGAAAAAATAGTTGCTTTATCTATTTTTGCCAAAAATAATAATTTATCGGCCTCGGCTATAACTAACGCTGCTCGTCGTCAGAACATCCCTGCTTTTAGAGAAAAAGGAGTCTGGAAAATTTCCGAAAATTTTATTTATAATCCTGGAAAAAATTCCTTATGACCCAAAAAGAGGCGCTAAAAATATTAGAGGATGGGCATAATGTCTTGCTAACCGGCCCGGCTGGTAGCGGGAAGACTTTTTTGTTAAATAAATATGTCGCTTCTTTAAAAAGAAAGAAAATCGGCGTTGCCGTTACCGCTTCAACCGGCATCGCTGCGACTCATATTAACGGCCGAACCATCCATTCCTGGGCTGGTATCGGAATAAAAGATAGTTTAAGCTCAGCGGAACTTAAAGTCTTAACAAAACGATCGTACCTAAAAAAGCAATTTGAAAAAACTAGCGTTTTAGTAATTGATGAAGTCTCAATGCTCCAGGCTCATCGCCTTGATTTAATAAATTCCGTTTGCCAGACTTTTAAAAAAAATAATTTAGCTTTTGGCGGAATGCAATTAGTTATGTCGGGAGATTTTTTTCAACTTCCACCAATTTCTACTAATGGAAACGAGTCCGATTTTGTTTTTAAAGCAAATATTTGGGCAGAGATGGATTTACGCGTTTGCTATTTAGACGAACAACATCGCCAAAGCGATGAAAAGATGACAACTATTTTAAACAGTTTTAGAAAAGATGCCGTTAGTCAAGAAATAATAGAACTCTTAGCTTCAAGACTAAATAAAAAATCAGCCAACAAAATTAGCCCCATTAGACTTTTTGCCCACAATAGCGATGTTGACGCCATAAATAAGGCCGAGCTAAATAAAATATCAGCCAAAGAATTCTCTTATCGGATGAGCGGGGAGGGGGAGAAAAAACTGGTTGAAACTTTGAAAAAAAATTGCTTAGCCCCCGAATGCCTTACTTTAAAAAAAGGGGCTTTAGTGATGTTTGTTAAAAATAAATTTAATGAGGATAAAATTATTTATGTTAACGGCACGAGCGGGGAGGTTGTTGATTTTGATGAAAATAATTATCCCGTTGTTCGTTTAAGAAGTGGGGAAGAGATTAGCGTTTTTCCAGATAGTTGGACGATTGATGATGAGGATATAGTTTTAGCCAAGATAAACCAGATTCCGCTTCGTTTAGCTTGGGCAATTACCGTCCACAAGAGCCAGGGGATGACACTTGAGGCGGCGGAGATTGATTTAAGTCGCTCCTTTGCTTATGGGATGGGTTATGTCGCTTTATCGCGTTTAACTAGTCTTGAAGGGCTTTATTTGTTAGGGATAAATGAGATGGCCTATAAATTAGACCCAGAAATTTTTAGCTACGACAAAGAGCTTCTTAGTCTTTCGGAATACGCAAGGAACGATATTGGTAATAAAAAGAGAAAGCAGGCGGGGTTTTTGTAAGTTCTAGTTTTTGTTGAAGAATCTTAATAGTTCTAGTATAATTTAGCTTAGCTTAATAAAATTAAATTATTATTTTGATGAAAAAAATAAAAATTGCTCATATCCATGTTTGGGATAAAAAAAATAAAGGTGATTTGGCGATAGTAATAGCGGTTCAAGATTTGCTTAAGAAAAAATTTCATAAACCAGAAATTCTTGATTTTCCAATAGAGTTTTTAAAACAGGGAAGTTTTTCAGATATTAATAAATTGAATTCTTGTGATCTTGTTGTTATTGGTGGCGGTGGTATTTTTTATCATTATTTTCTACCCTTTTCTAAAGAAGTGATTTCTAAAATTAACAAGCCGATTTTTATTTTTGGCACGGGCTATATTAAAGAGGTTGGCGCTAAAAATTTAAAAGAGGGTCAGCTAGAATCTTTGCTTTATCTAATAGCTAAAGCTAAATTAGTCGCTCTTAGGGATGATTATACTAGAAAGTTTTTAATTAAAAATGGAGCTGATTTTGATAAAATTAGGTTAATTGGCGACCCCGCGACCCTATTACAGGAAAAAAAGATAAGTTCCGCTAAAGCTAAGGACTTTGATTTAGAGGCTGATGTTATAAAAATAGGTTTTAATTTAAATTATTCTGGTTGGCTTGGTTTTGGTCAGTATAAAAAAGAAATTTTAGAGGCTTATAAAAATGTGGCTGATTATTTTATTAAAAAATATCAGGCAAGAATTTATTATTTAAAACATCATCCGGGGGAAGATGAAATTATTAAAGAATTTGACTTTCCTATTTTTAAAGTTGTTGATCTTAACCCTTATCAGCAGAAATATCTTTATTCTAAATTAGATTTAGTATTAGGGATGATGCTCCACTCTTGCGTGATGGCGTTTGGCGCCTTAACCCCAGAAATAAATTTAGCTTATGATTTAAGAAACAGAAGTTTTGCTAAGTTTATTAAATCACCCGAGCTTTTGGTTGAGTTAGAAGATTTAAAAGCTGGGGCTCTATTAGAAAGAGCGATAGAGGTTTTTGAAAAAAAAGATTTCTATCAAAATAAATTCAAGAATAAAGTTAATGAAATTCGTGATAAGCATGAAGTTTATTTAGAGGATATCGTTAAGGGCATTAAAGTTAAATAGTCTCTATACAGAAACAGTAAAAAGAATCGGTCAGGAGGGTTTTATAGTATTAGGTGATAATAGTTTGATTTTCTTTGAAGGATTGCTAAGCACGGCAATCCTTTTTTATTTCCATCTTCACAATTTCTTTATCTAAAATTTAACTTTCTTTCAGGGTTGATGGTTTATAATGGGAAAATAATTTTCAATAAGGGATATGATGTTATAAATATATTTTAATGTTAGTATTTATTGATGATTCTGGTGACCCAGGATTTAAAATAGAAAAAGGATCTTCAACCCATTTTGTAATAGCGATGGTTTATTTTAATGACACTTTAGAGGCAGAAAAAACTACGGTAGCTATTAAAGAATTAAAAAGAGATTTAAAGCTTGGCGATCTTGAGGAATTTAAATTTTTTAAAAGTTGTAGGGATTATAAAATAAAATTTTTAGAGACAATTAAAAAATTTGATTTTAAAATAAGATGCTTGATTGTAGATAAGAGTTTAATTTATAGCCCGGAGTTACGAAGCAGTAAAGATTCTTTTTATGCTTATTTTATTAAAGAGGTTTTAAAAAATAATGGAAATAAAATATTTAACGCTAAAATAAGAATAGATGGAAGTGGTAATAAAATTTTTAGAAGAAACTTTTTTGGCTACTTAAGACAAGAATTGAATTACGGGCAGAGAGGTGTTATTAAGAATTGTAAGATGGTTGATTCTAAAAGTGACCCTCTTATTCAATTGGCAGATATGGTGACTGGTAGTATTAATAGATCTCAAAACAAAAACAAAAAAGACAGAAATGATTATTTAGAAATTATAAAGAAAAAAATTGAGGATAAGTGGCTATTTAAATAAAAAAAGACTCCCTAAAGGAGACTTTTCCAACTATGATTCCTATGCTGGGTGTCCCAGCCACGCCACCATCCGGTGACAGTTCGGATATCAAGTTTTTGCATTTACATTATATACTAATTTTTAAGACGGGTCAATAGAAGTTAGTTTTCAGTTATTATAAAAAAGCATCCCAACGTGATGCGAGATGCGGAGCTACCAATTATCAAGATAACTGGAAGCGAAATGTAATTATATTATAGCAAGGTTTTCCTAAAAGTCAATAAACCGATACAGCCCCTTGACTTTTATTTTATATGTGGTATAATAATACCACAGTAAAAAAGTTAAAAAATTAAAATAAAAAATCTTATGCCCAAGAACTTAAAAAAATTTGGTTCTTTGCTTAATAAGCTAAGAACCCAAAACAATTTAAGTATTCGAGAAATTTGTAAGTTAGTCTCCTATGACCCGAGTAATTGGAGTAAAATAGAAAGAGCTTTAATTTCTCCGCCCTCAGATGATAAAACTTTAAAACTTTGGGCTAAAATACTTAAAGTTAAATCTGAAAAAGTACAGGAATTTATGGATGACGCCCGAATTGCTCAAGGCATTATTCCTGATGATATTTTAAATAAAACTGAAATGCTTGAACTTATGCCTGCTTTTTTTAGAACTGTACGCAATAAAAAACCAAGCAAAGAAGAAATTGATCGTTTAATTAATTTAATCAAAAATGCTTAAACATGGATTACTCCAGAATTAAAATTAAGCCTCTATCCAATCAACAGATTCTGGAAGCGGCGGATATGGTAAGGCTTAAATTTTGGGGTGATAAAATTCCAGTTGATGTTGAGTATATTTTAGAGTTTAAATTAAAAATTTCGATTATCCCGTCTCCTGGTTTAAATACTCAACTTAGTTTTGATTCTTTTATCAGTTCCGATTGGAATAATGTTTATGTGGATAATGCTAATTATAATGATGATAGATATTATTGCAGAATAAGATTTTCCTTAGCTCATGAATTAGGACACTTATTTCTTCATAAAGAATTATTTGAGTCATTAGAAATTAAATCATTTGAAGATTATCAGAAATTTTACAAAGAAGTTCCCAATGATCAATATAATTTTTTAGAATCTCAGGCTAATAAATTTGCTGGGTACTTATTAATCCCTTGCGAAATAATGAAACAGTATCGAGATAAATTGTTAGCAGAAGCTAGAAAAAAATTAATTGGCATGAAATTTGAAAATACTGATGTTGATTTACTTAGCTATATAGCTGGAAAAATGGCTAACATTTTTAACGTTTCTGCTCAAGCCATGGAGATTGCTTTAAAAAATTAAAAATATTAAAACAACGTTGAAAATCATTGTTTTTTACTTTTTTAAAAACCCCTTCTTCAAATAACCAGAATTTGCTAAAATATAGCTATAACAATAGCTATATTGTTTTATTTAAATTTTATGAAAAAAATTTATTTAGCATTTTTTTTAATGTTACTAGCCGTTTCACTGACCGCTTGTAGTTCAACTGCGAAAAATGAAAAAAGTAGAGCCAAGGCAATTAGCGAAGGACAACCGCTCTTTCAAGAAACAATGGATATCTCCGTCAAGTACCTAGACTTACGTTTAAGGACTGATGAGATTCTAACCCAAGCTTCAAGCTATAATGACTATGGAGAATGGCAAGCCGATTTAGATGCGATTATTACTGAATGGGCAGATTTAGAAATTGAGGCGGGAGAGTTTGAAGAGATGGCTGATAAATATGCAAATAATAAAAAAATTACTTTATTAAATAATTCCTATTCACCATTTAATAAAGCCCAAGCTATTTCAACTCAAGAAATTAATGATATTTTTGATAAAGCGCCGGCAGGGAAGAAAATTAAAACTTTAGCTAGTCACTTAGGCGTTGATGCTAAACGTGCCGCCCTAATTTTGCAACAAGCACAAAATCAGACGCAAGCCGATGCTTGGAACGAGGCGGGAGATACTTTTCAAAAATTGGAAAGTAGTGCCGTCGCTGTCAAAGATACCTGTAAAGTAGCCGGTTTTGTCGGGGGTGTTATTATTACTGGAGGCACGGCTGGCTTAGCCGCTGTCGGAACTGCGACTCAAGTTGCCGTCGCTGTTGCTGGGGCGGACTTGACTTTAGAGGTTACTCAGGACGCGGCGACGATTGCCTTAGGTAATAATAATAAGGTTTCTGAATTTGTTGCTGACGTTCGCGTTGTGACTGAACCGGCGGCTGCAATTTTATCAATTACTACCATCCCTCAAAATATTGGTACTGGATTTGATAAATTTAATGCGGCCATGCTTGCTCTTGATCAATTCAATTCCGCCGCTCAAGACGGTAAAGTTGTGGGCATTGCTCTGCCAACTTCTAATGGCGGGAAAACAAACGAAACGGCGAAGGGGGCCGCGATGAGCGAGGAAGAAGTTGATGAGTGGTTAGCTGGTTTAGGATTAAAGCGAACTGATAAAAACACTTTTGAAGTAATGGAGGAAGTGAAAGAGCGAATAGAGGAAGTAAAGCAAGCGCAGGCAAGAATCGCTGAGGCAAGTAGTGAACAAAAAGAGATTGAGGCCGAAGATGATAAATCCGAGGCTAATCAATCCGAGGCTAATCAATCCGAGACTAATGAATCAGAGGAAGAAGAGGAAGAATTAATTGACCCACTGTCTATAATTGCCGAGGAGGAAGAAGATGGGGCTGAGGAACTTAATCAGACCGAGGAACTTAATCAGGCGGAAGAAATTAATCCAATCATTGGCGCTAATGGTGTTAAAATTGCTCTCGTTAGCCCAGAAGGAACAGAGTTCTATAAGGGGCAGGCGAGAATGTGGAAGTTAGATATCCAAGGCTATAATCCCGGACCAGGAGCTTCAAAAGTTTGTCACTGGACCTTCTATCTTAACGGTGTTAAATACAAAGAAATGTTAGATAATAAAGGCTGCGCCTTCACCAGTACCTTTATTGAACAAAAAGGTTCACTTAGAGCCGAGGTTAGAATTGATTTTTTGCAGGGACGCTCCATCTTTAATGAGGATGGTACCTCAGAATATGTCCAAGACGTCGTTGAGTCTTTAAATACTTCGAGAGAATATACGGTTATATAAACAAGCTTTGACAAAAATATAGCAATAATACTATATTTTTCTGTTGTCCTTTAAAATTAAAATAATTGTTTAACTAAAAATATGTAAAAATGGAAACTAAAGCATTCCATGAAAGTTTTATTGTAAATCTTCAAAGTTTAAAAAACAGGTTATTGAAGACTTTTAGTGACAAGAAAGGAAGAATGAGCGATGTTTTTATTATTCGTTTTCGCATAGAACTTCGACCTTTAGAAGAGTTGTTGTGTATTACAACTATTCCGCAGCAGTTTATTCCTCAAGTGATGAAGGAAATAAACGAATTCTCGGAGAATTTCGCCAAAGAATACTCCGATTTTGGTTGTAAGGAAGAAATGAAACTTATTTCAGATTATTTTAAGATTATGCTTGCCAATTTATCGGAAAGATAATCTTCTTTGGAGAAATTAAATCCCGTCTGGTCAGTCGGGATTTTTTATTTAAAAAAGCTATCCCTTTAAAAAGAATAGCTTTTACTTTATAAAAATCTTTTTTAATTTTCTAATCATTTTAGTTTGTGTTTTTATTAATGTCAATTATACTTGCTCCCTTTAAACACCAGAAATTAAACCAAGCGGTGGTTTTTTGTTTAAAAAAGCCTTGATGGAAGTGATAGCTGATTCATACATTTTACCCATTGAATCATCAGCGAAAAAAGCAATATGCGGTGTCACAATTACTTGTGGCAAATTAATAAGTTCTCGTTCTTGAGTCAAGTCGTTTTCATGTTCTAAAACATCTAAAAAAGCATGACTAACTTTTTTATTCTTAATTGCTTTAACAAGAGCTTTAGCATCAATTATTCCGCCCCGAGAAGTATTAATGATAACTACTCCTTTTTTCATCAGAGAAATACTTTTAGCGTTAACTATGTGTTTAGTTGTTGGTAGAAGGGGGCAGTGTAGGGAAATGATATCGGAATTTTTCCAAATTGTTTCTAGTCGAGTATAACGAAAATGATTGGCCCGGGCTAGCTCTTGATCTGGTTTAGGGTCATAAGCAATGACATTCATTAAAAATCCTAAACTAGCGATACGGGCAACATTAGCACCAATTTTTCCAGTACCGACTAGCCCTAAAGTTTTGCCTTTAAGAGCAATGCCGCGTAAACCTTTGGAAGAGAAGGCTTTAGAGTTTTCTACTTGAACATTTCCTGAGGGAACTTGCCGTAAACCAGAAAGAAGAAGAGCAAAAACAAATTCAGAAATTACATGAGCGCCGTAATCGGGAACATTACAAACGCTAATTTTTCTTTCTCTAGTAGCGACTAAATCAATGTGATCGTAGCCAACGCTTCTGGTAACAATAAGTTTTAAATTTTTTAAGCCGGCGATTGCTTCCTTGTCTAATTTACAACGATAAGAGATACAAAGTATTTCCGTATCAGCCCCAGCTTTTACTATCTCGTCATCTGATAAAGCGTGGTTAACTATTTTTGCTTCGGGAAATTTTTTCCTTACTAAAAGCTCGTCTTCCTTTAGAACATCTAAAAAGAGAATACGGGGAAAGTTTTTCATATATTTATGTTTATTGATTTTTAAGTCTCTTAATTATAGCAATCTGAGGCTGATTAGGGAAATTAAAAAGGCCACTTTTAAAGCAACCTTTTAGATTTTTCCTTTTTAAGTTTTACCTGAACTTTATCATTGAGGTATCTAACAGGAAAGAGGATGAACGATCTAGTGCTCTTTCAGCATTTTTTAGAAACCAATTTCCTGGTCTGAAGACCATAACTCCAAGCCGGCTGAGATGATATGTGGCGATTTTTTCAGGATATGCATCGTCATTGGAAAGAAAATGATAAGCTTTAGTTAGCCTTGTAATTAGCCAGCCATTGTTTAAATTAAACGCTAACCAAACTATTAAAGATGAGGCACTGCCAGTGCTAAAAGCAACTAACCAAATCATTAATTCTTCCGCAAAACTGTTGCGATACAGAAAATAACTAATAGTAGTTATTATCATAGTAATTATAAAAGCAGCTGCTTCGCGGTGATTATAAAGCAAACGTGCAATATAGGTAATTATCCCTACCATTCCTACAAGTAACATTGATATTATCAGAAGGACTATACTAAGTGTTATAATAATAAACACGATTGAAACTACTAGGATGATAATTTTTACTATCACAAAGTAAAAGGCGAGCCATTTACTAACTGTTTTGATAATTACTCCGAAAACATTGTCACGACTATAGAATTGTCGATCAGCGTAGAAAGTTTGCATATTTTTTTCAAATAGCAACATCAAACACATCATTACAGACATGAAAGATGGTATATATACTAGCACAATAATCAATCCTTCAGGATTAGAATGGTGAGATGATGTCTGGATTATTCCTGATTTTATAATAAACAAAACCAAGCCCGCAGCGATAGCTGTTATGGTTATTACTTCCTGGATTAAATATCTGTTCATCGGATGCGCTTTTATCCAGCTATAAACTTGCTAAATAAGTTTGCTTAATGATTCAAAGAAAGCAAAAATTATTTGTTTAGTCGCGGTAAATAATTTACCAAACACCTTTAAATTAATTCTGGATAATAAGTTTGAGTTCCAGTTGAATAATTTAATCAGAAGTTTAAAAATTTTAATCAGATCAATCAAGTACCAGCGTTTGGCTAAGGCATAAGTCTTACTAACTATTTCTTTCAAATTGTAGTATGTGACTCTTGCTTTATAGTACCCCGGAATTTTCGTTCCCTTATTACCAACAATCCCCTTTTTACTGTTAGCAGTCTTTTTTTATGGACGCAGTTCAAATCGCTTGCATCACTGGCTACCAAATAATAAAATTTTGGGACGATTTATTTATAATTATATTCACCATCAATCTGTTAGCAAGAAATTAAAAATATTTACTTGTATTTTTCGACTAAAAAATAGAATTATGCTATAATATAAATATAAATTTATAATATTAAACATATGAACACATTAACTTTTTTAAAACTATATTTAGTGTCAGTGCCGATTTTTTTTGCAATTGATATGCTCTGGCTCGGAGTTATATCTAAGGATATTTATCAAAAATACATGGGCCATTTAATGCGACCAACGCCAAACTGGCCAGTGGCAATATTGTTTTATCTAATTTTCCTTGTCGGTTTGATTATTTTTGCTATTTATCCCGCTGTTTCCAATAATTCTTGGACCCAGGCCTTATTGTACGGGGCGATGTTTGGTTTTTTTACTTACATGACTTTTGATTTAACTAATTTGGCCGTTCTTAAAGGTTATCCTTGGGAGATTGCCGTTATTGATATTATTTGGGGAATTGTTTTATCTTCAATTGTCTCAATTTCCGTCTTTTTTGTTGTTACCAAGCTCTTCAACTAAAAAGATATGTCTATCATTGTCATACAAATTATTGCTATTATATTTTTCATGCATTTTTGGTTTGTGTATGCGGCGATAAAGAATAGAAATGATGTGGCTGACGTGGCTTGGGGCTTGGGTTTCATTCTTTTAGCTTTAATTGGCGTTTTAATGAACCCCGAAGCTAAAAATATTATTATTTTTTTATTAGTTTTAATTTGGGGATTACGGTTAGCCTATCATATTGGCTCAAGGTTTTTAAAACATACTAAAGAAGATAGTCGTTATCAGAAAATGCGAGAAACTTGGCGTGGCTCGATGGTTTTTAACTCTTGGTATCGTGTATTCATGCTTCAAGGCTTTTTTCTTTTGTCAGTTGGCGCCAGTATATTAGCAGTTAGTAGTTCTGAAGCTAGCAACTTTGGCTTAATTAATATTTTAGGTATTGTCTTTTGGTTGTTTGGTATTGTTTTTGAGACTATTGGTGATAGACAGCTTAAATCTTTTTTAAGCAAAGAAGAAAATCGGGGAAGAATAATGAAGACCGGTCTTTGGCGCTTTAGTCGTCACCCGAATTATTTTGGCGAAGCAGTTTTATGGTGGGGGATTTTTCTTGTTACATATGGTTCAGAATTTTTTTGGCTTGGTCTAATTGGGCCGATTACTATAACTATTCTTTTACGATTTGTTTCCGGTGTTTCTTTGGCTGAAAAACGTTATACTAATAATCAGGAATTTATTGAATATGCCAAGAAAACACCAGCCATGTTACCAAATTTTTTTATTAAAGATTAGTATATGAAAAAAAAGCTGGCCATAGTTGGTTCTGGTATATCGGCCATGACCTGTGCCTATTATTTGCGTGATGATTATGAGATATCAATCTTTGAAAAAAATGATTATCTCGGCGGTCATACCCACACACATTTAATAAAAGAAGGGAATAATGAATTTAAGATTGATTCTGGTTTTATGGTTTTCAATCTTAATACTTATACCAACATGCTTAAAATGTTTTCTGAGTTAGGAGTGGAGATGCAAAAAACCGATATGTCATTTTCAGTTTTTAATAAAAAAAATGGCTTACAGTATTCCGGCGGAAGCCTTTTTGATTTGTTTGCCCAGAAAAAAAATATATTTTCCTTAAGATTTTGGAAATTCTTATTTGAGATTAATAAATTTTTTAAGGTAGCGATTAAAGATTATAATAAGATTGCTGGTAGTCATGAAAGTATTAGAGATTATTGTAAAAGGTATAATCTTTCCGACTATTTTATTGATAATTATTTAGCGCCAATGTCATCTGCGGTTTGGTCTGTGCCACATCGCAATATTTATGATTTTCCCATATCATTACTATTACCTTTTTTCTATAATCATGGCTTACTTACTGCTGGTCGCCAATTTCAATGGTTTACAGTTAAAGGCGGTTCAGACACGTATACTAGGAAAATAGTAGAAAAGGGAAATTTTGATATACATCTTAATGAGGCAGTTGATTTTGTCGATGAAAATGATAACGGCGCTCAGCTTATAACTAAAAATAATAATTATAATTTTGATTACGTTATTTTAGCCACCCATGCGCCCGATAGTCTTGAAATTTTCAAAAATATGCCAGCCGAAAAGAAAAAATTACTTGAGCAATTTGCTTATAATAATAATAAGGCAGTTTTACACAAGGATTCTACTCAGATGCCAACGATTAAGCGCGTTTGGGCCTCATGGAATCAGATTATAAATGTAGATGGAGAAAAAGGCTCAACGATTTATTGGATGAATAGATTACAAAGGCCGTTAGCAAAACTAGATTATTTAGTTTCAATTAATCCTTTTGAAGAAATTGTTAATGATAAAATTATCAAAAAAATTGATTACGAACACCCAAATTTTACAGTTGAAAATTTTGCTCTTCAAGGGAGACTAGCTGAGTTAAATAAGCAAACAAAAATATTTTTTGCTGGCGCTTATTTTGGTTATGGCTTTCATGAGGACGGAGTAAAATCGGGCTTAGGAGTGGTAAACATTTTAAAAACAAGTAAATAATTATATGAATTCTTGTATATACATCTCACAGTTATCGCATCAACGATTAGAGCCGAAAAAAAATTCCTTCAAGTATTCAATCTACATGATGTACCTGGATCTTGATGAATTGCCTGATTTAGCTAATAATTTTTCCATCTTCGGTTATAATCGTAAAAATGTTCTAAGTTTTTATGATAAAGATCATTTTAAATTTTTAAAGGCGACTAGTGGTGATTATAAAATAATTGCTCAGGAGCATGTTAGTTTTGAGGCGAGTAAATACATTAATAAAAATACCAAAGAGCGAATTCAGATTCTTGTGCAAGAACTTGGATTTGATTTTGAAATTGAGAAAGTTTTTATCTTAACTAATTTACGAAATTTTGGCTACGTTTTTAATCCTGTTAGTTTTTATTATTGTTATGATAAAAATGGTGTTTTTCGGGTTTTATTTAGCGAGGTAAACAATACTTTTCTTGATCAAAAAATGTATTACACTTTAATTGATGATGAGAATAAAGAAATGTTTAGTTCTAGGCAAAGAAAAAATTATTATATCTCACCATTTATTAGCCATAACAATGACCTGGAGTGGAATTTTAATATTCCTAAGGAGTCTTTTAAAATGTATATTAATTCATTAAGAGAAGGGGTTGCGACCTTAAAGACCTGTTTAGACGGAGAGCGTGTTGAAATAAGTAATCGTCGTTTATTCTGGATTCAGTTACGTTATCCACTGATGACTCTTAGAATTATTGTTCTAATTCATTATCAAGCTCTTAAATTGTTTTTGAAAAAGATTCAATATTTTAAAAAAGCAGAAACAGATGCTAAAATTTCACAAATAATAATTAATAAAACAAAAAAGTAAATATGTTTAAGTTTTTATTTCTAAAATTTCTAAAAAATAAAAAATTCAAAGGCCTTCTTCATCTATCTTTTGCTGAAAAAAACTATATTTTTGGTGAAAAAATATCAAACGAAGAGGAGGCCAACTTGATTAGTAGTATTAATATTCGAGTTATCAACAAAGAGTTTTTCAAGCAAGTTATTCTTTTTGGTGATACTGGTTTAGGGGAGGCATATTTCTTAAAAGAATTTGAAACTGATGATATTAAAAAACTTCTTCAATGGTTTATTCAAAATAAAGAAGTATTACCAGGTTTTAGAAGGAGAAAGTTTTCCCATATTTTTTTTGAGTGGGCTAAGTTTTTACTTTATCTTTCCCATCTAAAAAACAAAAATACTATTGAGGGTAGTAAAAAAAATATTCAGGCTCATTATGACATTTCTAATAATTTTTATCAGCTTTGGCTTGATAAAACCATGACCTATTCTTCGGCAGTTTTTAATGAAGCTGAGGATTTAGAAACTGGTCAACTTAATAAGTATAGAAAAATTTGTGAGAGTATTAATCTTAAAAAAGATGACCGTTTATTAGAAATTGGGACTGGCTGGGGCGGTTTTGCAATGTATGCGGTTAAAAACTTTGGTTGCCACGTTACTACAACTACTATTTCTCAGGAACAGTTTTCTTATGCTAAAAATAAAATTACCGAAGAAGGTTTGGCAGCTAGTATTGATTTGCAATTTAAAGACTACCGCGACCTAGAGGGAATCTATGACAAGATTGTTTCAATAGAAATGATGGAAGCAATTGGCCATAAATATGTTCCGGCTTTCATTGCTAAGTGTAATAGTCTTTTAGCAGAGGGTGGTAAAATTTGTCTCCAATTTATTACTTATCCCGATAAAGATTTCACTGCCTATCTAAAAAATACCGGTTTTATTAAAAAATATATTTTTCCTGGCGGCGAATTATTATCGCTTGGTCAAGTAAAAAAAGAATTAACAAATAATAATTTAATGGTAAACTTGGTTGAAAGTATTGGCCAGGATTATGCTAAAACTTTAAATATTTGGAGAAATAATTTTTTAGCAAAGAAGGACGAAATATTAGCGCTTGGCTTTAGCGAGGAAAATTTCCGGATGTGGTTGTATTATTTTGTTTATTGTGAGGTAGGGTTTGCGTCCGCCTATATTGATGATGTTCAAGTAGCTATTCATAAAAATAAATAAGTATCATTATATTATGCCTATCATTAAATCAATCTCCGGTATCCGCGGTACAGTCGGTGGAGAGCCGGGAAATAATTTAACGCCAGTAGAGATAATAAAATTTTCTCAAGCTTTCGGTAGCTTTATTCGCCAAGAAAAAGATCTAACTAAACCGTTAATAATACTTGGTCGTGACTCTAGAGTTTCAGGGAAAATGATTTCCGACTTAATTAGTGGCAGTTTAGTAAGTCAGGGAATAGATGTTATTGACCTGGATCAGGCGGCAACACCAACGGTGGCGATGGCGGTTATTTCTGAAAAAGCCGATGGTGCTATAGTAATCACCGCTTCTCATAATCCTCAAGGTTGGAATGCTCTTAAATTTTTAGATTCTCAGGGCGAGTTTTTATCGGCTGAAGCTGGTGAGAAAATTTTGTCTTTAGCGGAAAAAGAATTTAATTTATATGTTTTAGAAGGTGAGCTCGGTAGCTACTTTTTAAATAATAATTTAGAAGATAGTCACGTTAATCAAATTGCTGGCTTAGCTCTAGTTGATAAAGAAACAATTTCCAAACGTGATTTTAAAATAGTTATTGACGGCATTAATTCAATTGGTGCTAAAGCAATTCCTCATACTTTAGAAATTCTTGGCGTTAAGAAGCAAATAATAATAAATGATTCTTTAGATGGTCGCTTTAGTCATAATCCAGAACCCTTGGCAGAAAATCTTAGCGAAATTATGTCTTTAGTTAAAAGAGAAAAGGCTGACATGGGAATTGTTGTTGATCCGGACGTTGACCGCTTAGCTTTCATTGATGAAAAGGGTGATGTCTTTGGTGAAGAATATACCTTGGTAGCGATTGCTGATTATGTTTTAGCTAATTTTTCCGTACTTGATAAGAGTTATCCAGGGAAATATCAAAAAGCAACTGTTTCTAATCTTTCTTCTTCGCGTGCTCTGCGTGATATTAGTCTTAAGAACGGAGCTATTTATGAGGCCGCCGCTGTCGGTGAGGTTAATGTGGTTAAAAAGATGAAAGACATTAAGGCGGTTATTGGCGGCGAGGGTAATGGTGGCATTATTTATCCAGCGCTTCATTATGGTCGCGACGCCATGGTTGGTGTAGCTTTATTCTTAAGTGCTTTAGCTTTATCCGGGAAAAAAGTTTCTGAACTTAGGGCTGAGCTGCCAACTTATTTTATGGTTAAAGATAAATTAGCTTTAAGCCCCGAACTTAAAATTGATTTAATTATTGAGCGTTTAAAAACAGATTATGCTAACGAAAACATTACTGATATTGATGGACTAAAAATAGATTGGGAGGATTCCTGGTTGCATTTGCGAGTATCTAATACTGAACCAATTATTAGAATTTATGCTGAAGCAAAAACAGAAATCGAAGCTAAGGCTAAAGTTGAGGAAATTAAAGCTAAAATTTTGGCCGATATTAAATAGATATTTTTTTAATTAATTTGCTCTTAAAGCCAAAAAATGCTAAAATATAAAGGAAATTCTTAATAAAATTTCCTTTATTTTTTTAATTATGACTCAAATAATAATTCTTGCGGCTGGCAGAGGAACTCGCATGGGTTCGGAATTGCCTAAGGTTTTAGTCCCTTTAAAAGGGAAGCCAATGATCCATTATTTAATGGAATCTGTTATGGCGGCTAAGCCAAAATTAAAACCGATTGTCGTTGTTTCGCCAGAGAATAAGAAAGTTATTGGTGAGGCCCTAGCTTCTTATCAAGTTGATTATGCTGTTCAAGGAGAGCAACTAGGAACTGGGCACGCCGTTTCTTGTGCTCGTGATTATATTGACTCGCGCGCTTCTGACATTTTTGTTTTAAACGGTGACCACCCATTTTATCGGTTAGAGACTATAAAGAATTTTCCCCTCAAACATCATGGTATTTTATCAATGATTACCGTAGTTTTACCTGACTTCAGAGATTGGCGTTCGGTTTTTTATCATTGGGGAAGAATTATTCGAGGAAAAGATAAAACTGTTCAAGAAATTAAGGAGTTTAAGGACGCAACAAGTGAGGAAAAAGCAATATTAGAAGTAAATCCAAATTGTTTTTGTTTTAATAAAGATTGGTTCTTTTCTAATATAGATAAAGTTCAAGATGACAATAAGGCGCACGAGTTTTACTTAACTGATATGGTTAAAATTGCTTTTGATCAAAATGACATAATCCAAACTTCGTCGATTGAGCCACGTGAGGCTATGGGTATAAATAGTCCGGAGGAACTAATCATTGCTGAAAATTTAAGTAATTAAAAAATGCAAAAAAATAAGAAAACAATTTTTACATTTTTAATATTTAGTCTTTTTTCTTTAATATTTATTTTTCCGCGCCCAAGTTTAGCTTCGTCATTGCCGTTTGAACTTCGCGGGCAATTTTTAATTCAAGTAGAGAATAAGGGTCAGGCTTGGTATGTTGATAAGCATAACGGTTTGCGTCATATTTTAAGCCAAAATTCTTTTTTGGAAGTAGCGCGTCAGAATTCTTTAGGAATTTCTAATAATGATTTGAAAAAAATTCCTCTGGCGGTTGATAGTCGCCTAATAAAAATTGATAGCGATAATGATGGTTTAGACGACCGTTTAGAAAAGGCAATCGGGATTAATTATTCTAACTTAGATAGCGATGGTGATTCTCATTCAGATTCTTTAGAAATTAAAAATCATTATGATCCTTTAGGTCCCGGTCGTTTACCAATTGACCTTAATTTCACAAAAAAATTGGCAGGTAAATTTTTGCTTCAAGTTGAAGGCAAAGGTGAGCTTTGGTATTTGAGCCCTAAAGACAATCTTCTTTACTATGTTGGTGATTATGAAGATCTTTTAAAAATAATTTCAATCTTAGGGCTGGGAATAAATAATGAAAATATTAGCTTTATTGCCGACGCTTCTTTGATAAGTAAAAACTCTTTAAAGAATGTTAAAGTTGATGTTGGTCCGAGTCAGCGCGTTTATTATTATTTGGGCGAAACACAAATTGGCTCTTTTCCAGTTTCCGCTGGAAAAGCTTCGATGCCGACACCGAAAGGGAATTTTAAAATTATAAACAAATATCCAAAAGCCTGGTCTTCTTATGGTTTATGGATGCCTTATTGGTTAGGAATGGGCACGGGCCGTTTTGGTTTTCACGAGTTACCGATTTGGCCAAGTGGTTATCGAGAGGGAGAAAATCATTTAGGTATTGCTGTTTCTCACGGTTGCATTCGTTTAGGAATTGGGCCGGCAGAATTTTTGTATAACTGGGTTGAAGTTGGAACTCCGGTTGTAATTTATTAATATTTACTGGATTAAATTTATGAATAAAGAAGAAGGGGAAAATTTTTATCATTACTTTCTCTTTGGTTTAATGGGGCTCTCTTTAGTTATTGCCTTTTTAATTTTTCGTCCTTTTTTGCTTGAAATAATTATTGGTGGAGTTATTGCTTCGGTTTGTTTCCCTTTATATCAACGTTTACTAAAAGTTTTTAAAAATAGAAAAAAATTGAGCGCTCTTATAATTACCTTCGCTATATTATTTATAATTATTTTTCCTACTACTAAATTAATCATTTACGCCGCCAAGCAAGCTCCGGCCGCCTTTATTAGTTTGAATGAAACTTTAAATGAGGCTGATATTTTAGAAAATGATTTACTTAAAAAATTAAACATCCCCGCTCTTAACGGGGACGGTTTAAAAAAAACCTTAGCTGATTTATCTATTTGGTTTAATAATTGGTTAATAACTGCCGCTCAAACTTTAGTAGTAAGTACTTGGGGCTTCTTTTTTTCTTTACTTATTATTTTATTATCAATTTTTTATTTTTTAGTAGATGGGACAAGTATTAGAAAAAAAATTATTCGCTATTCACCTTTACCAGAAAATTATAATTTAGAAATTATAAAATCTTTTCAAGATATAAGTCGAACAACACTTCTTTCGTTATTTGTTTGCGCCATAATTCAGGGTTTATTAAGCGCATCAAGTTTTGCGATGATTGGTTGGCCCTTTTTTCTTATTTTTATAATATCGGCTTTTCTATCTATTATTCCATACGCTTTAACATTTTTTTATTTACCAATTATAATTTATTTTTTTGCTACGGGTCAAATTTGGCAAGGAGTTCTGGTTACAGTTTGGAATTTATTTGTAGTTGTAAATATTGATGAATTAATTCGGGCTTATATTAGCAAAGGGAAGACGGAAATTAATATGGCTTTTATGTTATTTTCTATTCTCGGCGGTATTAGCCTTTTTGGTTTTTGGGGAATATTTATTGGTCCAATTGTTTTAGCAATTACTGTTGCCGTCTTAAATGTTTATAGTAAAGAATTTAAAGATCATTTGGAATAAGTTTGTCATAGCCCTCGCTTTTTTAGTAATCTATTCTTTGTTATAATATCAATGTTATTAATTAATTTATAAATATATGGACACACAAGAGAAAGTAGTTATCGTCACGGGATCCGGCAAGGGGATTGGCCGAGGAGTAGCGCATACTTTTGCTAAAGAAGGTTATAGTGTTGTTGTTAGTGATATTAACTATGAGGAATGTTTAACGGTTGTTTCAGAAATTGAAGCTTTAGGTAAAAAAGCTTTGGCGGTTAAATGTGATGTTTCGCTTAAAGCGGAAGTAGAAAATTTAGTGACAGAAACTATAAATAAGTTTGGGCGCCTTGATGTCTTAGTTAATAATGCGGGAATCTTTCCATTCATTCCTTTTATGGAAATGACCGAGGAAAATTGGGATAAGGTTATTGATGTTAATTTAAAAAGCATTTTTCTTTGTTCTCAAGCGGCGGTAAAAAATATGAAAGCGGGCGGAAAAATTGTAAATATTTCTTCTATTGCCGGCTTGATTGGCTTTGCTGGTTTAACTCATTACTGCGCCTCTAAGGGCGGGATGAATGGGATGATTAGAGCCTTAGCGCTTGAGTTAGCGGAGAAAAAGATTAATGTAAATAATGTTGCCCCAGGGGCAATTGATACTCCGGGAGCTAGCCAGCCAGATCAACCGCGAACCGCGACAGAAGAACTTCGTAAGCAAACTATAGCGATTATTCCTTTAGCTCGTTACGGCCAACCTGAAGATATCGCTAACGCCGTTTTATTTTTAGCTTCTGATAAAGCCGATTATATTACTGGACAGACTTTAGTAGTAGACGGGGGCTTTATCTTGAGATAGGCTTTAGAATAAGATTTAGGCAGGAAAGGGTGTATAATCTCGGCTCTATGTCGAAAAGTGTGTATAAAAAAGAAGAATTTTGTTAAAATATTGGTGAATGTTAGCCAATAAATAAC
>JAACPL010000037.1:0-7189 GCA_009995495.1 Candidatus Falkowiibacteriota bacterium
AATAGCTCCAATAATTATCTCTTGGATTCTTGTAATCACGATTATAGTGACTATCTGAAGTCATAATTAGCTGTTTACCATTAGCTTCAATGGCAAAAAGATTAATATTTTCCATGTCAAACTCATAAGCCATTCTCGCAACGCCTGATTGATTAGTTTGCACTGACTGTTTAGTCTCAAGATTAGTAATTTTAGCCACGACTGCCTCTTTCGTCTTTAAGTCATTAACCCAAAATAAAGCTTCATTACGAGTAACCGCTAAGTAAGCGGTTAAATCGGAAATTTGCAAAAACAACTGGTCACGACTTTCTCCTAAAGAAACCTCAACGAAATAATAACCGGCCGGCAAAGAATTTGGTAAAACTAAATAACTACCGCCATCATTTTTTACAACTGGTAATTCGTAGCTAGATACTAAAGACAAGTTTGATTTATTAACCTGAAATTTCTCACTAGCAGCCGAGGCCCAATAAGGAATGTCATTGTATTTAGAAAAATCGCTAGCAAAATTATCGCGACTATTATAATTATATATTTTTATGTTTGGATTCTCGCCATAATCATTAGCCACAAAAACCTGAAAAGTTGGATTCTGAATAGTAGAGAATTCTCGACGCTCTGCTAACAATCTAATTGCTGCCTCAGCCTGATCATCGGCTTGCGTTTCAAACCTAATAGTCTTAGCTTCTGCTAATTTTTCCCCGGTCTCACCACGGCTGACGTTATCGGACAAATTAATTGTATAAATAGTGCCAGTGGCTAAAGACTGAGTTGGTACAAAGACCATAGTGCGGCCATGTTTCTCAAAACGCCCTGCGACTTGTGGCGAAATACTAAAAGCTTGTTCAAAACCTTTAATATCCTCAGTACTAAAATCAAATTCTATCCCAGTATTAACCGGGACGTTATTACTTTTGTCAGCCGGGATAGAGGAAACAACCTTAAAAGCATCTTTTACTTGGAAAGCCCAAGAATTATTATTCAAAACTGTTAAACCATTATCGTCGATATATTCGGAAGAAATTTCTAATTTATAAACTTTCTTGTCCGCCAAATTCACGACGGGTGTTAAAATAAATTCATAATCGTTAACTTTTTTTAAATCAAATTCGGTTGCCGGTAAAAGTTTAATACTAGAACGCAAGCTATCAATTTCAGAAATAGCCGTTTTACTCTTAATTATAAAATTTGTATCAGCCTCAATACCAGAATTGCTACTCTCGCTTGCTTCAACGCTAAAGTTATCACTAGCAAAAGCGGCATCAATTCTAAAAGGCTCAAAACCTGGACTTTGTGGCCAAAAACGAACTGCTGTTATTGTAATAATAACCACTAAAGCTAATGCTAAAGTAGGGCGTAAAATTTTTGGCTGGAAACTAAAATTAAAGCGGGAGGGCTTCTTAGCTTCTTTTTGTTGATTGTTCATAGAAAAAATTTTTTTATGGCGCTCAGCTCTAATTTCCGCCTTAAGGCTGGCTTGAAAATCAGAATTAGGCGCACTTGTTTTATAGCGGGAGCGACTTATAGTCTCTCCTGCTTCTAATAACGCCGTTATTTCCGGATCATTACAGTCCTCAGGCCTTAAGCCAGATGACCAAGCTTTTTCCAAGTTGTCCGCTTTATATTTATTCATATTTTTGATATATAGCTTTAAATTTTTGCAAGGCGCGATATGCCATAACGCCGACATTATTAGCATTAGTTTTCAAAATATCAGCAATCTCAGAAGGCTCTAGTTCGGCATAAAATTTCAAAGTAAGAATCTCTCTGTCTTTATCTGCTAGACTCATCAGAGCCCGCTCAACTAAAGATCTTTCTTCCTGACGCAAAAAATCAATTTGCGGATTTTGTCTATCATCTCCTGGTTCATTAATATTTTCTAAAGCGACGGTCGGACGACGTCCGGCGTAGCGATAGTGATCAATTAATTGATTACTAGCGATACGATAAAGCCAAGCCGAAAAAGACGCTTCTCTTTGAGGATAGAAAGAGTTTAAATTAGTAAACGCTTTCATAAAAACAGCCGAGACGATATCCTCAGCTACTTCTTTTCCGCCAACTCGCTTAAATATAAAGCCGTAAATTCTCGGAAAATAAAAATCATATAAAATAGAAAAGGCATTATCATCAGTCTTGGCACGTTCTACTAAAATATTTTCGTTATCTAATCCCGCTAAGCGAACTGCTTCCATATTAACGTTTAATAATGAGATAAATTACACTGTTTTAATTTTATCAAGAATTAACCTTTGTAGCAATTGCAGCCGTCTCTTGATATTTCATCTTTCCGTGATATAATATAAGTAATAAGAGTATTATTATTCATAATACTCTTAAAAACAGGCGTCGCCCATTATGGGCCATGGCCTGTTTTTGTTTTATAAAACGAATCCCTACTGAGCCTTAAAAGAAGAAATTATTTCAATTTTCTAAAAGAACTATTTTCTTGTAAAGATTTCATTTGCGAGATGGCAATTTCATTAAGTTTTACGAGCCTTGATGCCTGATTAAGTCCCATTTTTATAAACTCAGAATTTAAAGTCTCTAAATTTGCTAAACATACTAATTGGTAAATATCAGCATAATCCCTTAAGTTCCCTTCTCTTTCCTTATTTATATTTCTCCACTCTTCGGCCGTTAAGCCAAAAAGAGCTTTATTTAAAATATCAGCTTCATTGGCATAAACAACATTAGCCTTAATCTTTGATAGTTTATTCGGAATAATAATATGGTTTTTTATAGATTCAGTATGTATTTTATAATTAATTTTAGTTAAAACTCGCTTAGCATCCCAACCTAAAGATAATTTTTGATTTTCTTCAGTTTTAAGCCTTTGGAACTCTTTAATTAGATATAGCTTAAACTCCGCTGAAATCCAAGCTGCGAATTCAAAGGCAATATCTTTATGAGCAAAAGTCCCGCCACCATGACGACCGGATTTTGAGATAATGCCAATAGCTTTAGTTTTTTCAACCCATCCTTGAGGAGATAGAGTAAAGCTATTTGATCCCGCCTCTTTTTTAAAGGAGTCGAATTCGACCCCTTTAAACTCTGGGTTATTTATAAATTCCCAAATACCTAAAAATTCAATAGTTGCATAATTTCTCATCCAATTTTTAACAACATCTTTAGGCTCGTGAAAATTTTTATATCTAGCAATATCAGTTAGAGAAATATAATCATCTTCCAGGTATTTATAAGTATAAATTTCCATGCCCTTAGTTTTTATTTTCTTCATAAATTTATTTTTTTTTATAATAAAAGATCCTAGCTAAAACTTTAATTTAATCATTTTAGCAAATAGCATATGAAAAAATTTTAAATAAAAAATAAAGGAAAAATAAATAGAGAAAATAAAAAAGCCCTGTCCTCTGACAGAGCTCTAGGCGGAACCGGGTAAAAATTGTAGCTTTTAAGCTTTACTTAAATTCCTAGTCGTCTCATTTTTCGCGATTTTTTTGGTTTATAATGAGGCCGTATTGGGCCTCTTTTTTTAATAACTCATCTTAACATGATATTAGTATAGCACATTAAATATATTCTGTCAATAGTAGTTTTCCACAGGGCTTAGTTTTTAGCTAAAGATAAGGAAAATTTTAACTCCCTTTCATAAAAATAAAACATAAGATAAGGAAGTTTTTCATATCTTATACCCCTTTTTTTACATATTGTCGGTATTTTTTCAATAAAAAAATCTAATATTCTTTTGCAAATTACTCCACTAAAATTCCTGTCAAAATAATAATATTTCAACATTATATTCAAGCTACTATTGTCCAAAACGAATCTTGTCATAATTTAAGAATAAATAATATCGTCGATTGGAGACTTCTGTTTAATATTAAGAAAATATCTTAATTCCGGTTCATTAATAGAGCCCTCAAAATAATTAGACACTACTAAATCTTTAAAAATATTAGAAACAATCGGTTTCGGGCTAGCAAAAACAGTTATTCCCAAATCTTTATTTTTATCTTTTTTTATTTTTTCCCTTATTTCATTTGCTCTAATATTTTCATTAATTTCCCCCATTATTATTTCATAGTTATCCCGACTAATTTTATTAGAAAATAATAAGTTAGTATAAATTGCTTTAAAACTTAATTTTGTTTTGTTATAAATACCTAATATTTCCGTCTTGTAATAATTATTATTTTTATTTGCAACTTTTAACTCATTTACCAGCCTCTTTTCATCTCCAAGTAAAAAATAATAAGCAAAAGAATGACACCAATTCTCAACTTTATTATCTCCGGCAAAAAGTTTGTTGTCGTCATCATCGTCAACCTCTTCAATTTTTAATAAATAATGAGCAAATTCATGAATTAATGTAAAAATCTCTCTTCTTAAATATTTTTGCTGTCTTTTAACAACTATAATATTTGGTGATATAAAAAAACCATCAAAAGAGACTTTCTCTTTTTTTGTTACTGTTTCCAAATGTTCAAAAACGAAAATATTTAACTCCTCTAATACTCTAATTAAATTAACTAAATATGTTCTATCGTCTTTATTGTTTTTAATAATTCCTTTGGCAAGAAAATTTCTTTGAATATTATTAAACTCATTAAACATTTTTTCGGCTACAATAATAGGATTGTCCTTAATTGAATACTTTTCCTTAATTTTATCTTTTAAGTCAAATCCTACAGACTTACTTAAAGCTTCAATTTGAAACTTTAAATCTTCATATTTAGTAATAACCTTTTTTGAATAAAAATTAAAATCCGCATTAAATTTTTCCTTTCTAAAAAATATGCTTCGCTTTTTTTTATCAGGAGCCTCACCCTTACCAACAACCCAAGTTAAACCACAATTAAAAATCTTATCTATTCTTTTTAAATAATTAATAGAAATTCCTCTTTTTTTATCTAAAATATCGCTCAAAATTTCTTTAGTTATTAGGCTCCGTTTCAAATCTTTATTTAACAATTCCAAAAAACTATCTATAGATAATTTATATAAATCTAATAAATAAGATAATCTTTCAGGATTAATAAAAAAAATGTTTAGCTCCTTTTTTTTCATCTTAATAATTTTACAATTACTCTTAACTTAATAATATTATATCATTTTCAACAACAGTTTCCAATTGAATCTCCTAGCTTGATTATTATAACAAATTGAAGCTGAAGAAAAATTAAATTAAAACTCAAGAAAAGATAAGACCTAAAGCCACCTCGCAACTCCGCCGTGACCCGAGCAGGTTCCGCGACGATTTTGGCTAAAGCTATAAGTTCCGTCTTTACAAACAGCGCTCGCCCCCGCCGGCACACTTGGCGCAAAAGCCGGGGAATGGACAGTGTTCCCGTCAACATTAGTATAATAATTATCATTAGATAAAGGGACTGAGACTTCGGTTTCAATATTTGTCTCATTTTCCTCAACAACCATCTCCTCAACTAAAGGCGCTAAAAATTCCTCCTCATAAACAATGGGCGCATTATAATCAGCGCTACAAGCGGAGAGAAAAAATAAAAACACCCCTCGGGGTGTTCTTGTGCTGCCTATAGTTCGACGGCGAGAAACGCCGCTTACTCAATAAAGCTCCCTATAGGACTTAAACTGATTTAAGTATAGCAAATATTATAGCACCAGTCAAGCAGCGATTATTAAACGCCTATTAATATTTTCTAAATATATTTTCTCTGAATTTTTCTTGAGGAAATTTTATGCTTTTAATTATATTTAATCTTTTGTAAAAATCGTTATTATTATAAAAATATCGTCTCCTAATGCAATGGGCAACAAAGTCAGCCATCTGCAGAGCTTTATGATTTTTTGAATCACAATATTCAAATTTTACATTCTTATCAAAACCCCAAGATGTCATCGCTTTTATTTTAATATACTCAATTAAAGAGTTGCTTGAAGCCACTTTTTGATTTCTATTGTCCATATATATCATAATATCATCTTCATTGGTTTTAAAAATATCCTTAACCAAAAGAGAGGCAAGATAATTAAATAATAAATTATTACTCTCAAACAACTTTTTATTTTCAACCATCATCTTATCGGCCACGACATAAGAGATTGAGTAGTCTGGTTTTTTTGTTAATTTATTTATTAAAAATTGTTTATTAGGAAAATCTAGTTTACAAGCATGAACCTCCTCTAAATTATTGAAGGCACAAAAATTTTTAATAATATTTTTAATTCTTTTGGCGTCATAGGCTATCAGCATAGCTATCACAAAATAACCTTCATTAAGACCAAGATCACCAGACTCATCTATATATATTTTAAGCGTTTTCATATACCCCCATCATAACAAATTCAAGCTGAAGAAAAATTAAATCAAAGCTTAAGAAGAGATAAATAGGGCCCCCTTCCCCCCAAAAACAAAAGAGCCCCCTTCGGGGGCTCTTTTGGGTTTCGGTTTTTTGGAGATTAGCGAGGGAATTTTTTCTGTATATATTAAATATTGATTAAAGTTATTGTAGTTTTTTAATTAAAAGCTCTAGTATCACTAAGGCCTCAGCTTTAGATATTTTAGCCATCCTTCTAATTAGCCTCTTGCTACTTAAAGCTCTTAATTGAGAAAATATGAGCGCTCCACGATTTGGTTTTTTTAAATTATAATAAAAAGCATTATTTCCAACTCTTGATGTCAAAGGAATCCCAATAATTAACTCTTTATTAAATATTTTTAAAATTAGAATAGGCCTTTCAAAATTTCTATTCTTTCCGTCTTCTTCGTCGCCAATATTTGAGCCAAGACTAGCCCACCAAATCTCCCTTTCCTTAAAAAATTTTGGATAATTATTTAAGTTATTGATTTTAATCTTAATCTTAGACCAATTAAGGAGCTCAATATCTTTTTTTAAATTATAATTATTCTCATTATTCATAAATGGTACTTGATTTTTAATTTTTATTTTGCTATAATACTTATAGTTGTTATAGTAATATAACCCTGAGGGGAAACCCGAAGCACAAATGTTTAAACGCGAAAGCCTTTAAACCCCGAGGAACTCTTTGAGAAAAAGAGTTCCGTTTTTTTTATCAACAATACTATAACAAATCAGAGCTGAAGAAAAATTAAATCAAAGCTTAAGAAAAGATAAAAAAACAAAATCCCCCGCCCAGACCCCCTGCCTCCTCCCTCAAAAACAAAAGACCCTCCGAAGAGGGTCTTTTGGGTTTCGGTTTTTTGGAGATTAGCGAGGGAATCTTTTAAGTTATC
>JAACPL010000037.1:7235-8332 GCA_009995495.1 Candidatus Falkowiibacteriota bacterium
TTTTTATCATTTGAAAAATCAGGATTGTTTATTATTCTAATTTTTGGCTTTTTCCCTGAAACATCAGTTACTATATAAATATAATAATTCTCTCTATAATTTTTTGCAATTTCTAGTTCATGCTCAGTAATAAAAAAGCTTGTAAGCTTCTTTGAAGTACTACTTTTCACCTCTATATAACGATCTGACCCATCTTTATTATAAGATAAAATATCATAACCAGCATTAGTATTAGACATGTTTTTAGGCTCTTTGCCATGAGAATTAATGTTAAGTTTTTTTAACCTTTTTCTTTCCTCATCTAAAACAAATTTCTCTCCCTTTTTCCCTATCTCATCATTCTTTTTTTGTTTATCTAAAAAACTCTTAGAAAAAGTTTGATAGTTATCAGGCGAGCCCCTATATTTTTTCTCTCCTTTTAATTCCTCTAACTTTTTCAACTTAATTTCTAAAAAAGTATCACTATCAAAATCATCTTCTACATTATTTCTTTTAGAGCTTTTACTATCTTTTTTATACCAGAGACTTTTTATTTTTAAATCTTCATTATAAGGATTGAAAGGAAGATAAAGAAATTCCGATATTGTTCTCGGGCTCAAATTAGGATCTAAATTTTTCCTACAAGCCTCTAAAATTATTTCACCTGATTTTATAATTTTTTCCCCATCACTTAAACCAGAAAGGTTATTTTCAATTTTAAAATATTCGGAAATAAGTCGCCTATGGTTTAAAGAAACAACACTAATATATTTTTTAGGATTTATTAAAAATAAGAAAGCGTTAATCATTCCTCGCTCTCTCCCGTTAAGACCATTTTTATTGCTTTTATTTATGACTAATAATTCATCAGATAAATCTGCTAAATTATCATCCTCTTTAGCATATAAAATTTTAGCAAAAGCTAATCTTAATTCTTTTTTATCTTCAAAATCACGAAAAACTTTCCGCCAATAATTCTGCCGAATTCCAGTTTTAGCTATTGCCTCCATCCCAACCTTATGCCCGCTCGCCTTATCATCAATTATTCTAATAATCGCATCAATATCCTCATCAGATAAATTATAATTTTCGTTCTCTATTTTATTTCGCCAAAAATC
>JAACPL010000038.1 GCA_009995495.1 Candidatus Falkowiibacteriota bacterium
TTTAGCGAAGCGGTAGGAGGCTATCTCCAGCTCTTTAATCATATTATTATAAGAAAGCTCGCCATTTAAATGTCTATTAATATAACGGTATTCTAAACCAAAGGATTCTAGGCGCTCATTACTAAGCCCGGCTTCTTTTAAATTCTTAACCTCCGCTATCATACCCTCCTCCAACCTTTTTAATAAACGATAAGAAACCCGCTCTCTTAAGATTTCATTAGGAAAATCTAAGCCCAAGATCAAAAATTCATAATGAGAATCTAAGCGCCTATCTATTATCCCACCATTTTCCACAATTTCTAAATATCTAGCCAAACGACGAGCATTGTTTTTATCACTATTATTTATTTTCTTGGCAAAATCTTGTTTTAATTTTTCTAGACGCTTAAAAAGTTCTTTAGCCCCCAACTTTTCAAGTTCATCTCTTTTTTTACGATTAGCCCCAAAAGAACTTAAATCATAATTATCAATTATCGCCTGCACATATAAACCGCTACCGCCAACTATAATTGGCAACTTTTTTCGTTTTAAAATATTTTCTATCGCCTTAAAGGCAAGTTTTTGATATTTAGCTAAGTCAAAATCTTTTTTTGGATCAGAGATGTCTATTAAATGATATTTAACCTTATCTTTTCCTTTTCCATATTCTTCTAAATCTTTGCCGCTACCAATATCCATGCCACGAAAAACCTGGCGACTATCGGCGCTAATTATTTCGCCCTTGAATTTACGCGCCAAATCAACCCCGAGCTTAGTCTTGCCGGAGGCGGTCGGCCCAAGAATAACTAAAACTTTAGGCTTATTTTGTTTTTTGTTTTTCTTTAACATTAACTTATAATCTATTTAATTTTTGTTATAATTTTACCTTCTAAACCAAAGGGCCTAGTCCTTGTAATTTTAACTTTTACAAAATCACCAATTGATAATTTATTCTTTCCAGCATCAATTAAGACCGTTTTAAAGGAACTTGATTTACCAAAGTATTTTCCTTTTTTAAAACCATCAACTAAAACTTCTAATTCTTTATTTAAATAAATCTTATGACTATCATCAGCTACTTTTTTAAGTTCTTCATTTAAAACTTCAAAGCGTCGTTTTTTTTCAGACTTACTAACATCATCTTTCATTTTTTCAGCTGAAACAGTTCCTGGGCGCGGACTATATTGCGATAAATAAGCCATTTCAAAAGAAATTTCTTTAAAAACTTTAAAAGTATTTAAAAATTGAGCCTTAGTTTCTCCAGGAAAACCAACGATAATATCAGTTGTAATTGCAATCCCTGGCTTTGCCATCCTAACTTTTTTAATTAATTTTTTATAATGAGAAATATTATATTTTCTATTCATTGCTTCTAAAATTTTATCATCGCCTGACTGCAAGGCTAAATGAAGATGATGACAAATTTTATCTGAAGAGCCAATAACTTTTATGAGTTCATCACTCATATCTTTTGGGTGACTAGAAAAAAATCTAAGCCAAAAATTTCCTGATATTTTACTAATCTCAGATAAAAGTTTAGCGAAATTATATTTCTCATCCTGATAACTATTAACGTTTTGAGCAACTAAAATAATTTCTTTGTAGCCTAATTTAATTAAATTTTTGACCTCTTCAATAATATCTTTAGCCGGACGATAAACTTCTCGGCCGCGAGCATAAGGAACAACGCAATAAGAACAAAAATTATTACAACCGTTACCAATCGGAATAACGACACTATAACTACTTTTGTATTTTGGCTTAACTTTTAAATATTTTTCACCATTTTTTAAACGATAGGAATCAAGACTAAATTTTAATTTATTATCATCTCCTTTAAAAAGAGCTGGGATTAAAGCCATATCGCCAACCGGTAAAAACCAATCAACCTTGCCAAGCATTCTTTTCATCACATCCTGACGCTTACTTAGACAACCAGTTATTAAAATTTTTATCTCTTTATTTTCTTTTCTAATAGTATTAATTAAACCATAAATTCTGTCTTCGGCTGCTTGTCTAACACCACAAGTATTTAAAATTAATAAATCAGCCTCATGTCTTTTTTTTGCCAATTTAAAACCATCCCCTTCTAAAAAAGCGGCCAGTCTCTCGCTATCAGAAATATTCATCTGACAACCAATAGTAATAATAAAATATTTTTTTTGCATAATTTATGGTTTATTGAGTAGAAATAGAGCCTTCAATATCTAAATCTTCAATATTTAAATCTTCAGTGTCTAAATTTTCATCAACCCCATCTTCAACTTTATTTAATTTTTCTAAGCGGTAAAGATAGGTATCAGCTCCGGTCATGATTAAAGGCGTAATTTTTAAATTATGAGGAGCAAGACGACGCTCATTTAGATAATTAAGGTCCACCTCGCCCAAACGGAAATAAAAATAATAAAGTGGATAAAAATCAATTATCCGACTAACGATTTCAGTTAAATCATCATCGGGAAAAGTTGCCATAATAACTCTTCTTTGAGGGAAAAAATATTTATCATTATAACGATTAATGATAACGGCATTTTTTTCAGTATTATTTAAAACTAAGTCGGCTGTCTTTTTATCTTTTAACTTACTATAACTCGAATAAATCAGGCCTTCCTCGGAACCAAAAAAAACAAAGAATAAAGAGCCACTTAAATAAATAAATATAAAAATGGCTTGAAAAATAAAAGCTAAATTTTGACGCCATTTTTTTACAATCTTTTTTGATCTAAATAAAGCCTCAGAAAATCTCACTAAAAACCAGGCGCTAAGTGGCATCAACCAAAGATAAATTGGTAGCCAATAACGAGTATAAGAATTACCAATGGTTGCTCTTGTTACATCAGGATTATCATTAAATTTCCAACTACCATAATAAAAAATTAAAAAAGCAGAAATTAAAAGACCGCCTAAAAGATATAAAATAATTTTTTTCTTTGGTCGCTTAAAACTTCTTATCATTAAAATTATAAAACCAAAAGCTCCGGACCAAAAAATTAAAGGAAACATCTTAATGATATAAGCTTGAAACATTTCTAATGATTGTAAGGGTTTAAAACCAAAATAAAAAATTATAGTTTCTAGCTTATTTAAGAGTCCTTGTAAGTAACTAAGATTAAAACCAAGAACTAAGTCAGTTCCAATTTGAGAAATTTCATCAATTGAAGAATTAAGTTCATTATAACCACCATAAAAATAAGAGCCGTAAAGAATTTGGTTATAATAAGCTGCTGGCAGCCAAGCTAAAAATAGACCAGCTAAAAATAATAATAATCTAATTAAACCAAAGCGGTGAGCATAGAAAAGCCAAATTAAAAATAATAAAGGTAAAAGCCAAAGTGCTTCCGAAGTTCTAGTAATAAGTGCTAAACCGATAAAAACGCCGGCAAAAAACGAAGAAATAAAAGAAAGCCAACGATTGGTATCGTCCCCTATACTTAAAAATTTAACAATTTTTTTATTAAGCTTAGCTAAAACCTCTTTAAAATCAAACTTAATTTTTGTGTCGACGTCTCTATTTTTAATACTTTCCAATAAATCAACTTTTTTCTTTTTATTTATTTTTGAAATTGCAGAAGATAGAAGATAAAGACCGGCTAACAATAAAACAATAAATAAAACATTATGAAACATCGCTCTAACCGAATAATAAATATAGACTGGGAAAAAAGCGAGTAAAAAAGCTGACCAAAGAGCAACCATATCTCTAAAAAAGCGACGAACTAAAAAATAAAAAATAATAATTCCAAAAGCAGCAAATAAAGGTGTTAAAAAAGGAATAAAAGCAAGTCCAAGAAAAGAAGCAATTGAGCCATAAACTAAAATAATACCCGGAAAGCTAACCGGTTTTAAGAAGCCCATATCATTTCTTAAGCTTCTTGGCGAAGTCCAGCCCTGACTAACAACGCCAGCTCGGTCAAAAACACTTAACTCTCCGGAAATGGCATAATTTAAGGTGAAATAATAATTAGCGCTTTCATCAGGAGATGACCATAAATAATAGGCCCCTTCTGGCTGATTAGCTATAATTGTTAGTGAAGTCAGCAAAAAAAAGCCCAACGCCAGTAAGCAGACTATTAATAAACTTAGGTTTTTTTTCATATTCATATACTTCTTGCTACTAATTTATGTTAACTAAAATTGCCCATTTTAGCAAGAATTTGCTATTATTAAACTATAAAGCTTATTTAGGGAAAAATCTTAAATTATTTATGGAAAAATCATCAATTAGCCGAATAAAATCTAAGCTAGAGTTAATAAATTTACTGAAATCTGATTTAAGTCTTATTGCTTGGATATTTTTAGCTTTAATTCCGGTTTTTGGCACTTTAGTTTATTATATTTACGCCTTAAATAATATCGGTATAATTTTAAGTCTAGCACTGTCAATTATAGTTGGTTTTTTCGTGTTTAAATTTGTTAAAAATGAAAGACAAAAATTGGAGAAAGTCGAAATAAATGATGAAAGGCAAAAATTGGAAAAAATTGAAGTAAAAAAAGTAGAAACGGAAATCTTAAAAATTAAAGCAAATTTAAACTACGGCTCAAAATTATTAATCACCGTTCTTTTTATTCTATTTATATTTTTTAGTTTCAAAGAACTTTTCCAAGCAAGTTTTAGTCGAGCTTTAATTTCTCCCTGGCAGGTAATTAACCTAAATTTCTTTTTGTTTTACGGTCTTAGCGCCCTTCTACTTCTAATAATTATTAAGCAAAATAAAATTTTAAATAGTTTAAAGTTAATTTCATTAACAACTTTTTATTTTTTATCTTTTTCTATTGCTTTAATAACTTATTTAATTGGTTACGGTTTTGATCCTTTTATTCATCAGGCGACAATGGAATATATTACTGAACATGGTTCAATACTACCAAAAACACCCTATTATCTCGGCCAATATAGTTTGATAATAATTTTAAGTAAATTTATAAATTTATTTAATAATATATCATTAGAATTTATTCACAAGCTCTTAGTACCGTTACTAGGAGCAATAACTTTACCAGCCCTGTTTTGGAATTTTTTAAAGAAAGACGGTCAAGAGAGAAAAAGTTCTCTCATAACAATTCTAACAATCCTTATAGTTGGTTTTAATCCACTCATTGTCACAACTCCACAAAATCTAAGTTATATATTTTTATTAATTCTCGTTTTTTTCGCCTTAAGAGAAAAATCTTTATTAATGAGTCTCTTATTTACTGGTGCTAGCATAGCAATTCACCCTCTTTCTGGTTTACCAGCTCTAGGCTTTCTTCTTTTTGCACTTTATGAGAAGAAAAAAGATAAGTTTAAGCCATATTTTCAAAAAATTAGTCTTATTTTAGTCGCTTTAATTAATATATTAGCCCTGCCACTATCTCTATACTTCGGAGCTAAAGCTAAATTGAACTTTTCCGGTCTAAAAACTACTTTTTTAAATTTTATTCAGCTTTTTTTCAAATTAAAAGGAGCTGGCCAAGAAAATATTTTTTTAAATTTAAATTATTTTTTTAACTTTAATCAAGCTTTAATAATTTTAATAATTATTATCTCTGCCTCAATTTATTTTTACAAAAAACTAACACAGAAAAAAGATAAAAACACTCTAGCCATTTTTAAAGCTCTAAGTTTTTCTTCTCTAGCATTAATTATCAGCTATTTATTAAGCAGCTTTATTGCCTTTAATGATGTGATCGTTTATGAGCAAGCCGGCTACGCTAAAAGAATTTTGGTAATAATTATAATCTTTAATCTTCCTTTTATCTTACTTGGAATCAAAGATTTAATCTCAACTTGTTTAACTAAAAATTTATTCACTCAAATATTCTGGGCTCTATTTTTAACAATTATTTTAACAGCTTCTTTATACAGCTCCTATCCTCGTCTTGATAAATATACTAATAGTCGTGGGTATAGTACTGGCATTAATGATTTAAGGACGGTTATTAGTGTAGCTGAAAATAATAAAGCCAACGGCACTGAGCCTTATATCGTTTTAGCTAACCAGCAAGTAAGCGCCGCCGCCTTAAAAACTTTTGGCTTTAATAATTATCTAAATACTAATTCTAAAAAAATATATTTTTATCCGATTCCAACTGGTGGCGGTCTTTATCAATATTATTTAGAAGCGGTTTATAATCACCCCAATCAAAAAACTTTGGCTGAGGCAATGGACTTCAGTTCAGTAAAAGAAGCTTATTTAATCGTCAATAAATACTGGCACCGTAGCGCCGAGTTAATAAACGAAGCAAAAACAGAAGCGAATGAATTTTGGTCAATAGAAAACGAAGTTTTTATTTTTAGATACGAAAGATAATTCTAAAAATATCTTAACAATAAAGTTAATTTTTTAACGACTATTATATACAACTCCTAGCAAGTAAACTTTATAGGTATTACCTTGCCATTCAATAGTTTCTGTTACTTTATTCCAATCAACTTTCTCTATAGCTTTAGCAACTGTATAATTGCGTAAAATATCATCGGCTTGTCTCATGCCATAACCAGGGATGCTTGAGCTAGTGATATAGTCACCAGCTTCAATTGAACCATTCATATTTGTTACTAAGACCTTACCTTGACCAATTGTATTTATAATCGCAAAACGCTCTCCCGGATTAGTCTGATACCAACTATTTACGCCCTCATTAAGCTCAGATTCAATAATGCCATAAACGGTCTTATCTTCTTTTGTAGTTGAAAGTTTAACCGTCGCCAATGTGCTAGTAATTTTCAATTTATTATTATATCGTTTCTTAGCCTCACCAGTCACAGACACAATCATTCCTTTTCTAAATTCACTTGGGAAGTCTTGACTTAAAATAACCCCATGAGAACCCGTGGATGGAGAATAATTTATGCCAGATCCAATAAACCGAAAATCAGATTTTTTTCGCAAATCATCAATCTGAATCTGTTGCTCTTTTATTGCTTCAATTAAAGGGGCGACGAGGTTACTGTATTGAACGCCTTTTTGGCCATCTTTTCCCGTAACTAATTCTGGAAATATTTTTTCCACATCTTGAGCAATCAAGCCGACAGAATTAGAGCCATCAGCTTTCCAGTCGAAATAAACCCCCTCAAGAGACTTAATTTTTTCTAAAGCATTATCAATTTTTCTGATATTAAATTTTAAGTTTATATCCGAATTATTAACAAAGGCGGCGGCGCCAATCCCGGATGTGCCAACAACTTCAAGTTTATAAGCCGGAGTGCTTGTGCCGATGCCGACGTTGCCACTCGTATTTATTGTAAAGGCAGTGTTTGTTTCCAGCGTGCCTGCATGAGAAATCTTAAAAGAATCATCAGTATCATCAACTCCCAGAGAAACATACTTATTACCATCCGTCATAAACTCAATTTGTACATCATTGAAAGAACCATCATTAAAATCTATCCACTCCGTACCTGATTTTTGAAATCTTATTCTATTATTTGAGCTTATATCATTAATATGTAGTATAGCTTCTGGATTCGTCGTCCCAATCCCTACATTCCCATCACCTAAAATAACAAGGGGATATGATGTAGAATTGTAATTATAAATACTAAACCTATCCAAAGCACCTGAGGCAAAAAAGCCATATTCACTCGCTGGGGTTTTCATTTTAAAGGCCGCTGTATTAGCATCTGATGACTCAACCTGTATTCTTTGAGCTCCACTTCCATAAACATGTAATTTTTCTCCTGGAGTACTTGTCCCCACCCCGACGTTGCCATTATTATCAATAAGCATTCTAGTTGTTCCGCCCTGAGTACTGCTATTAGGAGCTGTGGTAAAACGTATTTCTGTAGCCGCATAAGAAGTGCCTCCTTGCCTACCACCAAAATTTACAATATTTCTTGTTGAATTATCACTATCAGAACTAAATATTTCAATATTTCTAGTGTTAGAATAATCTATAGCAGCGATAACACCAAGTTTTCTGACGTTACTTGACCTAACGGTAGAATTTACATTAGCCCCTATATTTAGAGCTCCGGAAACATAGCCATAGGAAAGAATTTGATTACCAACAATCTCTAATTTTGCACCTGGTGCAGTCGTTCCAATGCCCACATTCCCACTATTAACATTATAAATATCACTTCCATTAATTACCCAAGTTGAAGAGGCTCCGCCAGGAAGAAGTTGGCCATAATTATCTTGTAAATAACCAAGGGGAACAGCGTGACTTGGGTCAGATGGAGTG
>JAACPL010000039.1 GCA_009995495.1 Candidatus Falkowiibacteriota bacterium
GCTTTAATGCGCGACTATTTATATCAAAAGCATGGCCGCGATAGCATTATTATTCCAAACGGAGCTTTAGTTCAAGAAGCTCATGATTTTAGTATCTTAGATAATCTTGGACTTGAGAAAGGGAAATATATTATTTCAGTTTCTCGTTTAATTAAGTTAAAGGGGATCCAATATTTAATTAAAGTTTTTAAAAAATTAAAATCAACCAATCTTATTGCGGCTGAGATGAAATTAGTTATTGTTGGTGAGGGCGAATATGGGGAAGAATTAAAAAAATTAGCTGGAGCTGATAAAGATATTATCTTTAGTGGAAATCATAGTGGGGCTAATTTAGCCGCGCTTTATGCTGGAGCTGGTTTATTTGTTCAATCTTCTGAAACTGAGGGTTTGTCAATTTCAATGCTTGAAGCGATGGCTTACGGGCTACCTATTTTAGCTAGCGATATTAGTGCTAATCGAGAAGCCGGAGCTAATACGGCTTATTATTTCCAAACTAAAGATGAAGAAGATTTGGCTTTAAAATTAGAAAGAATTTTAAAACGAAATGATGAAGCTAAAGATATGGGGCAACGTGCTAAAGTGAGAGCTATGGAAGTGTTTAATTGGGAGGATGTCAGCCAAAGGATTTTAAAACTTTACCAAAATAGTTTAGAAAAGTTTTAAAAATATTAAATAAAAAATTTGAAAAAATTTTAAATAATAAAAGTACTTTTAAAACTGAATAAAGATAGAGAGAATTAATAATTAATAATCAATAATAATTAAAAAAGGAGGCCCCAAAAAAGGGGTAAGAAAAAATGAAAAAAATTATTTATTTTGTTTTTGCAATGTTGTTTTTGAGCTTAGTTAGCTCGTGTGAATGGACCGCGCCTTATGATGAGGGCGAATTTGAGGGAGGCGACCTAATCCTTAAATCGGGGAGTTTTTCATCTGATGCCGAGGATGTTTACATCCAGGCGAATCTAAAAGCTTGGTTAAGTCTTTCCAGTCAATCCGGAAAGGAAATCCAAACCGCGGTTTGGAAAATTGAAGGAGCAACATATAATGGCTCCGAGATAGTATATCAAACCGCTACTTTAGGGGAAATTCCCCTTGAGGTTGAAGTTTATTTTACTGATGGAAATTCAGTGAAAAAAACTTTTACGATAATTTCTGTAATAGACTTGGACGAAACTGATCCAGTTCGAACTTTCGTTAGTAACATTAGCGGAAACAAGGCGGATGTTACCATTCTGTTTTCTAAGGAGCGCGTGTCGGAGGCAACTAAAAATGAGTTTTTCTACAATGGAACTGTGAGCAATTGGATTCTGAAGAAAATTGCAGAAACCGATTATCATTATGTAATAGTTGATGGTAAGCCCGAGAAAAAAACAGACGGCGGTCAGTACATCGCCTTGAAACTTTCATTAGAAGTTGGTGAACACAGTATTGCTCTCGTATATGGAGACAATATCTGGGCCAATTTAAGCGGTTCAAAATTTGTAAGGAAAGCCGAAAATCCTGGACTGGCTCACTTCTTCTTTGATGGAACAAAAATTGTTCCCTTAGGAGATGGGCAATATCTTCATCCTGGTAATACCGGAGACATGTATTTCCGTTTTAGCAACAATGGAAACGGGACAGCGACATTTTTCTTTAAGTTTAATGAAGAAGTTACGACGAATTCCTTCGTCACAAAAAGAAATGCGGACGGGACTTATTCTACCCCTATTGCCGTGACCAAAGTTACTGGATTTCCAGAATGGGGATCATATAACCTTTCACTTTCAACAGTGGCTGGAAGTATATTACACTTCCGTTACGGGGCTAATAAAAATAGCCCCACAGTTTATACCTCGAATATGAAGCTTTCGAGCTTCTATAATCAGGTGAACGATGCATTACGACTCTCAGTGGCCGAGATATAAATCTTAGCTGCTAAAAATAAAAAGCCATTAGTCCATCGACTGATGGCTTATTTTATTATTTAAAATAAATCAAAAACTTTAAATCCATCTCTTCCATTTAAAAATAGCTAACATAAACAAAGCGCCTAATATCATCAAGGCAACAATTAACCAGAAACCATACTGATGTTCTACCAAAGGCATTCTCAGGGCGTTCATCCCGAAAATTGCGGCCAAAAGGTTAAGTGGAAAGACAATAACTGAAAAGACGGTTAAAGTTTTCATGATGGTGTTCATCTGGGTATTAGTCAGTGATTCATTGGTATTATTTAAAACTTCAATCATTTCATTTTGATTATCAAGCATCTCCCAAAGTCTTTTTGAATCCTCAACTAATTTATTATATGATTCTTTTATCACCGATTTATCAACTAGACTACTTTTCATATCACTTAACTCTTTCAAAATGTTTTTATGGTTTTGCATTATTTTACGGATATTAATAATATTCCGTCTTAAAAGCAAAATTTTTTCTACGGCTGATTTTTGTTTTCTTGAAAAAATTAATTCTTCAACATGTTTAATTTCTAAACTATTTTCATCAAGTAAGCGATAACAATCATTTATTAAATTGCCTAAAATTTCATGAAGTAAGATTGCTGAGGATTCGATATGATACGAGGCGAGAGAATTTGGATCCTTTTTACTAATACTGAAAAATTGATTTAAAGCTGATAGATTATTGTTATGAGCACTAACTAAAAATCCGTGCCCAATAAAAAAATCAACTTCAGCCGAGAAAATACGCCCATCTTTAATGGATGGGAAATGGAGAATTAAAAATAAGTATTTAGATCCGCGAAAAATTTTTGGTCTTTGTGAAAGGATTGAAGCGGCGATTGAGCGAAGATGAGCTAAATCAAAATTATAATTTTTACGGAGATAATTAATCTCAGCCTTACCCGCATTATTAACATTAACCCAGCGAAGACCGCTAGTAGCGTTGCGAGGATTATCAATTCTTAATTCCTCAATTCTTTCTGAGATACGTTTATAACTAGACATAATTTTTTATTTCTTCTTTGACTTTAGCCTATTTTTAGGCTAAAATAAGTTTGTAATAATTATAACACATGGCTTTTGTTTTGGGAATAAAAATAAGTGATTATAAGACTCGAGAACTTGATAATAAGCTTGAGGAATTTTTAAATTCCAATGAGTCAAGATATTTAGTAACTCCTAATCCAGAAATGATTTTATTAGCTCATAAAGATGAAGAACTTTTTTATATTTTAAATAAAGCCGATTTAGCTCCCGCTGATGGTTTTGGTTTAAGGTTGGCCGGATTTTTAGAAGGAAAAAAAATTTCGATAATTAGTGGCTCTGATTTAACACCAAAATTATTAGCGCGGGCTGAAAAATTAAAAGAAAAAGTTTTTATTGCTAATTGGCGTGACGGCTTATCTAAAAAATTTGATTTAGAATTAGCTTTAAAAGAAAAATATCCAGAACTTATTTTTTTAGTCTTAGATTTAGATAGAAGTCCTTCCTTAAATCCTGAAATTTTAGCACAAATAAATAACTTTTCTCCAAAAATAATGTTTTCTACTTCCGGCTCTCCTTATCAAGAAAAATTTATTTTTCATAATTATAAAAAAATTACTAGTCTTCGTTTAGCTCTTCCTGTCGGTGGAAGCTTTGATTTTATAACTGAAAAATTACAACGCGCTCCTTTAACTTTTCGTCGTCTAGGTTTAGAGTGGTTATGGCGCTTAATTTTACAACCAAAAAGATTGAAACGAATTTATCGAGCAGTCTTTGTTTTTAGTTTTAAAGTTTTAAGTGCTTATTTAAAACATTATTTTTATCGTCCTAATGTTGCTTGCTTGCTTTATAAAAAAACTGGAGATGGGGTTAATAATGAAAAATTTATTTTAATTGTTGAGCGGGAAGATGAACCAGGCCATTGGCAAATTCCTCAAGGGGGAACTGATGGCGAGAGTTTAGCTGTGGCTGGACGTCGAGAATTAAATGAAGAATTAAATACTGATAATTTTAAAATTAAGGCGACTTATAAAAATTTATTTAAGTATAGCTTCCCGCCAACTGTAATTGAAAGTGATCGTTTGAAATTTAGCTATAAATTTGAGTATAAAGGTCAAAAACAAGGGTTATTAATTGCTGAATTTAAGGGTGATGATGAGGAGGTAAAAATAAATCACTGGGAACACCTTAATTTTAAATGGGTAAAAGAAGGTGATTTTCTTGAAGTTATTAACGAAAGAAGAAAAAAATCCGGGAAAATATTTTTAGAGAAATTGAGACTTATTAAAGATTAAATTAAATAACAATATATGAAACAAGATAATCAAGAAATTCGCCTACGCTTTGCTCCTTCGCCGACTGGCTTTTTGCATATTGGAAATCTTAGAACTGCTCTTTTTGGTTATTTAATTGCTAAAAGTCAGGGCGGAAAATTTATTTTAAGAATTGAAGATACGGATGAAAAAAGAGAAGTCGAGGGCGCAGTTAAAAGTTTATTAGAAATTTTAACTTGGGCTGGGATAGAATTTGATGAGGGTCCAGGGATTGGTGGTGAGCTCGCTCCCTATATTCAAAGCCAAAGATTTGATATTTATCAAAAATATAGCGATGAACTTTTAGCTCAAGGCAAAGCTTACCGTTGTTTTTGTAGCTCTGAGCTTTTAGAAAAAATGAGAAATGATCAAGCTGAAGCTAAACTGCCGCCTCGTTACAACAGGGCTTGTCGTGATTTAAGTCCGGAAGAATCATTGAAGCGGGTTGAGGCTGGAGAAAAATTTGTTATTCGCCAAAAAATTCCTCTTGCCGGTGAAGTTAAAGTTATTGACGAACTTCGTGGAGAAATTATTTTTCAAGCCCATGATTTAGATGACCAAGTTTTAATTAAATCTAATGGAGTCCCAACTTATCAATTCGCTAATGTTATTGATGACCATTTAATGAAAATATCTCACGTTACTCGAGGTGATGAATGGCTTTCATCTTTTCCAAAAAATATTTTGCTTTATGAAGCTTTTAATTGGCAGGCGCCAAAATTTATTCATTTACCATTACTATTAAACAAGGGTGGTGGTAAATTAAGTAAGCGTCAAGGCGACGTTTTTGTTGAAGATTATCGGGCTAAGGGTTACATTAAGGAGGCCATCATTAATTTTTGTGCCTTATTAGGTTGGCATCCACAAGGAGACAAAGAGATTTTATCAATTGAAGAATTAAAAAATGACTTTTCTATTTCTGGACTTGGTTCATCACCCGCAATTTTTGATTTAGAAAAATTAGATTTTTTTAACGCTTATTATTTAAGGCAGAAGTCGGAAAAAGAGCTGATTGATTTAGCTAGGCCATATTTAATTGAAGCTAACCTGCCAACCGAAGGAGAAAAATTAGAAAGGGCTTTTTTAATTGCCCGTGATCGTCTTAAAAAACTTAGCGATAGTCCCGAGGCTTTAAGTTTTTTCTTTGAAAAAATAGAAGCAGAAGAAAATTTAATTGTTTGGAAAAATAATACTTTAGAAACAGCTAAAAATAATTTAGCTGAGATTTTAGATTTTATTGCTAAGATTGAGGAAAATTTTTGGACTAAAGAAAATTTAGAAGAAGAAGTTTTGGGATGGGTGAAAAGGGAAAAAGAGGGAAGAAACGGAGATTATCTTTGGCCCTTAAGAACAGCCTTAAGTGGCTTAAAAAATAGTCCGAGCCCTTTTGAAATTGCTTGGGTTATTGGCAAGGAAGAAAGTATTAAAAGAATTAAAGAAGTTCTTAATTTACAGAAATTTTGAAAAATGTTATAATATTGTTATAAATATGACGATGAAAAATAAAATTTTTATTGCTTTAAGTATCCCAGTTTTGGGCTTTTTGTTTTTTGCTTTTTTACCAAATAGTTTAGCAAATAATGACTTAATTGACCAAGAAATACAGGGCTTAAATTTAAGAATTCAAAATCAAAAACAACAAATTGATGACATTAAAGCTAAACAAGCACAATATCAAAGAGAAATTGAGGCAAGAATTAAGGATAGAGTTTCTTTAAATAATCAACTACAAATAATTGAAAATCGTTTAGCTAAATCAGCTCTTGATATTGAGTCAACTAATATTGAAATTGATAAAACTGCCTTGGAAATTAAAAAAGTTAAACTTGATAGTGATAATTTAGATAAAAAAATTGAAGAAAGAAAGAGTCATATATCCAATTTATTAAAATTAGTTTATAAACAAGACAAAGTAACAACCCTGGAGATGTTGTTATTAAATGATTCTTTAGCGAGTTTTTTAAATGCAAATAAATATTTAAGTGATACGAATCGAGAAATTGGAGAAAGTGTAAATCAGCTAAAATATGATAAATTAAAACTTGAAGAAAATAAATTATCACTTGAAGATAAGAATAAAGAGCTTTTAAGTCTTCGCTCTCAATTAGAAAATAGGAAATTGAGTTTAGCTTATGAACAGGAAAATAAAGAATATATTTTAGAGGAAACAAAATCTTCAGAAAAACAATACCAAACCTTACTCCAAGAAGCTAAACGTCAACAACAACAAGCTGAGCGCGATATTGCTAACGCTGAGCAATTAATCCGTCGAAAAATGTCGGAAAAAGATAAGGAAAAGCTCGAGAGTGGCGGGACAACAATTGCCTGGCCTGTTCCTAAAAATGTAATTACTGCAGGTTTTTATGACGCTAGCTATCCATATAAAAATATTATTGGTGAACACCCAGCCGTTGATATTCGCGCTAAACAGGGAAGTACCATCACGGCCGCCGCTGATGGCTATGTTGCTAGGGTAAAATTTGATGGTAGTAAAGATTATTCATACATCATGTTAATTCACGCTGGCGGACTTTCAACCGTATATGGTCACGTTTCTGCCGCTTATGTAACCCAGGATCAATACGTTTCTCAAGGTCAAGCAATTGGAAAAACTGGTGGTACCCCTGGGACAACTGGCGCTGGTCGTTTCTCAACCGGTCCTCATCTTCACTTTGAAGTTCGCCTTAATGGTCTACCGGTTAATCCGGAGAATTATTTACCTTAATACTTAAGTGGATGGAATTTTCTTTGCATTTCTTGAGCGTAATGATCTGAAGCGTGGACATAACGAGTAGTTGTATCAAGCGACTCATGACCTAATAAAACCTGAATAGCAGCGGGATTAGCTCCAGCCTCGGCTAAATAAGTAGCAAAGCCGTGTCTTAAAGAGTGAGCTGAGACCGGCACATTAATTCCTAAAATTTCTCGGTACTGTTTAATTTTTGCTTGTAAATAATTGGTAGAAATTTTTTTATTTTTTAAATCACTAGCATTAACACCTTTATAAGGAATAAAAGCAAAAGGGGAATCATCGTGTCTAAAACCAAAATACTCATTAATTATCTTATAGGCTCTCGGGGTTAAATAGACAAATCTCTCTTTTTTACCTTTACCTAGCACAAAAATACGCCCAGCTTTGTCTATTTGAGCTATTTTTAGGTTAATTAACTCAGAAATTCTCATTCCAGTAGAGAAGAGAACTTCAAGCATAGCCCTATTTCTTAAGCCAACTAGGTCGTTTTTTTCAATTTTGGTAGGAAACTCAATTAATTTTATAATTTCTTCAAGCTCACCAACCTGAGATTTCTTTTTTATGGTTTTAATCATTTTAATTGCATCAGGCGGTACTGGAGTCGGAAAATCCATTTCAATTAAATATTTAAAATAACTTCTTAAAACTGAAAGCATGCGGTTAAGAGAATAAGCGCCAAGTCTTTTTTCACCTAGTTCATGGTTAGGAGTTTTTCTGTCAATTGAGGTAAGAAAGGCTTTATAATTTAAAATATCAGTTTTTGTTAATTTTCTAAAATTTATTTGATTTTCTTTTAAAAAATATTCAAAGACACTTAGATCTCTCTCGTAATTATAAATAGTTTCTAAAGAATAATTATTAACCTTAAGGTCTAAAAGAAATTCTTCCTGAAGCGGTAAGCTTAAGTTTTTTTCTTTAGGAAGATGTATCTCAGTACCTTTAGATTCGTCCTGGGGCATTTTAGAGCCCTGGTTTTTTTTATTCTTTTTGCTAATATTAGTCATAATAGCTTAATTAACTCAAATATATTAACTGAGTATAATAACCCTTATACTCCATTATAACATATCTAAAAAAGAGGTCAAGCCTCCTTATATATTAGTGTTATACCCTAAAGCTATAAG
>JAACPL010000013.1 GCA_009995495.1 Candidatus Falkowiibacteriota bacterium
CTTACCTTGGATTCATTCATTATTTGAGAATGCTTCTAGTGTTGCTAGTGGTATTAATGCCGCCTTAAAAAATAAGGGGAATAAAAAAACAAAAGTTGTGGTTCAAGCCGGTGATGGGGGAACTTATGATATTGGTTTTGGGCAAATAAGCGGTATGTGGGAAAGAGGAGAAAATATTTTATATATTTGCTACGACACTGAAGCTTATTCTAATACTGGTGTTCAAGCTTCCGGAGCGACTCCTTATGGAGCTGACACCACAACTAGTCCAAGCGGCAAAGAATCTATCGGTTCTAATCAGGTAAAAAAAGATATGCTAGCGATTGCTTTAGCTCACGGTTTAAAATATATTGCCCAATCTAGTGCCGGCTTCCCTGATGATATAACAAATAAAGTTAGAAAGGCTCTAGCGACTAGTGGTCCAAGTTATATACAAATCTTAAGTCCTTGTATTCCTGGTTGGAAAATTAAAAATGACGAAGCGGTAATGTTTGGAAAATTAGCAGTGCAAACTGGTTTATATCCTTTAGTTGAATTCGTTGACGGAAAATTAAGTGCTTCAAGTATTAATCAAAATTTTAAAGCTAAATTCGTTGAAGAATATTTAATGAAACAAGGCAGATTTAAGCATTTAAAAAAATCTGACTTAAAATATATTCAAGCTCTGGCTGAAGAAAATATAAAAAAATATATAATATAAGTATGAGCTTAGCGATTTTACAAAAAAATACAACTATCAAATTAGTGAGTTTGATTTTTCTTTTTATTTTACTGTCGCCAACTTTAGTTTCCGCTGCAACTTGTACTGTCAAAACCGAAAGAGTTTCAGGAATAGGGGGTTTAACAGGAACCCCTGCCTGTGATACACGTCTAAACGAAATTAAATCAGATAATAGTAAATGCCCCGGTATTGACACTAGCTTTAGATATCAAGGTGTAGATAGGTTTCAAAATGTTTGTTGTTGCAAGCCAGAGGACGGAACAGGTGTTCAGTCCACGGCGCCAAAATTTGACCCACCTGAATTACAAATACAAATACCTGGCTTAGATTTTGTGGAGGCTGATGTTAATTGTATTAACTCCGGTAGCGGTGCTTATTCATGTTCAGTGAACTGGATTGCTAAATATGTGGCGGCAATTTATAATTACGGCTTGACAATAGGAGGAATCCTGGCTGCCTTAATGTTAATGGCGGGCGGCTTGCTTTGGCTTACTTCAGGTGGTGACTCAGGAAAAGTTTCAAAAGCTAAAGGTTTAATCGCCGGCAGTATCACTGGCTTAATTATTCTTTTTTCCGCTTACATGATTCTTTACGAAGTTAATCCGGAATTAACCGTTTTAAAGCCAATAACTATTGGGCAAATAAAAGATGGCGCTATCGGAGACTCAAGTGTTCCCGTGAGTCCAGCAACCTTTGCTGAAGGAAAAAGTCTATTTTTAAATATAACCAAAATTAATTGTGGAGTTGATTCTTATCCAGAAATGATGAAAAAAGCAAAGGGTAAAATAGTATATTCACAAGCAAAAAGAATGACGGAAGCTCCAAATAATAAAATTTACATGGACTGTTCGAGTTTCGCTAATTTAATAACTGTCTGCGCCGGAAAAGCTCCGGTCCCTGATTATACTGAAACCATGTTTACAAACCAAGCTCGTTTTAATGGGGATATTAATACTTTAAGAGCGGGAGATTTAATTGGCTGGAAAAAGAGTGACGCTAGTGTCAGTAAGAATGGTCACGTATATATTTATTTAGGAAATGGTCGCTTTGGTGATGCTAACGGCTCCAGCGGGACTGGAGATTATAGCCTTAGCCAAGTTTTACAAGCCACCGAAAGACATACCGGTCAAAGCCTGATGCCTTACATGAGAAGACCCTAATTTATAAAGCTCTATCCATCGCTTCATTAGCTAAGCGATCAGCTTCTTTATTTAACTCTCGACGAATGTGAGTGTAATTTATTTTTTCAAAACTTAAAGAAAGATTATGAATTTCTAAAAATAAAGGCGCAAGTTCGGCATTTTTAACTTTATATTCTCGTTTCAATTGTTTAACAACTAATTCACTATCTAAAAAACAATCAAGTTCTTTGGCTCCTAATTCTTTAGCCTTTTTTAAAGCGGCTATTAAAGCCTTATACTCCGCCTGATTATTAGTGGCGACACCAAGATAGCTTGAAATTTCTGCTAATAGATTTTTATTCTCATCATATAAAACAGCGCCAATTCCCGCTGGCCCAGGATTACCACGAGCACCACCATCGCTATAAATAATAATCTTTGTCATAGAAAATATTTTAATTATTATTAATTTCACTTAACTTCAGATCAATAATTTTCAACTGGGGCTCTTTTCTGCCATTAAAATCATTGATATCTAAATAATAAACTAAATCAATAATATCGCCAACTTTCAAGGCCTCATATTTCTTAGCATCGCCAAATGATAGGGCCCAAAAAGAATGATTTCTTAAACTTGAATTATCAGAAGAAATCAAACGAAGTTTGATGTGCTGATTTTCAAAACCCATCAAATTAATATCATTTATTTTTAATTCATAAGACACAAAACGAGGTTGCGGATTGTGTTGACCGAAGGGGGCGAGTTGTTCAATTTTTTCTAAGAGCTCTAAATTAATTTCTGAAAAATTAAGCTCGGCTTCAATTTTTAATTTCGGGATTAAATCCTTTTCACTTAAAACAGAGGCGAGTTCTTCAAGCTTCGCTTTAAATTTTAAGAGCTTTTCTTCACTTTTAACCGAGAGCCCACAAGCCATCGGATGCCCACCATATTTATCAATATAATCAGCACTAGCCTCAATTGCTTCAATTAAATTAAAACCTTCAATTGAACGACCCGAACCTTTGAAATTTAATTTTTTTGGTATAACTTTATTCAACTTAGTATCAAATTCAAAATCTTCAACTAAGCGAGTAATAATTAAAGTGGGACGATAATATTTCTCAGCAATTCGCCCCGCCACTAAACCAATAACCCCTTCGTTCCAAATTTGGCCTTCAGCGGCAATACCAATAATTATTTTTGGTAAATTATTTTTATCAATCTGATCTTCAACCTGAGAGCTAATTTCTTCAGTAATTTTTTGACGACTAATATTTCTTTGATTTAATTCCTCAGCGAGTATAGCCGCTTCATCTTCATCACCAGTGGTTAAAAGAGCGAAGGCGCTATTGGCATGAGCCAAGCGACTGGCAGCGTTAAGACGTGGACCAATTTGCCAACCAATATTCCAAGCTTCAAGCTTTTTATCGCTATTAATATTAGCGACTTCCATTAATTTATTAAGGCCAAGACGCTTTTTTTTATTTAAAACTTCAAGTCCTTTTTTAACTAATAACCGATTTTCGCCAAGCAAGCTAACCATATCAGCCACGGTACCAACCGCAACTAAATCTAAAGTCCGATCACTAATTAATTTTTTTTGTTTTGGCTCTAAATTTGATTTATAAAGAATGGCGCTAATTAATTTAAAAGCAACGCCAACACCAGCTAAAACTTTAAAAGGATATTTCTCGCGCTTATCAGCCGGATCAATAAATAAGCAACTTGGATAATCCTCTTCTTTTTCTGGCAAAACATGGTGGTCGGTAATAATAATATCAAGTCCTAATTCTTTAGCGTAATCAGCTTCTAATTTATTTCTAATTCCATTATCAACGGTAATTAAAAGTTTAAATCCTTGTTCGGCAATAGCTTTTAGAGCGACTTTATTTAAACCATAGCCCTCAGAAACTCTGTCCGGTAAATACACTTCTACCTCAGCTTTTAAAGTTTTTAAAGTCTCAAGCAAGATAACGGAAGAAGTAACGCCGTCAGCGTCATAGTCGCCATAAACCACAATTTTATTACCGGCTTTAATGTGAGAAATAATTAAATCAACCGCCGCCGTCATATCACGAAATAAAAAAGGATTATAAAAATCTCCTAATTCACCTTCGTTTAAACCAAGTTTTAAATCATCTCTTAATTCTCCAGAAATAAATTCCTTAATCTCTAGAGCTGTAGTCAAACCACGATTATAAAGCAACTGCAAAAGGACTGGATCAAGATTCGGATTATCTTGAAAAAGTTTTTCTGGAGCAGAAGTTTCTAATTGCCAAATTTTCATGTAAATATTTTAATTAAAAACCAGTCATTGAGGTCCAAGCCACCATAGAAAAAATCACCATAATTGAAACGAGGAGCCAAAAAACTTTCATCAATTTTTTCTTTTTCATATTATTATTTTATCTTTTTAAAATCTTAACAAAAGTATCAGAAGGAATCTCAACACTACCTTTCCCGGCCGCCATCATTTTCTTTTTTCCCTTTTTTTGTTTTTCTAACAATTTACGTTTACGACTAACATCACCACCATAAAGCTTAGCAGTCACATCTTTTCTCATCGCCGGAATTCTTTCGGCCGCAATAACTTTCGCCCCAATAGAAGCCTGAATTTTAACAGCAAACATTTGACGAGGTAAGCTATCTTTTAAAATTTCCACTACTGCCCGACCCTCACGATAAGCATCCTCGCGATAAATAATTGTTGCTAAAGACTCAACAATATCATCGGCTACTAAAATATCAAGCTTCACAACATCAGCCTCGCGATAATCTAAATAATCATAATTAATTGAAGCATAGCCAGCGGAAACGCTTTTTAACTTATCATAAAAGTCAGTTAAAATAGCCGCTAAAGGCATTTCGTAATGAAGTAAGACCCGACTACTTTCGCCCTCGGAAGATAAATATTCGGTATTGCGATAAATTCCTTTTTTCTCTTGGGTAAGTTTAATAACATTACCCATATAATTTTTGGGGACAACAATATCAAGTTTAACCCAAGGTTCTAAAATTTTAGTTATTTGATTTGGCTCTGGTAATCTCTGCGGAGTTCTAACTGTTATCTCCTCACCATCAGATTTTATAACCTGGTAAGCAACGCTTGGAACTGTAACGATTAAATCTAGTCCATATTCTCGTCTTAAACGTTCTTGAAAAACTTCAAGGTGAAGTAAGCCTAAAAAACCACAACGGAAACCAAAACCAAGAGCGTCAGATCGCTCCGGTTCATAAGACAAAGAAGCGTCATTTAATTTTAATTTTTCCATCGCATCGCGCAAATCCTTAAAATCATTACCTTCACGAGGAAAAATTCCAGCATAGACCATTGGCCGAACCTCCTCGTAACCTGGTAAAGGATTTACATTCGTACCAAAAGAAGAGCCCTGTCCGGCACAAAGCGTGTCGCCAACACGACAATCGCCGACTTGTTTAAAGCCAGTAATAACATAACCAATTTCGCCCGAATCAATCACCCCAGTTGAAAAATAATCAGGTTTAAAAAAACCACAGTCTAAAATTTCGCTTTCTGCCTTAGTAAAAAGTAATTTTATTTTATCGCCCTTTTTTAATTTTCCATTAAATACTCGAACATAGGCAACGACGCCGCGGTAGGTGTCGTATTTAGAATCGAAGATTAAGGCGCGGGGAGTTGTTTCGTTATCTTGAATTAAATCTTTTGGCGAATCGCCAACGCTAATAATTCTTTGTAAAATTTCTTCAACGCCGGCGCCAGTTTTTCCGGAGGCACAAATTATTTCTTCTTCTTTACAACCAAGTAAGTCAATAATTTCTCTTTTTGCTTTTGGGACATCGGCGGCGGGTAAATCTATTTTGTTAATTACTGGGATAATCATTAAATCCTGAGCGAGAGCTAAATATAAATTAGCTAAAGTCTGTGCTTGGATTCCTTGACTCGCGTCAACTAAAAGAACAGCGGTCTCTACCGCCGCTAAAGAACGAGAAACTTCATAGGAAAAGTCCACATGACCCGGAGTGTCAATTAAATTCAAACGAAAACCTTGGTATTCCATCGTGGCCGGTTGTAATTTGATTGTAATTCCCCTTTCTCTTTCAATATCCATCCCATCAAGAATTTGATCTTTCATCTTGCGCTTATCAACCGTCCCCGTTATTTCTAACATTCTATCAGCTAAAGTTGATTTTCCGTGATCAATGTGGGCAATAATTGAAAAATTCCTAATTTTTACTATATCTTTCATAATTTTATATTTATCATCTGCTTCTCTGTCCCTCTATTCTTCCATAAGCTAGCCCCGCGGTCAAGCCCAAAAAACTCTCAAATTAAAGACCGCGCGCCTCTCCCTGATCATCAAGTTTAACCTTTTTAAAAGGAAAACGGCGTTTTAAAGACTCCATAAAATCTAATAATTCGGCGCTACGCAAAAGATAACAAACAAATCCATAAATTAAAGTGCCAACTAGAGCCGCTGAAATAAGTTGGACAAAAACCCCGCTAAATTTTGTCATATCAATATAGGGCCAAACTAAATACTTAGTTGCTTGAGCACCGAGCCCAGCTAAAATTGCCGCGATACTAAATTTAGCGACTGAGAAGGCAATTTCTTTAAATTTAATCGCTCCCGTTTCAAGATATAGCCAGAAAAATAATAGCAGAAAATTTAAAATGCTTGAAAACGAAAAAGCTAGAGCGAGGCCAGCGACGCCCATGGTTTTGGAAAAGAAAAGAGATAAAATAATGTTAACAAAAACCGTTATTAAGCCTAAATAAAAAGGCGTTTTTGAATTATGTCTGGCGTAAAAAACTCTAACTAAAAGCGGGATAGTTGCTTGAGCAAATAAACTCATAGAGAAAAAAGCTAAAGTATTCATCGTTAAAATTGTGTCCTGCCAGCTAAAATTCCCTGTTCCAAAAAGAATTCTAACAATTTGAGCTCGCAAAACTATCATTAAAACTGTCGCTGGAACAATGAAAAATAAAATTTGCCGGAAAGCCTGAGAAAAACTTTTAGCCAGACTTTCTTTATTGAAGGCAAAGGCAGATAAAGAAGGAAAGGCAGCAATAGCAAAAGAAATGCCAAAAATTCCCACCGGAAAAGACTGAAGATTATTAGCAAAATTAAAAACCGTTAGAGATCCGACCGCTAAACCAGAGGCTAGAGCGGTAATTACTAACAAATTAACTTGAGAAATTGCTAAGCTCATCATGCGCGGAACCATTACTTTAAAAATTGTTAAGACATTTTTATCCTTCAAAGACAAACGAAAAGAATAACGGAATCCTAGACTATAAATTGTTGGTATTTGAATTAATAAGTGAAGTAAAGCCCCTAAAACAACGCCCCAGGCTAAACCGACTTGGCCATAAATATCAACTAAATAAACAGCGCCAAAAATAATGCCTAAATTATAAAAAATTGGCGCCAAAGAATACACAAAAAAGCGCTTAAAAGATTGGAGCATCCCACCAAAGATTCCCGAAATCCCTAAAAGTATCGGCGACAAGAACATTATTTTAGTTAGATGTGCCGTTAAGGCTTGGTCGCTTAAATTAAAACCAGGGGCAACAATTTTTGTTAAGAAAGGTGCAAAAATAAAGCCTAAAATAGAAAGAAGGGCGAGAGCAAAAAATAGAATTGTTAAAACATTACTTGATAAAAGCCAAGCTTCTTTATTGACTTGATAATTTTCCGCTGAAGTTTTTTTGTCACACTTATAATCCTTAATTAACTTGGTAAAAACGGGAATAAAACCGGCCGATAAGGCCCCTAAAACAATTAAGCCATAAATTAAATCGGGAATTTTAAAAGCAGCAAAATAAATATCTAATTCTTGACCAGCGCCAAATTTACCCCCCAAAATACGATCGCGAAGAACTCCTAAAAGACGAGAGGCTAAAGAAGAAATCGCGACCAAGGCGGCAGCAACGGTAATACTATTTATTTGTTTCTTAAAAATATTTTTTAACATTTTATTTTTTTGCTTTAAAGCGTAAATCAATTAAAGCGATTATTAGCCAAAGTAGAAAGAGGAGATTTAAATTTAAGTAAGCACTAATTAAACCTTTTAAAACTATATCCAGAATAAAAAAGGCAGCCACTAAAATACTAAGAAAATAAAAAAATTCTCGTACAAAAATTTTCAATATTTCTTTTTGTTTTTCATTTAACTTTTTCATAAAACTTTTGGGCCTCGGGTTTATTTTATTTTTTAATAAAGCTTATAATTTTCTCCCCCAAACTTCTTCCCTCAACTTCAATTTTAATTTCTTTAATTCCTAAATAATTTTCCCCGCCTTCGGTTAACTCTAAACCCGGAACAGAAATGACAAAAGAGTAATAATTATTATTTAAGTAAGCCGAGTTTAAATCAAATTCTAAACTAGCAACTTTATAATTTTTCTCTTTTTTCGGCGACTTATAATTACTTAAAAGATAAGAAGCTGAACCGCTAGCAGAAAAAAATCTATCCATCTTTTCTGGCAAAGCTTTAAAAAACTTAGTATCAGGCAAGGCAATAAAACCATTTAATTCAATCAAAACCCCGCTTTTCTCAAGCTTTAATTCATTTAAATATTTTTCTTCGTCTTTAGCTTCTAATAATAAACTACTATAAGTTTTATCAAGCTCAAACTTTCCTTCGTTTAAAAAAATTGAGCCTAAAGATTCGGTTTCAAAAGTTTTAACTGATAAAAATTTAGCTTCAGTAGAAATTTTAAGCCCCTCGCTATAAACGGGCCAAAATTTATTAGCAAAAACGAGTTGATCGGAAGAGCTTTCTATACTTTCAATTATAATATCATTACCAGCTTTAATCTCAACTTTATATAAGGCCCCCTTCTCAGCTAAACCCGAGAAACGGAGCTCGCCAATAGATGTTCCCTGGCGATTTTCATTATCAAAACTATCATTACGAGTTGCTAAATCAAGTCCCGTTAAATTTTGGCTGGCAATTAAATTATTATCTAAATAAATATTAACTTTCACAATTTCTTGACCGCTATTCAAGTTTAAATCACGAAAATCAAAATTTAAAAACCACTTACCCTGATTAAAATAATTAAAAAATTGATGCTCGCCACGAAGAGCTTGGTTTATTTTTACTGAACGAGTTAAATTGTTGGCCGGAGCTTGATATTTATAATCATTATTATAATTATAAAAAACGGCACAACTCAAAGGCCCGCCAACACAATTTTCTAAGCGTCCTTCGGAAAAATCAGCGGAAAATTCAAGCCCATTATTATAAATTTTTTCTCGTTGTAAAATTAAAGTTTCGCCGTCATCAACAATTCTATCCCAAGAAAATTTTAAGTCATCAATAATTTTATTTTGTAAGGGCTTGAGTTCATAATTTCCATTGAGCCCTCCCTTTAATAAACCAAGTTCAATTATCGGCGTTGCTTCAGCTAAATTATCAAAATATTTGATTGTTATTTTTGCTTTTGAAAAAGAACGAGGGGTATAAAAATTAAAATAAACTGGTTCGGCAATAATTTTTAAATAGCTTTTAGCTTTAGAGTCTAAACGAATACCCGGTCTAAAATCAAGCATAGTTCCGCGGGCTGAAAAAAAATTATTAGTCCAAGTTTTTTTATAACTCGCCTTTCCGCTAGGAACGACTTTAAGGCAGAAAATAAGAACTAAAATAACTAGCAAAAACACTCCGAAAACAAGTCGGAGCTTCAAATTAAGCGGCCAATTTTTAAATTTAGTTATTTTCATTACTCCTTAATCTTAGCTTATTTTGCCAAGATTTTCAACGGGCTGTCTTAATATTTGCTTTTATTAGAAATAAAGTTATTCAAATTTTCTAAACGATGAGTTTTTTTAAAAAAAGACCCGCGATGTTATTGCGGGTCTGCGACTCCTGTCTTGATTAATTAGTTTGTTCCACCTCTTTTTTTGAATCTGGTAAATTAACAATAAAAAATGTTATTACCAAAGAGGCAGTGTTAAGTCCGAGCATTAAGCCGTGCTCTTTGAATAGAATAACCCAGACAAACAACAAGCCAATTAAGCCACAAAATAAGCAAATAGCTTTAAACAGTAACACCTTTCTTGTTAGCGTTAAAGGCCATTTATTAGATACGTTGGCCAATGTCATTCCAGCAATCATTGGACCTAAAACCGGAAGAAAAGAAAGGATTGCAGACAACCCAACCGTTATCATTTTAGTCAAAATTTTCTTAAAAATATCGCCATAGCTTCATAACCAAAAAACAAGCCCCAAAATTGGGGCTTGTTTTTATATAGTAGATTTCCTTTAAAATTTTTACTCACTCTCGCTATAATCACCTCTAGCCTTCTTCCCCTTATAACCAGTCCCGGCCGGGATTAAACAACCGATAATAACATTTTCCTTTAAGCCTTCAAGATAATCAATCTTACCGCTAACCGCTGCGTCAATTAAAACACGAGAAGTTTCTTGAAAAGAAGCGGCTGATAAGAAGCTATCGGTTGATAAAGAAGCTTTAGTAATACCCATCAATAATCTTTCACCCTTAGATTTCTTCTTCATCCCCTTATTAGATCTTTCTAAAACTTCTTCCTCAACAACTTCACCAGGTAATAAACTGGTTTCACCTGATTCCTTAATTAAGAAACGAGAGAACATCTGTCTAGCAATAATTTCAATATGCTTGTCATTCAAAGGCTGACCTTGAGAAGAATAAACATATTGAATTTCGGAAATGATATATTTCTGAGTTTCAAGTTGTCCCTTTAATTTATAAAGCTCACGTAAATCTAAACTGCCCTCAGTTAATTGGTCACCTTTTTTCACAACATCACCATCTTTAACCATTAACATTGTTCCCTTCAAAATTGAAAACTCTTTAACTTTCTCAACTTCGTGTTCAACCGAAACGTATTTAGCACTAACCTCAGCTTTACCGCTTGATTTTGATTTAACAACTTCGGAGCCAACCTTAAATAATTCAGTATTTTTAGAAACAACCACACCATCTTTAATCAAAACTTTAACTTCAAGCTTTCTAGTATCTTTAGCAGTTAGACCACCAGCCAACTTAAGCTCATTAACTTTTTCCGAAAAATAATATTTGTCTTGTTCGCTCCCTCTAAATTTAAGACTTAAAACTTTAACCTGAGGATTATCAACAATAATTTCTTTATTATTTTTATCTCTAATTGTTTTCTTACCAAATTCAACCGAAACTTTAGCGTCAACATCGGCCATCAAAGCTTTCTTCTTAGGGCTACGTGCCTCAAAAATTTCTTCAACTCTCGGCAAACCTTGGGTAATATCGTCGCCACTAGCTACACCACCGGAATGGAAAGTTCTCATAGTAAGCTGAGTTCCTGGTTCACCAATAGATTGAGCGGCAATAACACCAACCGTTGCCCCAATTTTTACCGGTTTATTATAAGCTAAGTCCCAACCATAACATTTAGCACAAATCCCTTTATGCATCTTACAACTCAAAACTGAACGAACCACAATTTCTTCTATCTCAGATTTTTTAAGAAGATCCAAATTTTCTTCATCAATTAATTCCCCGGCCGCTAACACAACCTTACCTTTAATATTAACCGCATCAAGTGCCAAATAACGGCCACTAGCTTTACGGAAAAAATCATCGCCATCTTTTTCAATTTTAGCTCTATTTAAAATCATTCCCTCTTTATCACCGCAATCATCTTTAGAAACAATGACATCCTGAGAAACGTCAACTAAACGACGAGTTAAATAACCAGCATTAGCTGTTCTTAAAGCGGTATCAGATAAACCTTTACGTACACCATGGGTTGAAATAAAGTATTCAAGTACACCAAAACCTTCTTTAAAGTTTCCTTTAACCGGTAATTCTAAAATTGCTCCTGAAGGCGAGGTTACTAAACCTTTCATCCCCAAAATCTGAACCGGTTGAGCCCAGGAACCACGAGCGCCAGAATCAATCATGGAATAAACTGGAAGAATTCCAGTCAAGCCTTTCTTACAAATTTCAGCAATCACATCTTTAGTCTTAGTCCATTCTTGAATAACTTTTGAATATCTTTCACTCTCAGTTAAAAGTCCTTCTTCATATTGCTCATTAATAAGCTCAACATTTTCATTGGCCTGCTTAATTAAAACATCCTTTTCTTTAAAACTCGGTAAATCACCAAAACCCCAAGATAAACCAGATTTAGTAATGTATTTAAGACTGCTATTTTTTAGGCCATCAATAAATTTAACTGTTTCTTCTTCGCCGTAAACACGTAAACATTCACGAATTAAATCTCTGATTTTTCCCTTACCAACAACTTCATTAATAAATCTTAATTTCTCTGGCAATAATTCATTAAAAATTAAACGGCCGATAGTAGTTTTCATCAATTCGCCATTTACCTTAACAAAGATTGCTACATGTAAATCAATCTTATTATTATCATAAGCTAATTTTGCTTCTTCAAAATTATAAAAGTGTTTAGTGTTTTCTTTAGTTTTGGCAGCATAATTATCTTCAACAAAAGTAATATAATAAATACCCCAAACAATATCTTGCCCCGGAGCAACAATCGGTTCACCAGTCGCTGGCTTTAATAGGTTATGGCTTGAAAGCATTAAATCTCTGGCCTCAGCTCTTGCTTCCTTGGTTAAAGGAACATGAACAGCCATTTGGTCACCATCAAAGTCGGCGTTAAAAGCAGTACAAACAAGAGGATGAATTTGAATCGCTTTACCTTCAATCAAAACCGGTCTAAAAGCTTGAATACCTAAACGATGTAAGGTTGGGGCACGATTAAGTAAAACGAAAGCTTCGCGCACAACCTCTTCTAAAATATCAAAAACATCGTCGTGCCCCGCTTCAATATAACGAGAAGCACTACGAACATTATGAACAATCTCACGTTTAATTAATTGAGAAATAATGAAAGGTTTAAATAACTCTAAAGCCATGATTTTCGGTAAGCCACATTGATCCAAATTTAATTTTGGATTAACAACAATTACCGAACGGCCAGAATAATCAACCCGCTTACCTAACAAGTTTTGACGGAAACGACCCTGCTTACCCTTTAAAGTATCAGCCAAAGATTTTAATTGTCTTTTTTGTCCGGTTGAAGCAACAACAGTCTTAGTATGACGAGCACTGTTATCAATTAAAGCATCCACCGCTTCTTGAAGCATTCTTTTTTCATTACGACAAATAACTTCCGGCGCATTAAGTTCGGTTAATTGTTTCAAGCGATTATTACGATTAATAATACGACGATATAAATCATTTAAATCAGAAGCGGCAAAACGACCACCATCAAGCGCAACCATTGGTCTTAGATCTGGTGGAATAACTGGGACGATTGTCATAATCATCCATTCTGGACGAATATTATTATTATGAAAACTCTTAAGTAATTTTAATCGTTTAACTAATTTTTCTTTTTTAACTTCGTTCGCTTCTTTTAATTTCTCTTCCAATTTATCAATACTTGATTTCAAATCAATTTTAGCTAATAAACCTCTAATCGCTTCAGCACCAATAGAAGCTTCAAAAACATGACCAAATTTCATGCTTAAACTTTGATAGTCACTTTCCGACAAAATCAAAAGTGGGCGCAAATCTTTCAAATCTTTTTGGACTTGAACAAAATCCTCCTCTAAACTAGCAAGTTTTTCTTCCTTCTCTACTAACAAGGCTTTTTTATCAAGACCAGCTTTTTTTTCATCGCCTTCAGTTAAATTATTCAAACGATTTTTAAAATCATTTTCAATACTCTTAACTTTAGCTTTATATTCAGATTTAACCTGTTCAATTGTCGCCTCCTTTAAGCTTTCATCAACATCGGTCACAATAAAACTAGCATAATAAATAACTTTTTCTAAAGATTGAACACCGATATTTAAAAGCAAGCCGATTTTTGAAGACAAGCCTCTTAAAAACCAAATATGAGTTGCAGGAATTTGTAGAGTAATGTGACCTAAACGTTCACGACGAACAACGCTTCTTGTAACTTCAACACCACATTTATCGCAAACGATTCCCTTATAACGAATTTTTTTATATTTACCACAAGCACATTCCCAATCCTTAGTTGGTCCAAATATTTTTTCACAAAACAAGCCTTCCTTTTCCGGCTTTTGGGTGCGGTAATTTATCGTCTCGGGACGAATAATTTCACCGTGTGACCAAGACAAAATGTCTTCAGGGCTGGCCAGCTTGAGTTTAATTGCCTCAAAATCACTGGTTTTTATCGGATTTAGCATATATTATGATCTTAATTTATGAAAAATATTTTATTCTAACTCTTCCGCCACATTTTCATCTTCAACTACGGGCTCCTCAATAGACTCAAGTTTTTCCTCGGGAATATCTTCGTCAGCAATAATTAGAGCCGCTTCCTCAGAAGCAACTTCTTTTAAATCTTTAAACTCAGCTCGTTCTTTTTCTTGGAAATCTCTATCTAATTCAGTTAAAACTTCGGAAGAAACTTGTCCGTCTCCACCTAGAAGTTCAACGTTAAGACCTAAACCTTTAAGCTCACGAATTAAAACATTGAAAGATTCGGGAACATTTAATTTTTCAATCTCTTCACCTTTAATGATAGCTTCGTAAGCCTTGCTTCTTCCTGGAACATCATCAGATTTAATTGTTAACATTTCTTGTAAAGTGTGGGCGGCACCATAACCTTCAAGAGCCCAAACTTCCATTTCTCCAAATCTTTGACCGCCAGATTGAGCCTTTCCGCCCAAAGGTTGTTGGGTAATTAATGAGTATGGACCAATTGAACGTTGATGAATCTTATCTTCAATCATGTGATTAAGTTTAAGCATGTACTTATAACCAACGGTAATTTTATGATCATAAGACTCACCGCTCTTTCCATCAAAAAGAGTAATTTTTCCGTCTTCTGGTAAACCAGCTTTTCTAAGCTCATCTCTAATATCTTGTTCTTTAATTCCGTTTAAAGCCGGGGTCATAACTCGATAACCATTTTTCTTAGCCGCAAAGCCAAGGTGAGTTTCAAGTAACTGACCCAAGTTCATACGAGAAATAATACCAAGAGGAGATAAAATTACATCAATCGGGGTTCCGTCAGCCATAAAAGGCATATCTTCAATCGGAACAACTCGAGAAATAACTCCTTTATTACCATGACGTCCAGACATCTTGTCACCAACTTGAATTTTTCTTAGGTTAGCAACGGAAACTCTAATTGACTGTAAAACACCAGCCGATAATTTATCCCCTTCTTCACGGGAGAAAACTTTAATATCAACAACTTTTCCGTGTTCACCGTGTTCTAGATATAAAGAAGAGTCACGAACATCTTTAGCTTTATCACCGAAAATTGCTCTTAATAGTTTCTCTTCAGCTGATAAAGTTGTCTCTCCTTTTGGCGTAATTTTACCAACTAAAATATCGCCACTTGAAACTTTAGCGCCAATTCTAATAATTCCATCCTCATCAAGATTTTTTAATTTCTCTTCAGAAATATTTGGGATATCATTAGTAATAACTTCTGGCCCCAACTTTGTATCACGAACGTCAATTACATAATTTTCGATATGGATTGAAGAATAAACATCTTCTTTAACCATTCTTTCAGAAATAATAACCGCGTCTTCATAGTTAAAACCTTCCCAAGTCATAAAGGCAACCAGAATATTTTTTCCTAAAGATAATTCCCCATTATCAATCGCTGGACCATCAGAAATAACATCACCTTTTTTAACCTTATCACCAACACTAACAATCGGATGTTGGTTTAAGCAAGTTGAATAATTAGAGCGCAAAAATTTATTTAAAGTATAAACTTGTTTTTCTCCTTTTTTAGTAGTTAATTCGATTGAAGCGCCATCAACAGCCGTAATTTCTCCATCCTCAGAAGCAATAACAACATGTCCGCTATCAATCGCTGCCCGAGCTTCAACGCCAGTACCAACAATCGGTGCTTCAGTCTTTAATAAAGGAACAGCCTGACGTTGCATGTTTGTTCCCATTAAAGATCTTTGTCCATCGTTGTGTTCCATAAAAGGAACTAAAGAGGTTGCAATAGAAATAATTTGGTTCGCAGCAACGCCAACAAAATCAATTTTATTAACATCTTCCATCCCTGGTTCACCAAACTTTCTAACTTCAAATTTTGTTACCAAAAAACTTCCGTTCTTATCAGTCGGAATAGTAGCATCAGCCGTAATATATTTTTCTTCTTCAAAAGCATCAAGATAAACGATTTCATCAGTAACATGACCACCATTTTTATCATGAATAACTTTTTTATAAGGAGCCTCTAAAAATCCATAAGTATTTAATCGAGCATAACTAGCTAAGTGACCAACCAAACCGATGTTTGGTCCTTCCGGAGTAGCAATCGGACAAATACGACCGTAGTGAGTAGTGTGGACATCTCGAACGTCAAAACCAGCTCTTTCACGAGTTAAACCACCCGGACCCATAGCGGAAAGACGGCGCTTATGTTCGAGTTCGGCTAAAGGATTAGTTTGATCCATGAACTGAGATAACTGAGAAGACATAAAGAATTCCCGAACAACCCCAATAACTGGACGAGCATTAACAAGTTTTGAAGGAGTTAAAGAAGAAACATCAGAAGTTGACATTCTATCTTTAATAATTCTTTCCATTCTAGCCAAGCCAACTCGGAAACGATTTTGAATTAAACCGCCAATCGCCCGAATACGGCGATTACCAAGATGATCAATATCATCTTCCGGCTCTTTAGTAATATTTAATCTTATTACCTCTTTTAAAATTAAGATTAAATCTTCACGACGCAAAATTCTATTTTCTTTTTTTGTGGCTGATAAATCTAAACCAAAACGACGATTTAATTTATAACGACCAACGCGTCCGAAGTCATAACGATCAAAGCGGAAGAACATTGAATAAATGAGTTGTCTAGCATTTTCAGCTGAAGCTAAATCTCCTGGTCGAATACGACGATAAACTTCTTGTAAACCCTCGGCCTCATCTTTAGCTGCGTCTTTTTCAATCGTTGCCTCAATGAAGGTCGGCTCTTCTTCATTTTTAACTAAATCAACATCAGTAAATAATTTTTTAATTTCTTCATCACTTGAATAACCAAAAGCTCGAAGTAAAGAAGTTGCTGCGACTTTTCTTTTGCGATCAATTCTAACCCAAAGAACTTTATTAGAATCAGTTTCAATTTCTAACCAAGCGCCACGATTAGGAATAATTTTTGCACCATAAGTTTTCTTCCCCTTAATAAAATCAGCGGTAAACATAACCCCGGCCGAACGAATAAGTTGGGAAACAATAACTCTTTCAATTCCATTAATAATAAAAGTTCCGTTACCAGTCATCAAAGGAAAATCACCTAAGAAAATTTCTTGATTAATTGCTTTACCAGTTTTTTTATTTAATAATCTTGCTTTAATACGAAGAGGAGCTTCGTAAGTAATATTTTTGTCCCGACTATCAATCTCAGAAAATTTTGGTTCATCAAGATAATAGTCGTCAAAGTATAACTCTAAATCACGACCAATAAAATCGGTCACTGGATTTATTTCATCAAAAAGTTCGGCTAAACCTTCTTTTAGAAACCATTTATAAGAATCTGTTTGAATCTCAATCAAGTTAGGCATTGGCACCGTTGACAGAGAATCGGAAAATGATTTCCTCTTGGACATAATATTGGACATAGATAATATGTTTAATTAGAAAATAAAAAAAATCGCTTAACACAAAAAACCCCACCCCAAACATGGCTCGAGTTTCACTTTATTAAGTTAACTATTTTTTTGATAAATCACTTTTTTTAAAAGCTAAAAAAGTGTTAAGATAGCTTTATATTATTATATTTTTTATCTTTTGTCAATACACATCTTTTCCACAACCAGCTCTTTAACGGTCTCAGTCTCATTCCAAGGACTTTTTCTGCCCTGAGCTAAACAAATAAATTGTTCTGCTCCCTTACCAGTAAAAAGCACTAAATCGTCTTTTTTGGCTAATTCTATCGCTTTTTTTATGCCTTCACGCCTATCTAAAACCTTAAACAAGTCTTTACCAAGCTCTTTGCCCTCAAGTTCTGCCCCGCGAGCGACTTCATTAATAATCGTTGCTGGATCCTCATCATAAGGATCCTCATTACTCACAACAACTATATCGGCTTTTTTGGCTGCTAAGGCTCCTAAAATAGGCCGACGAGCTTTATCGCGTCCGCCCCCGGTTGAACCAAGAAGATGAATTAATTTATTATGAGGAATTAAATCAATAATTTTATAAAGATTTCCTAAAGCCTTGGGCTCAAAAGAATAATCAACAATCGCTTTAAAATCTTGGCCAAGATCTATTATTTCAAGCTTCCCTGCTAAAGCCTTAACGCTTTCAAGCCCGGCTTTAATTTGGTTTTTATCAAGTCTATGATTAAGACCAAGAGCATAAGCATTAATTGCATTTTTAGCATTAAAATCACCAAGTAATTTTAGATTTATTTTTTCATCATTAATAATCAGACTAGTTCCTTGAGCATCAACTACAATATCACGGCCAAGAACGAAACTTAAATCATTACTTAAATTCTCTGGCTTTATCTTAGATTTTAAATCCATTAAAAAATCTTCAGACTGAAAAGAACAAATGATTTTTGCTTCCGACCAAAAATTTAAAAAATATTCCGCCTCCGCGTCATCACCATCAACAATAATGGTTTTATTAAGACGTCTGAAATCTAATTTTTTTAATTGACTTCCCGGTTTTACAACCTTTTTGTTTTCATCCAAATGCTTAACGCCACATTTTTTTAAGTGAGCAAATAGTTTCCCCTTCTCTTTTTTATATTTTTCAAAGCTGCCATGAGATTCAATATGTTCTGGATAAATTCCGGTAAATAAAACTGTGTCATAATTAATAAAACGATGACGAAATTGTTTAATTCCTTCTGAGGTTGTTTCAATAACAGCATAAACACAAGAATTTTTTAACATTTTCTTCAAAATCTTTTGAATAAAAAAACGACCCGGCATTGTCATTTTCTTATCATTAAACCATTCTTTTTCCCCATCGGAAAAAACAGCAGTCGAAGTCATGCCGGTTTTGTAACCAGATTCAGTTAACATCTTTTTAATTAAATAAGCAGTTGAAGTTTTCCCAGCCGTTCCCGTAACGCCAATAATAATTAAACGGCGGCTAGGAAAATTGTAAATAAAAGCCGCAAAAAAACTCAAAATAAAATGATAAGCTGGGCTTATAATTTTAAAAAATTTTTGAGGAATTAGTTTTTTAAGCAAGCTAAGCATTTTTAATTTAGGTTTAATTTTGTGTTGATATTTGGTTTAAATCTTTAATTTTATTCATCGCCGAAAGTATAAACTTAAGTTGTTCAATTTTGTCTTCAATTCTAAAAATAATTGAAGTTAATTCCGCTTGTAATTCATGTAGCTCTAATTCTTTTTGATAATGCTCCTGGCTCTTCATAGCGTCGGATAAATCATTAATATATTTATCAATCTTATCTGATATTTCTTTTTGCAAAACTTTTGATTTTACAAAGTCACTTTTTATTTCACTAAGTTGTTCCTGAGCAACCTTAGCATTTTCTATGGGTGCTATTTTTTCTTCACTAGCTAAGCCCTCTTTATTAATAATGTCTCTTGGGTTTTCAAAATTGTTCATCTTCATATATTTAAATTTAATTAACGCGAAAAAAACATCTCATCATCTTCTTCAAAAGGTAAAGTTTTTTCAGTAGAAGAATTAGTTGGCTCTTGTTTTTTTTCATCTTTATTTCTAATATCCTCTAAAATCTCATCCTCGTCATCAATTACTTCTTCAACTTCTTCTTCGTCTAATAAAAGTTCAGCGGCGTTTTTTTCTTCAATTTCATCTTCTGGATCTTCTAAATTTTCTTCAGCTTCATCATCCTTGTTTTCAGTTTCCACTGCCTTTTTATTATTAAAAACCAAAATACCATCATCACTACCGTCAAGCTCTTCATCATCATGATCATGACTTGAGGAAAAATAACTTTCTGGAGCTCTAAAATTATCACGATTATGAATCGGGATGCCGCTTAAAGAGTTTCTGTCAGAATTATAGTCTCCACTATCGATTAAAACATCCCTTGGTTTTGAGCCATTAGAAGCACTAATAATACCACCTTCTTCAAGCATATCTAAAATTTTAGCTGCCCGACCATAACCAATAGAAAGTCTTCTTTGCAGCATTGAAGTGGAAGCTTTGCCGGCCTTAACAATTATTTCTTTTGCTTCTTCAAATAACTCATCTTCATCACCATGAGTTCCGTCTAAACCAATCCCGGCATTACCATTAACTTTTTGTCTATCGGTAACACCTTCAAGATACTCGGCTTCACCACTTTTTTCTTTAATATAATTAACAACATCATTAATTTCTTCATCACTTAAATAAGCACCTTGGATTCTTTTTGGTTTAGAAAATTCAGCCGCAGAAAATAACATATCCCCCTGACCTAAAAGTTTTTCCGCGCCCGATGAATCTAAAATTGTTTTAGAATCAACTAAAGAAGCAACCGAAAAAGCAATACGGGTTGGAATATTAGCTTTAATTAAACCAGTAATAACATCAACGCTCGGTCTTTGGGTGGCTAAAATAAGATGAATACCAATTGCTCGGGACATTTGTGCTAAACGAATAATGGCTGCTTCCATTTCTTTGCCGCTAGTCATCATGAAATCAGCTAATTCATCAATGATAAAAATAATATAAGGTAATTTTTCTTTAGTCACTGCATTGTAAGATTGAATATTTCTTTTACCAGATTTATTTAATAAATCATAACGTCTATCCATTTCATTCAAGCACCACTTCAAAGCGTTAATAGTTTTATTAACATCAGTGATAACCGGAGTTAAAAGATGTGGAATTCCATTATAGGTTGGGAGCTCAACTCTCTTTGGGTCAACCATAATAAAACGTACATCATCAGGATTATTTTGATAAAGTAAAGAAATAATAATTGCATTTAAACAAACTGATTTTCCAGAATTAGTTGCTCCGGCAACTAATAGATGAGGCATCTTGGTTAAATCATAAAGCCAAACCGTGCCAGCAACATCCTTACCAAGAGAAATCATTAAATTATTCTTTCTTTTTTTAAAATTATCATCATCTAAAATTTCTCGCAGACCAACAATCGCCTTAGCTTTATTAGGAACTTCAACTCCAACCAAAGATTTTCCTGGGATTGGCGCCTCTATTCTAATTGGATGAGCCGCTAGAGATAAAGATAAATCATTATTTAAAGTTGTAATTCTTGAAAGCTTTACTCCCTCAGCCGGACGAAAAGTATATTGCGTAACAGTTGGGCCAACTTTTGTTTCGCCCATCTCAACCCCAATACCAAACTTTTCTAAAGTTTTTTTAATTTTTTCCGCGTTGGCTTCAATATCACCACCAACCGCCTTAGAAAATTTATTATTTAAAAGCTCAATTGGCAAATCAATTTTAATTCTCTTCTTCGGCCAAACTATTTTTTCCTGAACCTTAAGAGTACCTTGATGTAAAGCGGCTGGATTAAGTTCTTCCTCAGAAGATTCTCCTCCATTAATTGCTAAATAATCTATCTCTTTTTTGGCCCAAGAACTTAAAACCTCTTCTCGGGCACTATCAATAAATTCCTGAGCTTTATTAGCTCCGTTTTCTTCGTCTTCGTCCTCATACTCATCATCATTTTCAGACTCAATTTTGGTTTTCCCGGAAAAAAGCGCTTGAAAAAATAAAAATAAAGGCAAAAATATTTTAGCCAAGTAAGATTCGCGACCAATTATTTTTGTTAAAGAAGTATTAAAAGTTAAAATAATGGCAATTAAAAATAGGGCGACAAGAATTATGACGCCGCTAAAAAATCCGAAAACATAATTAGTCGCTTGGCTCAAATATAAACCAATATAACCACCCCCTCGTCCAGCTAAAGCTGAAGCTTCCCAAACTTCTTGAGGAATAAAGAAATGAAATAAGCCCTGATAAGAAATAAAAAGTAAAAACAAGCCGAAATAATTAGAAAATTGCAAATAATGTCCAACTTTTTCCGCTATAACTAAAGAAGAGTAGAGAAAAATTAAAGGCACTAACCATTTACCAAAGCCAAAAATAAGTCCTAAATATTTAGCAACGAAACCACCAAAATGACCAGATAAATTAAAAAGTCCCAATAAGCTAATAAGACCAAATACCGCTAAAAAAACAATAAAAATACTTTTTCTTGCTTTATCACTAAGTTCCAAAGAGGGCATGGAAACAGTTTCAAAGCTTGATTGTTTTTTTCTTTTTCTAGACATAATAACAAATTAACAAAGATTTTTAAAAATCTCGACTCTATTTCTAATTTTAATGGTCTTAGGCAAATTTCGCAAGGGGAAAAGAAATTATCTTAAATAACTAAGTTCGCTGATTTAAAACTAGCACGAACTCTAGCAAATAAAGCCTCGGCTCGCTCAGTCTCAACCTCTGCTTTCAGAAAAAAATAAGTTGCTGTTCTTAACATCGTCCAATCATAATAAAGTTTAATTCTTTCTTTTAGGTTTTCATCTAGCACTAAGTCTCGAGCTTTAATATATTCTCCTAAAAATATTTTTTTAAATCTTGCATTTTCCTCTGGATTTCTTAAACCAGTTTTAACGCTAGTGGCGCGATATTCTAATTGCTGTAAAAAAGTTCCTAAATCACGAGCAAAATCACCGTGACAAAGATCGGCAAAATCAATTATTCCTAAACGGCCTTCACCAGTATCAATAATATTTTCCAAATGAGCGTCACCATGAATTAAGGTTAAGTTTTTTTCAAATTTAGAAAATTCAGCTTCTTTACTGATAAAATAGTCGTAAAAATTTCGCAAGTCTTCATCATAAGTACCATTATAGCGCTTCGACATTTCTCTTAATATCGAGTCAAGTCCAGGAATAACAGTGGCAATTCTAGCGCTTTGAGGATTAAAGTTTGGTGCCTCATTAACATCTAAAGAATGAAGAGCGGCAAATAGTTTAGCTACTAAAGCTATTTTTTTAGCCGCAATATCGCCCCCGACTCTCACTTGTCGTAAAATATTTTCTCCTTTTAAGCCAATATAAAAAACCCCATTAAAATCAGAAGAAAAAAATAATGGCGTCGGTATATCTATCCAGTCATTAGCAAGTCCTTGATTTTGAAGAAAGTTTAAAACTCGAAAAACGTTCTCTCTTGGTTCTTCGCTATGAGCCGAACAAACTAAAAAAACATTTTCCCGATTTTTAGTTTTGCTTAAAAATTCAACTTCAAAAGCAATAACAACGTGATAAGTTGTATGCCAAATTAATTTTTTATAAGGCTTTATTTTAACGGAAACGATTTCTAAAAAATCCGGATAAAGTGGTAAGAGTTCACGACTAAAGTACTGACGGACAAAATCTTCATCCAATAACTGCAAAATTTTATTCATAGATAATTTTCTTTTTATTAAAATTATTTTTATTTAAACCAAATGCTTCAACCAATGACGACGCCATAAGTTTTTTCTAAGACGAAGAGCTAAGGTTTCCGCTTTTAATTTATCATTTAAACTTTTCTTGTTCTCTATTGCTCTAACTGAACGCAATAAGTCATTTAAACCACGTTCAACAATATCAGGATTCCAGGCATAAGGTCCAAAGCTAGTAGTAAAGTCGTTGGCGCTTGCCCACCAGAAAGTGCAACTAGCTAAACCCCTAACTAAGTGCCAGCGATGCCATTTAATATTATTATCATCTTTAAATTTTTCTCCTAGCTCTAGAGAAAGATTACTTAAACGCCAAAGGTCACGATGAATAGAATTTTTTTTATCAAACCAAAGAATAAAAGGCTGACCCTTGATAATATCTATTTCTTCGCTTTCCCAAGAAGATTCTCTTAATTTAATAGCTGATAAATTTTCTAGAGCAAAAGAATAAATATAATCACTGACTGTTTTTGTGACAATCTTCTGGTCAGCAGCGATTTTCTCCATTTCGCCCGTTGGATCTTCATGTCTTAAGCCATAAAGCTCAGCATCGGTCGCGCTGATTGCTACTTTTTTATTAGTCGCTAATAATTGATAAATCTCATCAGGCGGATAAGCGCGAGAAAGTTCACGTTGACGAAAAATAACTTTAAGTCCGCTCGTCTCATCAATAAAAATTTGTTCTAAATCAATTTGTTTATTAGCCGTTGAAATTTCATCTAAAATAATCCAATCATAACCAAAACTTTTGACAATCTTAGCTAAAGCGGAGGAGTAAGACATTTCCGGTAAAAAGAAGCCCTTAGGTTTAAAATCTGAACCAAAAAATCTTTGCAAAATTATTTCATTTTCTTTTATTTGTTTGACTATTTCTTCTTCGGGTAAGAGCGGTAAAAAACCATGATAAGCAGCAGAAGAAACAAGTTCTAAGCGGCCACTATCATTTAATTTTTTTAAAGCCTTAATAAAATCAAGCTCTCCCATATCTTCTAAGCGTTCCAATAAACAACCACTGACATTAAAAGTCATCCGTAGTTCAGGGTTTTCTTCTAATAAGCGAATTAGACGCCAATAACTTTGATTTAAAGCCTCTTGAATATGATAATCATCAATATTAGCTGGCTGGTAAAGATGTAAAAAATTTATCCAAATCATAAAAATAATTAAAGTTTAATTATAATTTAATAATCAAGTGCTTGATAATAAAGTTCTAAATATTTTTTTGCCGGAATTTCCCAGCTATTTGATTCTTTCATTGCTGTTTTAACAAGCTTTTCAAAGGATTTTTTGTGTTTATAATTTTCCAAAGCTCTAATAATAGCGACAAAAAAAGTGCCCGAATCTTCAGTTTTAAAAGTAAAACCATTCCCCCTCTTAGTCGTTGGATTATAATTTTCAACCGTGTCATAAAGACCACCAATTTCTCTAACAATTGGAATACAACCATAACGCATAGCAATTAACTGGTTGATACCACAGGGCTCGTGGTTAGAAGGCAAAAGAAAAAAATCACTTCCGGCGTAAAGCAAAGTTTCCCAACTTTGACGAAAAGGTAGCCAAACAATATTTTTAGGATATTTTTTTTGTAATCTTTTAATTGGCTTAATATATTCTTGGTTGCCATCGCCCATAAAAACGACTTGGACATTAAGCTTAACAAGGCTTTCTAAAATTTTTAAAATTAAATTAAAACCCTTTTGAAAAGTTACTCGTGAAGTAGTGCATAAAATTGGTACTTGAGAATTTTCAGGTAAACCAACTCTTTTTTGTAAAAAAAGTTTATTTTTTTCTTTAGCTTCCTTATGATTTAAAAAAGAGTATTGGCTATTTAAGCCCAAGTCTTTTTCTGGGTTATAAGTATTATAATCAATACCATTAATAATTCCAAAAAGTTTAGCTTCGCGATTTTTTAAAATTCGATGAAGGTCCTGGCCAAATTTTTTCGTCATAATTTCTGAACGATAGCGCTCAGAAACTGTATTAATAACATCAGCCGAAAGAATCGCTCGTTTAGCAAAATTTATTCTTTCTAATTCCGGGTTATCAAGATGCGGGACTCTAGTCCGACCATAGTCTTTTTCCGCTAAGGGTATCTCCCACCAATTATGCCCTAATTGAAAAATTAAATTATGAATAGTAAAAATGCTTTTAGCATTTCTTAAAGTTTTAGAATAACGGAAATCAGTTTTTAAATAATAAGGAATAAGTCCGGTCTGCCAATCATGACAATGAATAATGTCGGCCGGAAATTTTAAAAGTGATAATAGCTTTAAAGCAGCAACAGAAAAAACCAAAAATCTTGCATTCTCATTTTTAGAACCATAAAGTTTTTTATACTGAGAAAAAAATTTTTGATACTCAACAAAATAAATCGGTAAATCATCCATTAAATATCCACGCCAATAATTAACTTTAATATTCTCCCGACTATTAATTTTTAAATCAATTCCTTTAAGAAGTAACTTTAATTTATAAGTTTTTTTATCAATCACCTTGCCATAAAGCGGAGTAATAATCATCACCTCTTGACCAAGACGCTTAAGCGCCTTAGGTAAACTTCTAGAGACATCACCAAGCCCACCAGTTTTAGAAAAAGGGGCGACCTCAGAAGCGATATGAACAATTTTTAACTTTTTTGCCATAAATTTATTTAAAGCTTGAGGAACAAATAGCAATTGCCAAGGCATCGGCAGCATCATCTGGCTGAGGTAAGCTCTTTAAGCCTAAAATTATTTTTACCATTTTTTGAACCTGATTTTTAGAAGCGCGTCCATAGGCAGCTACTGCTTGTTTTACTTGTCCGGGAGTAAATTCCAACATTTTAAGTCCACTTTTTTTAATTCTTAACAATAAAACTCCTCTTGCCTGACCGACAATTAAAGCGGTTTTAACATTTTTATTAAAAAATAACTGTTCAACGGCCACAACTTCTGGCTGATATTTCTTAATCAATTTTTTAAGTTCAAAATCTAATATTTCTAAACGTTTAGACAAATCTTTTTTAGCTTCAGTTTTAATTGAGCCATAAGCTAAACAAAGAAGCTTACCCTTTTCACAACTTATTATTCCATAACCAGTATCGGCAATCCCAGGATCAAGTCCTAAAATTATTTTAGCCATAAATTAATTTAAATTACATTGCTATAATAATCCCCTACATCTTCGTTATCCTCTAGCTCAGAAAAAACTTTATCGAGCTTCTCGGTAGATTCTTCATCAATGGTTATTTGCTCTTTAGCAAGATATTCAATTTCAGCTGATTCAAGTTTAAGATTTTTCGCTTCAAGTAATTCTTTAATTTTTTGTAAACTACTAAGCTCAGTATGAATCATAAATCCTCCCTCTTCTCTAATAAAATCACTAATCCCCTCATCAATTAACTCGAGCTCTAACTTTTCAACATCTAAACCGCTTACATTAAAATCTTCATTATTTATTTGAATAACCCCCTTTTGTTCAAAATTCCATAAAACTGTTCCAAAAGCACCGCCATTTTTAGTAAAAATGTGGCGAACGCTAGCGCCACTCCGATTTTTATTATCAGTTACACATTTAACAATAATTTGAATATTGGGCGGAATTAAGCCCTCATAATATAATTCTTCAACTTGATCACCAGCTAATTCTCCGGTCCCTCGTTTAATTGATCTTTCAATGTTATCCTTAGGCATACTAACGCTTTTTGCTCTATCAATTGCAGCTCGTAAAGCCGGGTTAGCCTCAATATCACCACCTTTTTTGGCGGCAATTGTAATTAAGTTAGCAAATTTAGTAAAAATCGCTCCTTTTTTAGCATCAATTATTGCTTTTTGGCGATACGTAGTCGCCCATTTTGAGTGTCCTGACATATTTAAAAACATTATCTTAAAAAAACAACAAAATTACCTCCAGAATTATTTTTGTTCAAATTTGAAGGTTTTGTAATTTTAACTATAACCTAAATTGAAATAAAAATCAAGATGAATTATAATAAAATATGTGCTAAACTATATTTAAATATCACTAACTTAGCAATTATAGGTTTTACATTATAATAATATGAAAAAGACAATAAATAAATCTAAACTTAAAGAGGAAAAACTCCCAAATTTAGATGAAAGTGTGTTGGCGGCTTTAAAACTTTTCATTAAAGAGCGGCCAAATTTCCCAAATAAACTATTTCACGCTATGCCAATAATTGTTGGTAGCGGCAATGCTTATAATGCTGGCCAAGTTATTTTTAGAAATCAGGCGGCTGTTTTTGCCAATGAAAGTAATGTCAAAAAGATTCTCAAAGAATATAAAGTTTTAATCTCCAAAAAACTTATCAAAGAGGCTTTAATTATCTCTGCTTCTGGCGAAAAAGACTCCGTCTGGGAGATAGAATTAGCTAAAAAAATTGGCTTAAAAACTATCCTTTTTAGCTGTGCTCCCAATTCAAGCGCTGCTAAAATAGCGGATAAAGTTTTTATCTTTAAAAAACTAAGAGAGCCTTATACTTATAACGTTTCAACTTACTTAGGTATGATTTTAGGAGCAGAAAACGGAGATCCTAAAAAAATTCTAGCAACTCTAAAAGCCTTGCCTTTTCCTCAGGACTTTGCTAATTATAAAGCTTATAGTTTTATCCTTCCTGATGACTTTTGTGATATTGCGCCAATGCTAGAAATAAAAAGACATGAGCTTTTTGGCCCCCGTCTATCAATTAGAGCTTTTAGTCAAGGTGAGGCGCGTCACGCCAAATTTGTCATTCCTTGGGAAAAAGAATTAATAATTAGTTTTGGTGAAAATAAATTTTTTGGCGAGAAAAAACAACGCTGGGAAATAAAAACAAGCTCAGAAACTAAAGCCGCTTTCATTATGGCGCTTAGCTACTTTATTATCGGTAAAATCCAAGCAACCAAGCCGCCTTATTTTAAAAACAATATCAAAAATTATTGTGCAAATGGTGCCAAGGCTTATGGGTCAAAAAACTCTTTCTCAATTATAGTAGAATAAACATTTAAAAGAAAAAATATCAAACAAGAAATAAACTTAAAAATAAAAAAATTTTTTATAGACATAGCTTTGACGACAGTAAAGGTCGTTCGTTTTTTTGCACAAATAATCTCAGCGATAATAAGAGTGATTTTTATATTTTTTCGCTTACTCGCTCGCGTTCTATTTTATGATTTATTAATTGCAATCTACTTTAAAATTTTTCGTTTCAAAAAAAATGAGTTAGCTGGTATGCCTTTAAAGAAGCTCTTATCAAAAGAAATGACGGGTAGTGCTATTTTAATTTTTTTATTTATCTTAACGATTTCCAACTTTCTTCCTAATCAAGGGGTAAAAGCGGCTAATGCTAAGCTTTCAAAAACTACTGCAGCAGCTTTAATTTTTTCAGATTTTGATACTAATATAGAGGATATTTTAGTTGAGGAAGTATTAACCCCTGCTATTTTAGTAGACGCTAGACAAAAACCAATTCAAGAAGAAAGCGTGGTTAGTAAAGATAAAATACTTAAACCAGAAAATTCAGAAGATGCTGATAAGACACAGCCCTCATTATTAAGACTTAGCGATTCAAGTGATTTAATTTTAAAACCACAAAATTTCAGCGAGACAACAACTGATATCACTAGCGGCCAGACAAGAACTGAGGTAATTGATTATGTCGTACAACTAGGCGACACCGTCTCTTCAATTGCTAATCGTTTTGGAGTTTCAGTCAACACGGTTTTGTGGGCGAATAATCTCGGAAACTATAGTTTAATTCGTCCTGGTGATACTCTAAGTATCCTGCCTTTTAGCGGATTGCTTTATAGCGTTAAATCGGGTGACAATTTATCAAAAATTGCAAATACTTATAAAATTGAAAGTGAAGATATTGCGACTCACAACAATGTTGCTGTTAATGATTCTTTAAAAATCGGACAAAAATTAATTCTACCGGGAGCAACTAAGATATTAGCTGCAATTCCAAAAGCTCCAGTCGCTCCGTCATATACCGGCGTCTCCGTAATTAAAGATTTAGTTAAAGCTCCGGCGGCTCAGGCTAGCGGCGATGATATGGTGTGGCCAACTGAAGGTAAAAAAATTACTCAATATTTCTCTTGGGCTCATAACGGACTTGATATCGCTAATAAAATTGGAACTGCAATTTATGCCGCCGAAGCGGGCACAGTTGAAATTGCTGCAACCGGCTGGAACGGCGGTTATGGTAACACAATTTTAATAAATCACGGTAATGGTAAGAAGACTAGATATGGTCATTTATCAGTCTTATATGTTAAAGTTGGAAATACTGTGGAGAAAGGTGAAAATATTGGGGCTATGGGTTCAACCGGTCGTTCAACCGGTCCTCATCTTCACTTTGAAGTTGTTATTAATGGAACTAGATATAATCCTTTAAATTATATAAAATAAAATTGTTTTAAATAATATTTAAAAAATATGAACATAGTACTCGGCTTAGTAATGTTAGGCATCGGAGGACTTTTAACAGTCAAGACTGAATGGTTTTTAAATAATTTTGGCAGCATTGATTGGTTTGAAGATAAATTCGGATCATCTGGCGGCTCAAGACTCGGCTACAAATTAATTGGTTTTGTTTTTTTATTTTTAGGGATAATTTTTATCACTGGAAGTGGTGGCAGTTTTATGGGTTGGCTTTTAGGACCATTATTAAAATATAACCAATTATAAACTTGACTTTATCTTAGACTTAATTTAATATTTTTAGCAGTGATAGTTGTTGCTCGGATTATTTTTTCCGGGCCCCTAGCTCAGCTGGTTAGAGCACCTGCTTTGCAAGCAGGGGGTCAAGGGTTCGAATCCCTTGGGGTCCACTAACAAACAATCACCCAAATTTATTTGGGTGATTGTTGTTTATATTTATTTTTATATTAAGATATACCCTTTCGTCCTTTTGGACTCATCAGTAGAGATATGCGTCTCTAGAGGGAGAGCAAGACTTACGAACCTTGCTCAATTTTTGAATTATTTT